>CAZFYY010000019.1:11131-20710 GCA_964523425.1 uncultured Gammaproteobacteria bacterium
TAAGCTTTTTAAAACAATCTTACATTACAACATTACGACAACTTTTTTTGCTCCTTACTATTTCTCCAAACTAACCTGATTGTATTCCCTATGCCACCTAATGGCTGGCAGATAGAGTGGAATAGATAAGTACATAGCGCAATGTCAATCCCGAAGATAATAACTGTTGAGAATAACCCAACCGGAGTTCCGCTGAACCAGCTTGCGATAATTACCGCCGTTACAAAAGTAAGTAAAATTAATGCTGCTGTCATTAACTCACTCCACAGTTCCTTAAAAAGTCTCTTAAGAAGAGAGGTCTTTTTTAACCAAAGCAGCTTAACGAGCTTAACTGCCCATTTTTTTTCAATATATTTTGCTTTTAATTTGTCTCAATGACAAAAACTATATCACATATACGCTTTTTTGTCAATAACACAAAAGCCCTTTTAACTAGGGCTTTTGTTGTTTAGACCTTATATTGTAGTGATCGACTACATCCCCATCATTCCGGGATTCATCCCGCCCATTCCGGCTGCTCCGTCTCCGCCTTCTTTTTGTTAAGTATTATCCGTGATAACATCTACAGTAGTAAGGAAAATCATGGAACACCAGCAGGCGTTTTCCAAAGCGGAACGAACCACCTTGGTCGGATCAATAATACCCGCTTCGATCATGTCCTCGAACACACCGGTAGCAGCATTATAGCCGAAGCTCGTCTTGCCAGCCTTGTGCTCCTTCATGATGTTGTAGAGGATCAACGCACCGTCCTGGCCGGCGTTAGCGGCGATCTGCTTAATCGGTTCGAGAATGGCGGCATCGACGATGCGGGCACCGGCGCTTTCCTTGTCGTTATCGAGTAATTCTTTAAAGGCGTTTGCCGCCAAAGCTAAGGCCAGACCGCCGCCTGGAACGACGCCTTCGAGAGTGGCGGCGCGAGTTGCATTCAAGGCGTCTTCGATACGGTCCTTCTTCTCTTTCATTTCCGTTTCCGTCGCCGCACCGACCTTAATGACGGCCACCCCGCCCGTCAGCTTAGCGATACGCTCCTGCAGCTTTTCCTTATCAAAATCAGAATCGCTATTTTCAATCTCACGGCGAATCTGCTCGACACGCGCTTCCAACGCCGCCTTATCACCGGCGCCGCCGACGATTGTCGTGTTGTCCTTCGAGGCGATAACCTTACGAGCCTGGCCGAGGTCAGCGATCTCAACCGTCTCAAGCTTCAAGCCGACTTCATCAGAAATAACTTTACCGCCTGTCAGGATGGCAATATCTTCGAGCATCGCTTTTCGGCGATCGCCGAAGGCTGGCGCCTTAATACCGAGAACGTTGAATGTTCCGCGCAGCTTGTTCAAAACAAAGGTAGTCAGCGCTTCGCCTTCAATTTCATCAGCAATGATGACGATATCCTTGCGGCCGGACTGGGCAATCTTTTCCAACAGCGGCAAAATTTCCTGTACTGAAGAAACTTTTTTATCAGTCAATAAAATATAGGCATCGTTCATTTCCGCCTTCATTGCTTCCGTATTCGTTACCATGTAATGCGAAACATAGCCCTTATCGAACTGCATGCCTTCGACGACTTCCTTCTCAACACCGAAAGACTGGCCTTCTTCAATCGTAATAACGCCTTCCTTGCCGACAGACTGCATGGCCTCGGCGATAATGGCGCCAATCTCTTTGTCGTTAGCGCTAATCGAACCAACCTGAGCAATTTCTTCCTGCGTGGAAATGGTCTTGGAAATTTTCTTCAGATGCGCGACAATTTCCGCAACTTTCTTTTCAATACCCTGGCGAATCTCGATCGGGTTAACACCGGAGGAAACCAGCTTCAAGCCTTCCGTGATCATCGCCTGCGCCAGAATGGTCGCGGTCGTTGTGCCGTCACCGGCGGCGTCATTAGTCTTCGAAGCGGCTTCCTTAATCATCTCGGCGCCGATGTTCTCAAACTTGTCGGACAATTCGATTTCTTTGGCGACGCTGACGCCGTCCTTAGTAATCACCGGCGAGCCATAGCCCTTATCGAGGACGACATTACGGCCCTTCGGGCCGAGCGTCACTTTGACGGCATTCGCCAGCTGATCGACGCCGCGCTTCAGGGCGGCGCGGGCTTCTTCGTTGAAGATTATCTGTTTGGCCATAAGATAAAAATTTAAAATTAACTAATTAATAAATGAAATAATTTAAATCTCGTATTCCATTTATTCAACGAGGGCGATGATGTCGCTTTCGCGAACGATAAGGTGCTCCTCGCCGCCGAGCTTAATCTTCTCGGCCGACCAGTCTTCCTTATACATGACTTTGTCGCCAGCCTTTACGCGCATCGGAGCGACACTGCCACTCTCGAGCTGCTTACCTGGTCCCGTAGCGACAACTTCGCCGCGGCGAATCTTTTCTTTCTTATCCATCGTCTCCGGCAAAACGATGCCGGAAGCGGTGACGGCCTCTTCGGCCACAGGTTTGACGAGGACGTAGTCCCCGAGCGGTTTGAGGTTCATATATATGCTCTTAATAATAAGAGAGGGATTAGCACTCTATTGTTAAGAGTGCTAAGTACTCCCATTTTAGACCAATAAAAACGGCCTGTCAAGACAGGCAAGATTAACTATTTCTGAGCTTGTTCTACCTTTTCTTTTGTATCAGCCACAAGCCCAGGGCTATGAGGACAAGACTTATAATTTGGGGCCAGCGCAAGCCCCAAACCACCGGCGCGGTATCAATTTTTATAAACTCAAGACAAAAACGCAACACTCCATACATAATGGCATACATACCCACAACGCGAGCCGGAACTGTTTTCTTAATAACCAGTATCGTCAAAATAACAGCAATTGCCAAACAGCCCAGCGACTCATATAAAAACGTTGGGTGAAAATAGGAAAACATCTCATAACCAGCCGGGCGATTAGCATACTCAATCGGAATACCCCAGGCCGCCTCAGTCGGACGGCCGAACAGCTCTTGATTGAACCAATTGCCCCAGCGACCAATCGCCTGGCCGAGCGCAACGGCCGGTGCGGCAATCGCAGCCAGCTTCCAGGCGTCAGTCTTTTTTATTCGCGCAAACAACACTAACGCCAGTAGCCCGCCCAACAGAGCCCCATGAATCGCCAGCCCGCCGTGCCAGACCTGCAATATCTCCCCAGGATGTGCGAAATAATACGGCCACTCCAAAAATATTTCATACAGCCGCGCACCGATTACGCCGCCGCTAATAAGCCACAGCGCCAGATCAATGACCGTTTCCTTGTCTAGCTCATACTGGCGAGACAGCCTTGTGGCCAGACCGATAGACAGCAGCATGGCAGCCGCCATAATAATTCCATACCAATGAATGACAAGCGGGCCGAGGACCATGGCAATAGACGAGGGTTCGATTGAATGGAGGAATAACATGCCTCAAGTATACGGCGAAATTGACGAAGAAGCTATTGGTCGCACGCCCGACATTGACAAGTAGGCAAAATAATCATAGATTTGTGGTATTACATTGAACATTAACATACGAATATGCACATTCCACGAATTCCCGGCCTCTATGGCCCAATCGCCAGCGGGCTTATGCTCCTGGGCACAATATGCATGAGCAGCCTGATTTTACTCAGTCCGCTGCTTGAACTCGTTACGCAAAACAAAAGCTTAACCGTCATTCTGGTATCAAACGGAGCGCTTGGTCTCTTCTGGTTACTCTCGAAAATTACTGATCAGGCCAAGTTATTGCGCAAGCAACCAGTTATTCCGCCCGTATCCACCTCAACCTGGCCGCATATCCTTATGCTCAGCCTGTTGGCTCTGGAAATTCTAGTCTGGGCCTGGATCGCGGTAAAAAACATTCCGACACACAAGCCTGCTTTTCTCCTGTGTCATTCAATTGTTTTCTTTATCGTTGCCATCCGCGCTGTTTTTATAGCGCTCACTACCCATACCGACACATTAGTTATTCATGGACTAGTAGCGCACAACAACCCCACTACCGTTAATGCGTAAATTTTTTGTTTTAAGCCGCGTTCATTGAATGCGGTTTTTTTTATATGTAAACACGCGGACGATATAACAAAGACCGTTCTGGTTGTAAAAAACCCGGACTATACATCTGTATATCCGGGTTTATTCCCAAGCGATACCTGGCGCTTGAGTTATTTCTTCTTCGAATCCTGTTTTATTAATCCCACAATCTGGGCATCTCCATCGGTCCAAATTCGCACTTGCCATAAGCCATCGTTAATTTTCCTCGCCAATATTACATCTTGACCATGCGTTTTCAAATACTGGTTAATGACGTTTTGGTCGCGAGTCATGCCGCTCTTGGTATAGAGCGCTTTCTTTGTGCGGTCCATTACGTCAAAATGCTTAATTACGTTTTCCCAAGACTCATCCTCTTCAAGAGAATGAGGATTGAGCGGTAAGTTCTCCAAATCTTGTAAAGAAAAAACCTCTCTATACTCGGTTTTTTTGCCTTTACTTGTACTCTGATCTATAGAACAACCATTGAGAATGACTACTGCTAGTAGAGACAGAAGAAGTGTTTTCAAGATTATTTTCCTTTTTTTATTTTTAAACTGAGATTATATCAGCAACCACCAAGACGGCTGCTAACAGCACGACGACTGACAGCAAAACCACGGTGAGTGATTTTTTGTCTTTAGCGTCGCGTGCACAACAAAAGTGCCATATTTTTTCCACGATTTTTTATTTAATTATGAAAAAACAGCTTTTTCTTATAAATACATTATATCACAAAAACAAAATAAAGTCAATAGATATGACCTTATTTGTGCTTATATTAGCTGTTTATCGTATGCGAACAATCAACTCATCAGAAGGGCGGCGGACTTTAGCCTGTTTCGCCTCCTTGTCTGAGGCGGAGCGATACCCAACTGTACAGAGGACACGGGAGCGGAGGTTGTATTTCTTGAGATTGAGAACCTTGTCTAATTCCGCCGGCTTAAACCCGCCCATCGGACAGGCATCGATCCGAGAGAGGGCGGCGGCAGAGAGAAGTGTTCCAAGCGCCAGGAAGGCCTGCTGACCCGCCCATTCGTCCAGTTCTTTAAAAGGCGTCTTGGTGATAAATGATCGGCGTGCCTTGCGCAGGTTAGCGACTTTTTCTTCACTCAGATCGCGGGCGGCGGCAAAGCGGTCGATAAAACGATCAACGAAGGCGCGGTCGTACTTCTGGTACGTACAGAAGACGAGAAGATATGGCGCGGCAACGACCTTCGGCTGGTCACAGGCTTTTTTAAAAACTAATTGCCGGGCTGCCTTGTTTTCAACGACGACGATTTTAAACGGCTGTAAGCCGAGAGAAGAAGGCGAGAGCCGGGCCGCTTCGAGCAGGGACGCCAAATGTCCTGCCGCTACTTTTTTCTTGGCATCGAACTCTTTGACGGCATAGCGCCAACGCAGGGCAGAAAGGAAACGGGCGAGCATATGATTAGGATGGATGAGTAAAAAAGCGCTCGATAATTTTCGGGAGTTCCTCGGTTGAGGAATAGTCCTCGATACACCATTCGCTGTGGCCGCGGAGCATGGCGGACAGCCGGCGTTCAGACGAGGGACGGTACAAGCATAAGATTCGCTTACCCATTTCTTCAGCTTTGCCAATCTCATACCCAACGCCAAGACTAGGCGACGTTACTTCGGCAACGACCACGTCGGATGCGCGCAACCAGCCCATGTCACGCTGGTAAATATATTCGTCAGTGACGGCGCTTTCGCCGGCGGCAGATAATTCTCCGCTGCCGACATGTTCGGTCAGGACGGTTCCATACGGCGCAAGCAGGCTGATAATGTACGCGTAGAGTTCGCGATCATCGCGTCCGCCACGAATCGAACCAGCAAAATAGATGTTCATAAAATAGAATACTTAGGTGTGCTCTCGGCAGGAATCGAACCTGCATTTTCAGCTTCGGAGGCCAATGTCCTATCCATTAAACGACGAGAGCGTATGCTTACCTTAGTAAAAACCCGCCGCCTTGTAAAGCGGACGGGCTTTTTACGGGACTCTAGGCGTTAGACTGGTCCTTCATGCCGAAGCCGATCCAGAGGGAAAGGGCGGCGATAACAAGATGGAGGAAGTTGTCCGCCATGTTGTTGGCTATTAGGCCAAGAACAGTGTCGCTGTTCTGGATGAAGCCGAGGATCATGATAACTCCATAGATGATGCCGAAAACACGGAAGTACATCCGCGCGGCATTGGTTGAGGTAACTGCAACCCAGAGGGCGATGATACCCGAGAGAAGATGGACGACGTTATGCGCTGTATCGACATGGAAGATGCCGAGCAGGTGGCCGTTCATGGTAATGCCCGGAATGAAACCGAGGATACCGATAAGAACGAACACGATACCGAACGTCCAAGCCCATTTTTGAATCGTCATATGTTTAAGACAAAAAGATTATAAAAATGCGTTCGACCTTTGCTATCTTTATTATACACCCGGCGGCCTGACACGAGGAGAGTTATATATCAAGGTAGCGACAAGGCCTCGGCGAGGCCAGAGAGTTAAGCGGTTTGATCGGGAAGCTCTAATCGTATGTCCCAGCCCGGATTCTCTGTGATCCATTTCGAAATGTCAGTCCATTTAAAGCCGTGGAAGCCGAATTGCTTATCATAGACATGATCCTGACCCTCGATGCTGAATTTCTCAGCGACTTCCGGTGGAGCGAATCTCATGCCGGCCGCTTCGACCTTATCCCTATCCCAGACGCAGAGCACAAGATCCTCCGGCTGATATTTCTTAAAGGCTCCTTCAGCGGCCAGGCGCGACGATGTTTCCAGAAAGCGCCGACTACGCAAAGAAAACCCGCCGTTGCCGACAACCGTCTGTCCGGCGAGACGGCGCGGGAAATCAAACAGCTCGAACCAGAATTCGTCCCGGATAATCCAGGGCGCGCCGATATAATCATACTGCAAGAATACGTCATCCCAGGAACCGGGGTTAAGGACAAAACCGTCGTTTTGAACAAGTAGCACATGATCCGTCTCGACATAGGCGTGAAGATCCTTGATGCAAAATTCCGAAAACGCTTCAATCGAACCGAGGTGCGGAATTTCTACTTTTCGCGGATCGTCCGTTGGTAGAGAGGTGAGCAATTTAACGGCCGCGAACTCCAAGCCCTGGATGGAGATATCCAGCGCTTTCTGGACGCGCGCCACATCAACACAATCAATACCGATCAGCGTAACCGAGGGCAGGCTTCTTTTCATATTACGCGACAGCTTCAATCGCCTGCGGCAGGCAGCTGCGCAGCTTGTCGCTGTTCTTCAAGAAACAATCATCGCAGCAGATAACTTTGCGCGAGGGGCGCTGGCTGTCGTCGCTATAAAACTGCTCACAGCTTGTTCCGCAATAGGCGCAATGACTAATGACTTCATGATCCGGCAGGCCGGCGACGGTTGTCGTCAGGCGGTTGTCAAAAACATACAACGTGCCCTTAAAATGGGAGCTGGGGTATTCCTGCATGTAGGTATGGATGCCGTCCTTGAGCTGATACAGATTAGTGAAACCTTCACGGCGTAGTAGGCAAGTCGCTTTCTCACAGCGGATACCACCAGTGCAGACAGCGACAACTTTCTTGTCCTTAAGGTGAGCTAGCTTAGGCAACTCGGCGGGCAGGTCGCGAAAAAAGCGCAGCTTCGGATCATAGGTCTTCTCGAACTGCCCGACTTCAACTTCGAAATCATTGCGCAAATCGAGTACGACAAAGTCTTCGTTCTGCTCGTACATTTTCTCCAGCTCGGCGGCCGTTACTTCCGGCGCAGTTTCGGCAGCAATGTCGAATTCCTGCCCGAGCGTCACGACTTCTTTTTTTGCTTTGACTTCAAGCTTCGTAAAGCCCTGGCCATTGCCAACGCTTTCTTTAAATGGCATATCGGCAAAAGCCGGAATGGCGCGCAAGGCGGCCTGATAGGCGGCGATGCTTTCCGGCGTTCCCTCGAATGTACCGTTAATACCTTCGCGCGCGATTAAAAGCCGGCCCTTGAGTCCAAGAGAAAGACAGAGCGCTTTTTGTTCGTCGCGAAATGCGGCCGGATCGGTAATCGGCGTAAAGCGGTAAAAAAGAATAACGGTATAGGACATAAAAAATTTATACGAACGGAACTTAGGCGGTAAACATTTTCAAAAGAATCTGCAGGCATTCCGGTAGCGTCCAAAAACCGCTCGAGCCGTTCAAGTGCTGTCCGCCGGGAATGACGGTCAACGGGCAGCCAAGTGACTTAGCAATCGCTTCGCCGTTGGCGAGCGGGACAAGCGGGTCATCATCGCCATGGATAACCGCAAAGCGCTTGGCGCGGGTGCGGATCATCTTAAACATAAACGGCGCTTCTAGAAAGCCATCAATCTTACCATTGCCATTCTTTTCCGAGGGGCAGGAAACAAGAACAACGCCTTTGATGTTCGTCGTCTTATCAGCTAGTTCCAGGTAGCGCAGGATAGCCGGAGAGCCCAAGCTGTGGCCAACGAGATAGATCTCATCTTCCGGATCGCGTTCGACGTGCCGGCCGATTTCCGCCAACCAATCATCGCAGACCGGTGCGGCCGGTTCAGGCATAGCCAGAGAGCAGGCATAGATATCGATCTTTTCCAGCTCGCCCATGAGCCAGGGGCGCCAACCGCCATTCGGCGTGCCTTCAAAGCCGTGAATAATAAAGACTTTTTTCATACTGGCTTAATAATGCGGAATTTAGGGATAAAAGTCAAAAAAGAGCTAATACTATTGACTTTTTATGAAAAACGTGCTAATCTCCAAAACATTCGTACATCTTAAAATTAAACCAAGAAAGGAAAAAATCTTGAAAAAAATTATCTTAATAGTAATAGGCATTTTCATGGCCTGCTCTTCTACAACATTCTTTGGTTGTGGCGACACATTCATTACAAACAACAATACTACGCCCGTAGCTGCAGCTCATCTTGACAAAGGCTACATGTATTTTGCAACGCAGAACACTAATTATAACGAAGGGGCAGTATTTTATATGGATAACGCCGGCAACCTGCAAACCGACTTGGGCTCAGGGCAGAACATCCTCAGCTACATAAATGACAAGGATAATCCAGGCGTTGTCATATTCACGGTCCTGTTACCCTGGTATGAGAATGACACTTTGCGATTCATTGCAAGGAAGTCTCCATTCAAATACGATCAAATCCCAGCTCCCGGCAATCCAACCTATCCATTCCGCGGCGTAGGGATAGTCAACTTGATGAACCTTGTTTTTGTGTATGACCAAGAGAGCAGCACTATGAATTTCTTTAATGTATTTAACGGAGATACCTGGTCAAAGTCCGCGACCTATAACAGGGACAGCAATAGAGTGGATATCGAAGGTGGTCAAAAACTGTTACCTAATTCCGTATCGCCTGATCCGCTTGGAACTAATGTTCACGAGTGGTACGATCCCGACTACCACGGGTTTAATATTCAAGTTACCGCCTACCGTTTATTCTGGGGAGGCGGCTCTCTAAAGAACCCAGGACATGCAATCAAATCAAAATCACACTAAGTAAGCTATAAACTCACATTATATAGCCGTCTATCACAGACGGCTATTTTTTTTACGCATCCCAATAATCCCGCTCGCCCCGGATA
>CAZFYY010000020.1:0-20512 GCA_964523425.1 uncultured Gammaproteobacteria bacterium
CCTTGACTGAGAACGGAAAATCCCAAACTGACGCTCGGCTTTGTGATTGCCGCCACTCATCGAATGACGGATTAGCAAGACGATACAAATAGCCAATCAATGCGTCCGTCGGATAACCCAACTCGACGTAGCGCATGATATTCGCTTCAGGATCTTTTCTCTTGCTTAACTTTCTGACCGCCGCACCCTCTTTTTTATTGATAGGTGCAAGATGTCCGTATTTTGGTACCGGAAGGCCAAAAGAGTCCCATAATTCCAAGTGCTTACCGACAGAAGAGAGCCATTCCATACCACGAATAACGAAAGTCGTTCCCATCAAATAGTCATCGACAATATGCGCAAGATGGTAGGTAGGAATTCCATTCGATTTAAGCAGGACAAAGTCCTCATCATTTTGCGGAACTTGGATGTCGCCCAGAAATTCATCCCTAAACGCTCTCTTAATATTCTGATCGCCCAATGATTTAAACCTCAGTACAAAAGGAGCATTATTTTGCAACTTCTCCTGGACTTTTTCTATTGGCGCATCACGCCAGACAGCATATGTGCCGTAGTACCCTGGTCGAATCTTTGCACCCTTTTGTTCCTTGCGTTGAGCATCTAGCTCTTCCCTGGTCATGAAGCAGGGGTATGCACGCCCCCGAAGTACTAATTCGCGTGCAAAACTTGCATAGATGTCACTTCGTTGAGTTTGAAGATATGGAGCATACGCACCAAACTGGTTTTCTCCATCCAAAAATCCTTCATCGAATTTGATTCCGAATTTCCCGAGACCTTCGACGATCAAGGCTCTTGCTCCTTGTACTTCTCTGTCCGTGTCAGTGTCTTCAATTCTTAAGTAAAAAACGCCGTCAGAGTCATGAGCGATCCGACGATTTATGACCCCCATGTATAAAGCGCCCACATGCAGAAACCCTGTTGGACTTGGGCACAGTCGCGTAATTTCAGCAGTTGAAGGCAATTTACGCCTGGGATATTCATCAAACCAATCTTGGATTGGCTTGGTCTTTGAATCGAAAAGAAGATTAGCTAAATTGTTGTCCATGTATTAATTATATAGGGTTTCCTAGCTTCAGACTAGGCTTGATAAAAAGGCTCTTCGGAATGGATACTATTTCAATCTTTGGACAGCAAGATTTGTTGCCTCTAAGCGTAGTTGCGTTAAAGCATTAATTCCGTAACAAAAATCAGATTAATAACACTTTTTTTCTATATACAACTCAGAAGAAAGTTTTTTAGCTTTTCAAAAGGCTTGATCTGCATATACGTCTTTTTATTATCTTCCTCGTTAAGTTCGGCACGGGTTACGGAATATCCTTCGGGTATGAAAAGCCTATCCCAGCCAAATCCATTCTCGCCGGCAGGAACTAGAGCAATCTCGCCATTCAGCATGCCTTCGAATAATTCTAAGTGTTCACCATCATAATACCCGAACACGCAACGAGCGGTCGCCTTCCTCGATTGCCCATTTACCATATTGCAGATTGTTTCGAAGGGCACATTTTCAACAAAGTATTTAATAAATGGTCCAGGCAAAGATCCAAGAGCTTCAAACTCAAGCGAAACATCTTCAACAATAACGGGGCTATTAAGCTTTTCAAAAGCTTGGCGAACTTTGTGTTCGACGATTTCTTTCAGATCAAGAGACTGGATTTCTTCCAAATCGAGCTTTATATGCTTAACAGGAATACCTAGATATTTAGCTAGATAATCCGCCTTATCTTGGTTTCCGGTAATAAATGTGATTTCTTTCATATTGAGATAATTATACCTTTTAAGCATATAAAGCAAAAGCCCGTATTATCATGAGCTAAATCACGAACTTAACGAATTGCTTCTTGCCTATCTTAATAATCATAGTATGGTTCATCACCATAGCCATATCCATAATCTTCTCATCAGTTTCCGTATTCCTGACAGCTCCTTCGACAAACAGCCTTCGAGCTTCAGATTTTGACGCAACAATACTATGCTCAACTAAAGCATCTAATAATGTTATTGAACGAGTCAAGCTAATTTCTTTAATATTCTCCGGAACACCACTTTTAGTAAATGTTTCTATCCAATTTCCCTGAGCCTGATCCGCCCCACTGGCACCATGGTACATGCGTACGATCTCATGCGCTAGCTCGAGCTTTATGTCTCGAGGATTAGCCCCTTGTTCCATCCGCGTCTTTTTCTCACTAATCGTCGCTAAAGGCAGTCTCGTACAATCAACAAAAGCCTGGATAATCCCCTCATCAGGCAAGGCCATGGTCTTGCCGAACATGCTATCGGCATCCTCATCCAGCCCGATACCGGTTCCCAGGCTTTTGCTCATCAGCTTCTCTCCTGTTACTGGATTCTCCAAGAGTGTCGTCGTGATGACGAACTTTTCCCTATTCTGCAGACGCTTAACGAGAGTGCGACCTGCCAACATATTGAACGTCTGGTCGGTACCGCCAATCTCGATATCAGTTTCCAGAGCTACCGAATCAAAACCCTGCAGCAGGGGGTAGAATAGCTCATGAACATGCAATGGCTTATTCTCAGCCAGACGCTTCTCAAACATATCCCGTTCCAGCATCTGCTGTACTGTAAATTGCGAAGCTATCTGTATGAAGTCCTCAATGCTCAGCTTCCCCAACCATTCGCTATTGAATTTAAATTCAATAGGATTAGTCTTGTCGTCAAAATCAAGGATTTTCCCAATCTGTTCTTTGAACGTTTTGACGTTATGGGTAATTTGTTCACGGGTCAATGGCACACGCGCGGCAGCCTTATCGGTCGGGTCGCCGATCATGGCCGTAAAATCGCCAACAAGCACGACGATCCGGTGTCCCAGTTTATGCAACCTTTCCAATATCAGGTAATTTGTCGAATGGCCCAGGTGGACATAGGTCGCCGTTGGATCGATGCCCACGTATATGCTTAGTCGCTTGCCGCACAGCAATGCCGTGCGCACCGAATCAAGCGTCGGGTAAACCGCGCTAATCGATCGTGATAATATTTCGTCCACTTTTTCCTCGTCAGTAACGATGCTCATAAGATTAATTAAAAATAAAAAAACCGCTTGCGCGGATTGTTGTAGTTACATAAAGACACGACAAAACCCGCCTATTCCGTATAAGCGTAGTAATAATAGAAATTAAAGTTTTGCTTTGTGATCATATAGCTAGGTCAAACGATACTCACCAGAATTCCCTCTGTATCCATCGGTCATGTATACAAAAGGTACTTGCTGCGGGACCTGGATTCGAACCAAGATAACGACCTCCAGAGGGTCGCGTCCTACCATTAGACGATCCCGCAATATGATTTAAATAATTAATAAATTAACCAATTAACTAGTTAATTCATTAATTAATTAATTTGTTAATTAACCTACGACCTTTCCCCCAAACGTCTTCAGGAGATTATCAATCACCCCTGAATCGATGCCGGCGGCCTCAACGGCTGCCCCGGCGATACGGGTTTCCGGCGCCTCCCCTTCCGGTTTGTTATTATCCATCAAAACCAGCCCGGGGTCAAGAGCCAGGGCTATGCTCAGGTTCTGGCCGGAGATTTCCGCCAAAAGCTGCTCCACCAGCCCGCGGATCGAGGCGTCGTTCATGCGGTCATGATGGATCTTGTATTTGAAGGCCAGCGTCAGGACGGAGCCCTGCAGGCCCGCCGGCTGGCAGGAACGCAGGACAAAGGCCAGGGAGTGGTTGAGCTGCGGGATACGCAACAAGAGCTCCTGCCAGGCCGTCTGGAGGGCGGCAGCGGTCAAAACCGGCTTGCCGTCGCCGGCCGGAGCCTGGGAAGCAGCGGGAGCCTTAGCTGCGGCCTGCGGAGCCCGCGGCGCAGCCGGACGGGCAGCGGAGGGGCCAGTCGGCGCAAAGGCCGGAGCGCTCGCTTCGCTCTCAAAGGCGACTTTACCGAAGCAGATATCGACAATCGCCAGCTCTAAAGGCAGCTGGGCAATCGGGGCATGCTTGATCTCACGCGACGCCAAATAAATCCGCTCAATAGCGGCCGCTAATCCCGTCGTTTCAAAACGCAGCGAAAGAGCCGATAGCTTTTCTGCCATGCCCTCGCCCAATTCTAAACTCAAAGAAGCACCCAGGGCCGCATTGACCTTGGCGAGCAATACGCGACGCAGGCTCTCGACGAGCTGGTCCGCAAATAATTTCAAATCGACGCCGTCTTCCGCCAGGGCGTTGAGATACGCCACGGCGCCGGCCGCGTCCTTGTCTGCCAAAAAATTAGCCAGTTCCAAAACTTCTTTCAGGAGATTGCGCGGGATGATGAGCTCAGCTTCAGCGAGCGTCACCGCCTTGCCCTTAGCCGAGTCTTCCTGGCCGCCGAGGGCGATAATCTGGCCGAGGAGGCTTTCCGCGTCGCGCATGTGGCCGCCGGCATGCCGGGCCACCGCTTCGATGACTGCCGCCTCGATTTTCACGCCTTCTGCCTCAGCGATGCGGTTAAGTTTTTTCACAACCTCGCCATAGCCGATCTTCTTGAAATCAAAACGCTGGCAGCGCGAGACGATCGTCGCCGGCAGCTTATGCGCTTCCGTCGTACAGAGTACGAAAATAACCTGCGCCGGCGGCTCTTCCATGACCTTGAGCAAGGCGTTAAAAGCGGCCGTCGAGAGCATGTGCGCTTCATCGATGATGAAGACCTTGTAATGCGAACGGGTCGGGGCGATACGGGCCGCGGCGATAACCGCGTCGCGGACATTGTCAACGCCGGTATGACTAGCAGCATCTATTTCGATAACATCAAGCGAGGCGCCGGCCGTCGTTTCCAGGCAGCTCTGGCATTCATTGCAGGGATCGGCGCTGCCTTTCTTGCGCTTCTGACAGTTAACCGCCTTAGCGAGTAGACGAGCCATGGTTGTCTTGCCGATGGCGCGCGGACCGCAGAAAAGATAGGCGTGCGCCAGATGACCGGCGCTGATCTCGAAGGCGAGGGTCAACTTGATTGGTTCCTGGCCGGCGATCTCGGCGAAGGTCTGCGGGCGGTATTTTCGGTATAATGTGGGCATGGAGAGGATATATAAGACCTGTCTATTTTAGCGGTTTTCAGACCGTATAGCAAGGCGTAATAATTAACTAATTAATAAATTAAATAATTAACTATTTCGGCTTTTTATCATTGATATTAAGCGTGTATGTAATCTTATTGAATATCAGGTTCAACTCATAGATCTCTTGTTTTATACTTTGGAATTCACTTTTCTGCCCGTCGGAAACTTCCTCAAGTAATTCTAACCAATATCGCGTTTCATGACATTCTTTCTTGGCAATGAATATTTTGTTCTTAAAATCTTTTCGAGAACATGCTCCCAGCGCTTCAGCATAATTCGCGCCTATGCTAGTCGCTGAACGAAGCAATTGATTAATTATATTCCTATTGAGATAGCTTAACCGTATTTGCTTAACTAAAACAAAAACAGAAAAACTGAAAGTTTTTACCCTTTCTAAGAGATTCTGTTTCATGTTTCCCTTCTTTTAATAAATAAAAGGAGGGGAAATTAATTAATTCGTTAATTAATTAATTTATTAACTTTTTTTGAAGATGTGTTCCACCGCCGCCCATCTCGCTTCGCCGGTCTTCGGTACGAGCACAACCGCTTCATCGCCCGGTTCGGCCTTGAAATAGGTAACACTGGCGCCGAGGAGGCGGAAACGGCGGTTACCGGCCAGAACGGTCCAGTCCCCCGTCACGCTCTGCTCGAGAAAACCAGAGAGACGGAGGCGGTCGACCGGAGCGATCTGCTTATAAATCATATTGCCCTGCTCAGTAACGGATAGTTTCAGGAGATCACCTTCAACGAGCTTAGACTTCGAGGCGTAGTTAATCGGGACGATATACTGTTTGCCGTCGGCGCCGATCATGCGCTCGCCGTCAAAAACGCCTTCGATGACCTTTTCGATGCGCGGAGCGGCCTGAGTATCGGCCGAGTACGGTACAAAATTATCTAAGCCGCCCAGGCCGGTCAAAAAGTCGTTGAGGGCGGAGCTGGTCTGCCGGAGGTTGGAGACGAGCGAGCGCAGGGCCATGAGCTTCTGCTTTGAGATCATGATGCCGCTTTCCTGCGGGGCAGGGGCAGCGCCGACGTCAGCCGGGTGCGGAGGGAACGGAGAATTTTGGTCTTCCATATTTTTATTTTATAAAAACTTTTATGTTAGTTTTTATGGTTAGTATCTATTATACAAGATTAGGCCGCTTCTGTCATCTGCAAGTCCTCTTTTTTCAGATGATCGATGCAGGACTGGACGAGCGCCATCTCACGGAGCCACTGGCCGCTCTCGTCATTCGCCCCCATGGTTTCACAAAACTCATAGGCGCTTTGCAGGCGGTCGAGGTCAGCCTTAACGCTTTCGGCCGTGGCCGTATTGCCCGCTTCAACGGTCGGATCTTCGACGTCATTGAACGAATAGCGCAGGTGTATATCGGCCACGAGTTCGGTAACGGTCGCTTCGTTCCAGACATTCTCAACCGTTGGGTTTTCAAAACTGTGCATGTGCATACGCGGTACTTAATTATTTAGGACGGATTGGAAAAGGATCGGCTTTCGCCGGCGGCCTCGTCCGTTCCATAATTTCAGCCTCCACTTTCTCGCGCGGCTGGCCGTACTTGAGACGGCTCAGATGCTTGAGCTTGCCCGGCATGTCCTCGCGGACTTCGCCGGTCAGGGGGAAGGTTTTCATGGAGAAGGGGCGGCTCGTGGCGTTATCGATGAGCAGCTTCACGTAGGCGGTGTATTTCTCGATATTGATGAGGTCATATTCATTAAAGACCGGCGCGAATTCTTTCTTGAGGAACTCGGCGTCTTCCGAGCCAACTTTGAAGGCGGCAATGGTGCCGACGTTGCCGAAGACAGCGTCTTTAATGGCCGTGTCCCCTTTCTTGGTCAATTGGCCGATATACTGGTGAGCGATAACCAAACCGAGGCCGTATTTACGCGCTTCAGACAAAATCTGACAAATCGAATCGGTCGTGAAATTCTGGAACTCGTCGATGTAGAGGAAGAAATCCTTACGATCAGCCGAGGGCATATCGGCGCGCGACAGGGCGGCCATGAGAATCTTACCGACGATGATCATACCGAGCAAATAGGCGTTCAATTCGCCGACTATACCCTTCGGCAAGTTAACGAGCAGAATCTTACGCGAATCCATAACGTCGCGCAGGTTAAAGGAGCTGGACTGCTGACCGATGATCGGACGCATCATGTCGTTCGAGATGAACGAGGTCAGCTTGGAGGTGATATACGGTACGACGTTGGCCAGAGCCGCATCACCGCCGGCCTTTTCCGCTTCCTTGCGCCAGAAATCGACAACCGTCGGGTCGGCGCAGCGCGATAATTTCAAATTGCGGAACTCGGCGTCGGCCAGCACTTTCGGGATTTCCATAAGCGTCGAACCGGAGGCCGGATCGCTCATGATAAGGAGCATGGCGTTACGCATGTACTGTTCAAAAATCGGGCCGCCGGTCGATTTAAGGTCATACAACTTGTCGAAGATGCCGATCATTTCGTTGATGACGAACGTCTTCTGTTCCGGGTAGCGCGGATCGAACTCGAGCAAGTTGATCGACATCGGCCGTTCGATATCCGACGGCGTGAAAATAATGACATCGTCAGCTCGTTCCGGCGGCACGCGCTTAAGCACGTCGTCGATGAGGTCGCCGTGCGGATCGATCAGACAAAGGCCATGTCCGTCGATAACATCCTGAATGGCCATGTTGGCCAGCAAGTACGACTTACCGACACCGGACTTACCGATAACATAGGTATGGCGCAGACGATCAGGTCCCTTAATCTTAACCGGATGCTCAACGCCACGAAAGACGTTGGCGCCAAGGAGCAAACCTTCGGTCGGCAGATTGACCGGCGCCGCCGCCTGCCGGGCAGACAACCAGAGAATATTCGGCGTCTCGGCGTTCTTCAATGGCAAATGGTAGAGACTGGCCATTTCCTCCGTATTGAGAATAAAAGCGTCCTGCGGGCGGAAGCGGCGGAAAATAAAATCGCTGACCACCGAGGCGCGACGGCTCGTATGCGAAATCGCCAAGCTGTTACCGTACTCATAAAAATTATACTGGCTGAAGCTGGCGCCGAGCTGACTAATCATCGTCCGGGCGGCGGCCTGCATCGGCGCGCTAGCGACCAAGCGAAGGTTAACCTCCAATCCGGCCTTGGAGCTTTTTTCTTCGATGCCCTTGAGCGCTTCTTCCTCACGCGCCGTCATTTTCTTCTGCGCCTGATTCGGATCAGGCGGGGTTGGCTTGGACTGAAAACTCTTGCCGATATCGCCGGCGATAGCTAGTGCCTTAGCCGCCCCGCCCGAACCAAGTGCCTCGCGCAAAGATCCGGTTTCTTTAGCTTTGTGGACGATATGGCGAACCTCGCTGTGCCAATGCGCCGGAGCGCTGCGCAGAATAAACTGAACGGCAAGACCTTCGCCTTCGCCGACCTTAGACATGGCGTTAATAATCGAGTTGAGCGGATCGGCGTCGTCTTTGAGATATGTCTTAAGCGGCAGAATATTGCCGTCTTTGGTGCGGACCGTCGCCGTTTCAATATGTCCCTGCGGCGTAAAAATATTATAATCTTTCACTTCCTCGATAACCGCCTCGGGATAAATAGCGCTGAGCTGGTGCTCGAGATAGGGACCATGTTCGGCCGGGGCGGTGACATAAAAAGCGATAACTTTGTTGTGGGCGACGATTTCAAAGCCGAAATGATCGTCGCGGCCACGCAGCCAGGGCTTAAGGCCGTGTTGCGCCTTAAGACCGCCGATGGCCGTAAACAAACCCTCGCCCTTGGCGATTTCTTCCCGCAATTGCTGAACCGTCATAGCGCTATTGCCTTCGTCCGGTCGTTCTTTAGGCAGCTTTACTAAATAAACCGTATGGCGCGCTACCGTTCGGGATAAAAAGATGCGCCGGAGTATGAAAAGAGCGGCCACAGCCAAAAGAATGAGCGCGCCCAATACGACATACCAGCCGTTGATAGTCGTTTCTACTGCTGGCAGGGTTGGCGCCAATGGCGTGCCGATATCCGAATTAAGATCAGTTTGTCCGAAGTCCATAGAAGAGGAATAGGTCAAGCGGCGGCCTGTTGCCTAACGGCGATTATTCATTTTAAGAAGATGATCGGCCTTAATCTTTGCTTCCTGCTCAAGAAAAAATTTATTAATTCCCGGAATGATTGATAGCCAGCGGCGAATGAGCTCAACGATCTTTTTTACCTTGACGCTGGCCGCGGAAAGCAAGACGTCAATCTGACGGGCAGTTGACTCGCCGGTCTGGCGGAACTCAAGTTTTTTGTCTTCGGGCAGCTTAAAATAGAGCTCAGAGAGATCTTCTTCGAGAATGCGTTCAATCTCGGCCACTCGGGCAGCATTGGCCGTAACGGCCCCCGAAACCGGAGCAGCGGCCACCGGAGTTGGTTGGGCAATAGGAGTTTCAACTTTTTCTAAGACAGGTCGCTCAGCGGCGCGCGGTTCGCTTTCGGCAGTGGCGGGCATTTCCACACTGACGCCTTCCTGGGGGCTAGCAGGCATTTCCGGACCTCGCACTTTTATATCTTCGGGCATAGTAAAAAAATAGCTAATTCGGCTAGCTGAATGATGCTTGAATTATACTAAATTTCCGCATTTTCAGCAATTAGCGGAGGGGCCTCCAGCGATTTATTGACACTTTCAAGGAAAAATGATATTGTAGTCTATTAGTACTTTTCAAAATCAAACAAAGGAAGTCCACATGGAAACCAGTATCCACGATTATATACAGAGGCTTGAAGAAGAGAAGAAGAAAATGCAAGCTAGATTGGACGAACTGCACACGAAGGAACAGCGCCTCCGCGCCCTGACCCGTTATTTCAGTATCATCCATCCCCACTTCATTCCGCTCTGCAGCTATATGCAAAATTCTGTCTCTCATCCCGCAGCGGAGTATAGTATTGCTGATAATATTGGACTAGAACTCAGCGAAAATCACCAATACATGCTATATCTTTTTATGAAACAATTCGGCGTATCATACGACGCGAAGGAATATGCCGCGCTCGTGCCGATCATGCATAACATCATGACCGTACTTGCACGTGGTGTTCAAACGCGCAAAGGCGCTCCGGCCTGCCTCGTCATTTTTATGATGGAAGAGCTGTCCAAAGTTTTCATACCACGGATGCAGATCATGGCCGTCGATGAAGGTTATGAGAATTTAGAATACACCCAAAAGCACGGCGAAGCGGACGTAACGCATGCCGCTCAGGCCTTATTTGCTCTTGATAGCGAGTTCGATCCGAAAGATTCGGCACAGGCCGCAGAAGTCGAGACTGTATTCGACAACGTAATTCTGCTTTTCGAAAAGATATTTGCTCCCGCGTAACAAACAAGCAGCCAGTCCCATATTAGGACCGGCTGCCTTTTTTTATCGTAAAAACGTAGCGCTGTCCGACGCTTAGACGCGCCGCACCCTCATCCCCTCCGGCTTATCTTCAACGCTATAACCCTGCGCCTCAATGTCAGCGCGCAAGGCGTCCGAGGCAGCCCAATCCTTAGCGGCGCGGGCCGTTTCACGTTGAGCGATTAAATCCTTAATATCAGTCGGGAGCACTTCAGCCTCCCCTTCCCCGCCGCCAAACTCCAAACCAAGACCCAACACTTCATCAAAACGCTTAAGGGTCGCTACTTTAACGGTATCAGGCAAATCGCCCTTTAACACTGTCTGGAAAACCGCAATCGCCTGCGGCATGTTTAAATCGTCATTAATCGCTTCCCGGAATTGCTTTTCGCTATCAGCATCAATCTCGCCGCTTTCGTCAGGCAGCGCGGCGACCGCCTTGCGGACATTCTCCAGAGCGGCAGCGGCCTGACCGAGCATGCCCGGCTTGTAGCTCATCGGCTTGCGATAATGCGTCAGCAGACAGGCGTAGCGAAAGGCCAGAGGCGCAACTTTTTCTTCGCCGACCACATACTCAAGCGTCAGGAGATTGCCACTACTCTTGGACATCTTCTCATTCTCGCCGATATTGAGGAAGGCGCCATGCAGCCAATAATTAAAAAATTTCTGGCCGGTGGCCGCTTCACTCTGGGCAATCTCGTTGGTGTGATGGATATTAATAT
Organism: uncultured Gammaproteobacteria bacterium; assembly: GCA_964523425.1. Classification (GTDB taxonomy): domain Bacteria; phylum Patescibacteriota; class Patescibacteriia; order Patescibacteriales; family Patescibacteriaceae; genus Patescibacterium. The sequence goes on from CAZFYY010000020.1 coordinate 11,106, forward strand.
GATCGACCGCCCCACAATGGATATCGAGATGGCCAGAGAGGAACTCGAGGCTCATGGCCGAGCATTCAATATGCCAGCCGGGGAATCCTTTTCCCCAGGGCGCTTCCCATTCCATCTGGCGCTTTTCACCAGCCTTGGAAAATTTCCAAAGTGCGAAATCGGTCGGATTCTTTTTCTCGTCGTTGCGCTCAATACGCGCCCCTTCTTTCAGTTCATCGAGCTTCAGGTGGCTCAGCTTGTTGTATTCCGGAAACTTAGCCGTATCGAAATACACGCCGTCTGAGGTACCATACGTAAAGCCTTTTTCTTCAAGCGTCTTAATGAGGGCAATTTGTTCAGCGATATGATCCGTGGCTTTGCAATAGGTTTCCGGCGGCAGTATGCGTAGACGCTCCAGGTCGGCCTTAAAAGCGGCCAGATATAAATCGGCAATTTCCCAGGCCGTCTTACCTTCACGGGCCGCACCAGTCGCCATTTTATCCTCGCCCATATCACCGTCGCCGACCAAGTGGCCGACATCGGTGACATTCATGACATGTTTCACGGCATAGCCGTTATATGACAAAACGCGCTTCAGAAAATCTTCAAACAGATATGTCCGCAGATTTCCAATATGCGCGTAATGATACACGGTCGGACCGCAGGTATAGAGGCCGACGGGAGTACCGATGGGGATAAACTCCTCTTTACTTCGAGACAAAGTATTATAAAAACGTAATGCCATAATTAATAAATTAACTAGTTAATTAATTAATTAATTAATTAGTTAATTAGTTAATTTATTAATTTATTAACTATTCATGAGCCGCCTCAGGGATTCGAACCCAGGACCGACGGTTTACAAAACCGTTGCTCTACCAGCTGAGCTAAGGCGGCCGGCTCCCTTGCAGGATAACGGAAAACCCTGTAAAAATCAACCGGTTGACAATTTACGGAATCCGGGGATAATATGGAGCTAGAATACGTTAATTAAAAATCTTTCAAAAATAAAGGAGGTCACATGAAGGTCCTGCTTAATAAGTTCAAATGGGGCATTATCACATGCGCCGCCCTCGCCCTCAGTTTTTCGTATCATGCTGCAGTTTTCTGGAGTTCGCTCGAGCATACTTTTCCAGTACCGGCACGCCTCGTCGCATTTTTTGGAATTATATCCCTGCTCGCTCTGGTAGCAACGTTTTACATCTATAGCAGAAATTCGCATGATGAAGATTACCAAGCAGTCAGTCTCTATGAGTCCGTAATATACACGGTTATAACAGGAGCGCTGCTCTATGTCTATTATTGGCTTTCCAGCCTCGGCTTATTCCTCGTCGATTCACGGATGGTCATTGGCTTCGCCCTGTTGTTAATTTTTATATGGGGTTTTTATCTCAAGAACCCGTTCCGCCGCCTCATATAAATGGCGCGTAACGAAATGCCCTCGTTGTAAAACGAAGGCATTTTTTTATTCATAGTGTGCACCCAACAGGGCTCGAACCTGTGACCATCGCCTTAAAAGGGCGCTGCTCTACCAACTGAGCTATGGGTGCGGGCGTTAGTATGGTACAAGAGTGCTTGAAAAAAATCAAGCCACCCGCTCATCTTTTGATCGTCGTGATGACGAAGTCGACCATGGCGTAGGAAGTAAAGATAACCACCAGTCCGATTGCCGCCCACATAAGGATATCACGGCCCTTCTTGACGTTCTCGGCGTTACCACCGGCCAACATCCAGGTAAAGCCGCCATAGACAAACATAAGCAGTGCCAGCGAACCCACGATGCCAAGGACGCCCGTGAGGACATTTTTGATAACTTCTTGTGGCGTATTGACGCCTTCTCCCAGGGGGTTGTCGAGACAGGTAGTGTTGGCGGGGCAGCTTTTTTTAGTAGTTTTTGACTCAACTTTACTATTGTCGTCCTGCGCCCGCACGGCAACCAGAGGCAAGAGAGCAGCCAGCAATACAGCAAAAATGACCAGTTTAGATTTTTTCATAAATATATATTTCTTTTATTGTACCAATAAGACAAAAAAAAATAAAGGCCAAAATTAATTGGCCTTTAAGAACATATTACATATTACTTTAAATCCACCTCCGATGCCGGGGGAAGGATTTCGATATAGGCATCACCCTCAAGGTCAATCCCGGTTAAATTAATATAACCATAACCTGATGGAACGACTCTAAAGGTTGTGTCTTCGTTACCGTTAACTTTGGTTTTGTTAACAGTAACTCCGCAATGTACTGTTGGGCGAACAAGATATCTCATTCCCTCAACAACGTACAGCTGCGTTGTTCTTTTCTTGCCGGGTTTAAAGTGAACCGTTTGATGCTGTCCAACTGAAGACGGCGGGATCGATTCTTCTTCTTTTTTGATTACTGTGTTCTGCGAAGGGACAAAACTCCTTTCCACTTGAGTAATCTTTGACAATGAATACTGTGTATCCACTGTATTAATCGCTGCATAAAAATCAAATTTTGCCTTTTTTACGTCGCGATAATTGCTCTCAAAGTCCTTCATTTCCATTGAATCCATATTTTCTTCAAGGAAAGATCCTTTGTCTTCTTCATCCATCTTCAGCTTCTTGTTGCCAAGCTGTACTATTTTACCGCCGGTGTTATCCAGGTTTTCGGAAAAAAAGTTGCTTATACCAGGAAACCAGCTCTTGCCAGCATCATTCGCTCCCTCGAAATACGTTGCGCTGATAGCGAAGAAACAAAGTACCAACATGAGCGATGCCCTGACCGGCTTCTTCAGCTTGAAGAGAATTCCACAGAGAGCAAGCAGTATAACAATGCCGAGGATATTCATCGCTTCAATCTCAATATTGAACTTATATGTTGCAATAATCAATATTAATGCGAAGACAACGAAAGAGATGACTGACACCCCAACTGCCGTTGCCGTCATGCCGATTCGCACAGCCACGCGGCTGACGAACCAGACAAAACGCAAAAACATATTGGTCAATGTCTTAAAGAAGCCGACAGCTTCTTTTTCTAAAGTATTGTTAGTTGTATTATCCATCAAAATTTTGATTTTTGTTTTAAAATTATTTTTTGAATTTTCGGTATGCCGACTCAATCATTTCCCAAGCTCCTTTTGAAAAGAACTCGATAATGACTGCCGTCATCAGTGATATGCCATGTTCAGCTGGTGCTGATGTGGCGGGTGTACCTCCGGTACTTGCCGCTGGTGTATGCACCGTAACTGTTGGACCATGATTCTTTTTTCCAAAAACATGGTTCATCGTTTCTTTCATATGCTCCATCCAAGGGTCGCTGGATGTCTCACGCACACGACGACTTCTTCTGAAGCGGCTTTGGCGGTAGTATGTTCCAACAGCTATTCGTGAACGGAAAAACGACTGATCAACACAGAAAGCAACTACTGCGACTATCCCTATGATAATAGGAATAATCCACAAGAAGTCATTTGATTCCTGTTTGGCCATATGACTTTGCTTTGCCGTGACGCTAAAGAACTTCACGACAAACATCAGAAGCGAGGCCGGCAATAGCCACATTGGAATACCAAATATCCAGTAGGTCGGTCTGCGGCGAGCTAAGCTTGTAATCTGTGCGGCTGATAAAACAATCGGCCTGACATGATTAGCAATTAATATTTCGCAAGCCTTTTCGATACCATCAACCGATACAATTATCCGGTTTTCTTCGCCCGGTTCAATCAGATGAGGACATTGGAATTTGCAATGACCGCGTGAATCAGTTGTTCTTTCATACTGCAACTGCAGGTCAGGAAAAACAACCATTACGAGCACATTCGACGCAGCGCGTCCCTTGCCTTTAACTACTCGTATATCGACATTGACAAGACCTGCCTCGTCGATAATAAATCCATTTACGACGACTCTTTCCGGGTCCTCGCTAACAACGTCAGGCTTTTCAGCCGCAGCCAAAGAAATAGTGGCTGACCATTGTAAGTTTCCTGCGGAAACCTCGATCGGGTGAGTTGTTGGCGTTGGCGCCAATGGAGCTTCGTAAAAAAGTGTATAGGTACCGAAAGGTCCCGTTGGACCAGATTGATACGTTATACCTCTTTCCGACAGTCTAACAACCTGTCCGGGAACTCCTACGCCACCGCGCGTAACTGTGGCTTCAAATGTTGCCTGATATCTATCAGCTAAGTAAAGCTGATCAATTACTTTTACGTCCAGCATAAGTGGGGCTGGCGGAGGTGGGGGCGGCGGGGCAGCTTGCTGCTGTCCGCCTTGGTTTTGATTGTTATTAGCCATTTTTTCTCCTAAGGCATTCTATCTAAAGAAGCCTCTTTTATTTTTCTATTTTTAATTTTTTTTCAAAGAATTTTCGGTTATTTCTGCCTTGATGCAGTCCTACCCGAATATTCCATTATATCACGTTTTAACCCAAATGTCAATAGTGACGCCGTAAACAACTTAAAATCCGCTAAAGTTAGCGGATTTTTTAAAGAAATGAAGATATATAGATACAAAATCTATTCCAGATGAGCCGCCGCCTCCCCTTCCCCTATCTGTTTTCGTATTTCAGCAAAACCAGCCAGTTCAGGATCGCGTTCGATAATTTTCGCCGCCGCCTCACGAGCAACTTTTATTAACTCAACATCATAAAAGTTCGCCATCTTTAATTCCGGGAATCCCTTCTGGGCCAGACCGTACACCTCGCCCGGTCCGCGGAATTTCAAATCAGCCGCCGCCAGCTCAAAGCCGCTATCGGAAGCGACGAGCGACTCGAGGCGGGCCTTGGCCTGCGCGCCGTCATCCGCGCCGCTCATCAGATAGCAATAGGACTGATGATCCCCTCGCCCGACGCGGCCGCGATACTGATGGAGCTGCGCCAGGCCGAAACGGTCAGCATCTTCAATCATCATAACCGTGGCGTTGGGAATATCGACGCCGCTTTCAATGACTGAGGTGCTAACCAGAAGCTGCGTCTGACCAGCGGCAAAATCTTTCATGACCTGTTCACGGTCAGCTGTCTTAAGACGGCCATGCAGGAGGCCGAGCGAATAATTTTTAAAAACCGAGTCCTGCAAGCGCTTGTGTTCGGCGGCAACTGACTTGGCGCCAAGTTTGTCGGAAGGATCAATCAACGGACAGACGATAAAAGCCTGCCGTCCGGCGTCGAGCTCAGCGGCGATGGCCGCATAGGCTGCCGCCCGTTCTTTCTCCGGCACAAAGCGGGTGATTATTTTTTTGCGGCCAACCGGCATCTGCCGGATAAGCGAAATGTCCAAATCTCCATACAGGCCGAGAGCCAGGCTGCGGGGAATTGGCGTCGCCGTCATTGACAGGAGATGCACGCCGCGACCCTCCCCTGCCTTGGTGCTTAAGAGTCCACGCTGTTCAACGCCGAAGCGATGCTGCTCGTCGATAACCGCCAGCGCCAGATTGGCAAAGCCGGCTTTCTCCTGAATAAGGGCATGCGTGCCGAGGATGATATCAACGCGGCCGGCTGCAATATGGGCCTGCAGTTCTTTCTTACTGAGGGCGCTGATGCCGTCTTCGTCGCGCAGCAAGCTGTACGAACCGGTCAACAAAGCGATGCGCCAGGGCTCACCGACAAACAACTTTTGGGTTAGCGTTTCAAAATGCTGGAAGGCGAGAATTTCCGTCGGGACCATGAAGGCCGCCTGCGCGCCGGAACGAGCTGCCGTCAACAGGGCCATGGCGGCGACAACAGTTTTGCCCGAACCGACATCGCCCTGCAAGAGGCGCAGCATCGGCGTTGTCTTGCCTAAATCCTGAATGATTTCCCAAGAAGCTTTTTTCTGGTCAGCCGTCAGGTCAAAGGACAAGGCGGTCACGAAGCGCTTGACGGCCGCTTCATCGAACGCGAGAGGTGTTGCCTTGAGCCGGAGAAATTCGCGACGCTGGCGCTGGGCGCGCAGCTGCAAAAGAAATAGTTCGTTAAAACCGAGGCGGCGCTTGGCGGCCGCTAAGCCGTTTTCGTCTTTCGGAAAATGAATGAGCCCGACCGCCTGCCCGAACGGCATAAGCTTGTATTGTGTCAGCGTGGCGGACGGGACCCAATCCGGCAGCTGAGCAGCGAAAGGTATGGCCTGCGCCATGACTGAACGAAAGGCTTTCTGCGTCAGATCGGCTGTCAGATGATACACCGGAACGAGACCCTTGGTATGAATCGCGCCGGCTGCCGTCATCTTTTCATAGCTCGGCGAATTCATGATCGGTCCGCCGTAATCCTCGCCAATGCGTCCGGCCAGCGAAATCAGGTCACCCGGCTTGAGCGTGCGGGTGAGAAACGGCTGATTGAACCAGATGACGCGTAACGACTCCGTCCCGTCGTTAACGAGCGCTTCAGTAATATTCATGCGGCGGCGCGGGCTGCGCTTATTCTGAATCAATTCAATCGTCGCCGTAATTGTCACCGTCTCGCCGGGCTGGATGTCCTTGAGCGCGACGGCGCTGCGAAAATCCTCATAGCGAAAAGGAAAATACGACAAAAGATCGGCAATCGTCATGATTCCGAGCGAAGCGAAGCTCTTGGCTGTGGCCGCTCCCACTCTTTTCAGCGCTGTTATCGGAGTGGATAGCTCCATAGAGGGGGTCAAATGTGCTCTCGGTAGGAATCGAACCTACATTTTAAGATCCGCAATCTCATGTCCTATCCATTGAACGACGAGAGCATCAGCCCGCCGTGGCGGCAGGCAACAAACAGACTATATCATGCTTTTTTGAGCTTGTCACTACCCTAGTCCAAAGCCTCGAAATCGCGGTTAGAGATACCGGTCGCCAGACCCTTAATAACGTTAACTGCATCGGCCGGACTGCCGAGGAAATAGCGTTTTCCGTCAGTTGGATTAACATACCAGGCCTCGCCGCGTCCTTCGACCTGCAACAAGATGCGGCCGGTCTGCACGCGGGAAAAACGCTCATCAATCGGCAGCTTGCCCGCCCCGCGGGCGTCATAGCCGCCGAGCGCTTCGACGCGGTCGTTATAGCCGTCGCCATCGCTGTCAGATAACGCCTTGTTAAGTCCAAGTGCTTCTTCAAGAGCATCCGGCAAACCGTCCTTATCCTGATCCGGCGCCGTTGCGTCAGCACGCAGGCCGAGCGGGATGCGCTTAAGGTTGCCGTTAGAGATGCCGACTCCTGCCTGCCGGAAGGCAGCCAACGCTTCGGCCCGGCCGAGCGAATAGGCCTTGCGCGTGCCGGGATGAATATAATACGCTCGTCCGCTATCCTGCGTCTTAAGCAGAATCTTGCCCTTCAGCCGCTTGTAGATAGCCGTATCCGGTAGATTGAGCGTTGCGCCTGTCGAGGCCGTCTGACCATTTTGACCCGATCCGGAATTAACAGCTGCACCGGCAATCTTGAAGGTGCCACGACTTACCTGAAATAATGCACAGGGCAAGCCGTTATCACAGGCCGGTTTGACGCGGATTTTGTAGTTACCAGCCGGAAGCGTCGGCATAGTCACCTGCATCGATCCGCTGTTAGTCGAGCGAATGGAAGCGCCGACCGGCCGATTACCTATATCAACATAGGCGATCTCCACCTGTCCGGAAGCGGCCGACGGCAGATTACTCGCTGTCCAGCGAATTGTGCGGCTTTCACCGGCCTGCCAGTTCTCCTCGCCGGAGGGAGTCAAAACATCAATAACCGGAAACGTGGCGGTCGGGTTTGGCGTCGGCGTCGTTGAGGAAACACCGCCGTTAACCTTGAACGTCTTAGCCCGAATCGGCGCGAAAATCGGCGAAATGTGCTGCGATTCGTTCGTGAAGGCGGTTATCGTTTTCAGCTCCGCGGCGAAGTTTGCTTTGAGATCCGACGGATAAGCACTGTCGATACTGACATCAATGACGATATTACGCGTTTCGCCCGGCGCGACATCGACGCGGTGACCAGCAGCGTCACAGGTCGAGGTATGCACGTCGTTAAAAATCACCGTATCGTTATCCTTGACGCGCAAGTTCATGTACTCCTGAAGCCGGGAATTGACTGTCGTAACAATATTGCATTCGTACACATAGAAATTAATCGGCGGGTTACTGGACGGATTAGTGACGGCAAAGCGGGCAATATTCTTGTACTGACCGTTATGCGGCATCTCTCCCCCGTCCGGGGTCGTAGACGAGAGACTGACGGCGATGGGCGCAAAGGTTTTTTCGCGGATGGAGAATACGCCGCTGCTCACCGCCTCAAAAGGCTCATTGCTGCCGGGACGATAGGTATAGATATGTATCTTGTAATTATCGCCGACCAGAAAAGGGTTGACCGGAATGGTCCAATCGTAGCTGCCGCTGGTCGCCGTCGGATCGACGTTGGCTCCATAAATATTCATGCCGCCGTTCGGATTGCCATCGTCTTTCTTATAGCCAATCGTCAGCGAGCTGATGCCCAACTGGTTCCAGCGGATATGCATCGTGTCGCCCTGCAGGAATGAGTCGCCGCTTCCCGGACTGGTAATGGTTAACGGATCATCGGCCCGTGCCGGCAACGGATGAACGCCCAGACTGCCGCACAAAACAGCTACGGCTGTTAATGATGCGAAAAAATATTTCATAGAGTCAGATTATGAATGATATACCTATAGTATACACTTTTTCTCGCCCGGCCGACAGGCTTGACAGGCGGGGAAATGTACTATAGAATCTGTGTAGTTCTTATTTTAATTCACCCTTACAAAGGGGGCGGATAGCTCAGCTGGTTAGAGCATCGGGCATCAAAAACCCGGGGGTCGGCGGTTCGAGTCCGTCTGCCAGCTCGCACTGGTTGCCACGCAACCATAATATTTCCATGCCAGAAACACTCAGCTGCGCTGAATGTTGCTTTACCGCTGGAGTGTCTTGTACTCCATCTGGCATTTTAAATGTAACAGTCGAATCGTTCTGATTCGGCTGTATTTTTTTAGTCAATTTCCGTCCACCAATGCCTGAAGGCCTGCTGCGCGTCACCCAAATCAACAATCTCGCCGATAATTGGCGTCATGATATTCAGGCCGGCCGCCTTATTTAATTCAGTTAGCTTGCGAAGGGGTTCATTCCAGGCGTGGCTTGATAAGGCAAAACGTCCGGAATGCACCGGCAGTAAGCGATTAGCACCGAGCTCTCGGGCGGCGATTAATACTTCTTCGGGATTCATATGTATGTGCCGCCAGTTGGCATGATATTGGCCGTTTTCCAAAATAGCCACATCAAAGGGACCGAAGCGGCGACCAATGTCGGAGAAATGGGTATCATAGCCGCTGTCGCCTCCTATGAAGATATTGAATGAAGGCGTACGCACGGCAAAAGAAGCCCAGAGTGAGCGGTTATTGCGAAAGGCGCGACCGGAAAAATGGCGCGCCGGCAAGGAGGTGATGGAAAAGCCGGCAGCTGGCTCCAATGATTCATACCAATCAAGTTCAATGAGCGTCTCTTCCGGAAATCCCCAGCGTTCAAAATGGGCGCCGACGCCGAGTGGTAT
>CAZFYY010000021.1:0-19574 GCA_964523425.1 uncultured Gammaproteobacteria bacterium
ACAGAAACGTTACGTAATGTGAAGATATTTTACGTGTAGAATTATTATATAGGTCGGGCCTGGAAATGTCAAGGGTTTTTCCAGTCTTACTATATAATATAGTAATTTGACTAACATTAGATAAATTAATATTTAATTATGACCCCTTTTTTTGCGCCTAACGCCAGGCGAAGATCTTTCTTCCTTTAGGATCCGGAAATGTCCGAGCTCGCCGCTATTTTCGACATGTGGTCCGCTGCAAATCTCCTGACTGAACTTATAACTAACCTCGCCCATGAATTTGACTTTCCTAAAAATGAATGCCTTAATATAGATAACCTTAAAAAAGCGATATGCTAAGAATAGCCGGCCCTATCATAGGGACCATCCTAGCCTTGTTTATGTACTTTGTATTCGCAATCTTTTACGCACTGGTTCGGGGAACCACCGACCGCAGCAACCATGACTATTGAGCGACCGCCAAAGCGATGAAAAAATTTTATACGCCTGGACCGTAGGGAGAATTATGTCTCGGAGCGTATAACTAGCCGCAAAACGGCAAAAAAGCCCCGGAGATGAAGGACCCGGGGTTTTATTATCTCTTTTAAGAGACTAGGCAATGTGCTACAATTTTTTCAGGTATAAAAAGTGACATGATCTCAAGGGGACTAAGGGAGTCACGGGATTGTGCCATACGAGTCAACGTTCTTTTAAATCATATCTCCCGCCATATACATAATTCATGGAAAAATCCTCAGTAGGATATTGATTGTTCTAAAAGAACCGAGAGAGACGCTGTTGCCACGAGCGATAGCCCCGCCACAAAACATCGTTTAAATTAAGCTGATTTCTCCGCTAGAGAAATCGATAAAGCCTTTATACTCTGTATAAAGGCTTTTTATATTGCTTTGCGTATTTCGCTCATGAGCTGCAGGTAAAATTCTAGATTATTGAGGGTGGCTAACCGCTTGCCGAGCGGCTCATCGATCTTCATCAGGTAATGCAGGTAGGCACGCGACAATTTGCGCAGCTCTGGTATTTTCGAAGCCGTATTAATCGGCGTCTTGTCAGTCGCGAATTTTGCGTTGGTAATCGTAATAGTGTCGTAAAAATCTTTGCCGGCAACTGTTTTCGAGTTAAGCAATTTTTTGATCAAAACCGGCGTATTCTTCTTAAAAGAGAATATGCGCCCGTGCCGGCCTTCGCGCGTCGGAATGACGCAATCAAACATGTCCACTCCCCGCTTCACACCTTCGATAATATTTTCCGGATAACCGACGCCCATAAGATACCGCGGCTTATGTTCCGGCAAAGCGGCTGTCGTATAGTCCAGCACTTTATACATTTCTTCAGCCGTCTCCCCTACTGCCAGTCCGCCAATATTATAGCCATCGAAGCCTATGTCTGATAATTCCGCCGCGCTCTTAAGCCGCAGGTCTTTTTCCGTTCCGCCTTGGACGACAGCAAAGACCAAGGGACGTTTGCCTTTCATTTTTAACAGCGCTTTTTTCGTACGTGCCGCCCAGGCGGTCGTCAGATCAACCGAATGCTCAAGATACTCCCGCTTGGCCGGCAGCGCGACACACTCGTCCAGCACAACGGCGATATCAACGCCGAGGTCGGACTGAATTTTCAGACTGCGTTCCGGCGTCAGGTAATGCGTGCTGCCGTCGATATATGATTTAAATTCCACGCCTTCGGGCGTCAGCTTCACCAAACTTTGACCTGTCTTCGTGCGATCCGAGGCGAGGGAAAAAACCTGAAAACCGCCTGAATCGGTTAAGATGGCGCCCTGCCAATCCATAAAAGAATGCAGCCCGCCCATTTTTTTCACCATCTTCTCGCCGGGTCGTAACATCAGGTGATACGTATTAGACAAGAGAATCGGCGAACCAAGATGGCGGATATCCTCAGCGCTGGCAAATTTGATTGTCCCCTGCGTTGCAACCGGCATGAAGAACGGCGTCGGCAAGTTGCCATGCGCCGTCTTCAGTATGCCCAAGCGGGCTCGCGATTTTACTGATTTCTTTTTGAGCTTGAACATGTTATTGCACAATGCCGTCCGTGTCGGCAATATCGTCCTTATCGAGTTTAGTAGTTTGCGCCTTAAGCGCCTGGGTCAGCGGGAAGGCGGTCTGGCTGTCTAGAGCGCTGAGAGTAGTCCCGGAAACAAGAACCATCAGCTTATTGCGATCAGACGCAGTTGGCGTCACGGCAATACTAAATTCAGCCGCCAGGGTCCGAACCGACAGCGGCAAGCGACCAATATCCCAGGTAACCTGATTGCTGCCAGCATCATAAGAAAGAGTACCGGCGCTGGCAACGGTCTTACCGTCAAAGCTGACGCCGGCCGGAAGCGTTGTCGTTACCTTGAGGCTGCCGAGTTCATGCAAACTATTTGTGATCTTCCAATAAACTTTTACAGTCGTCGTTTCACCCACCTTGGGCGGCAGCGGTCCGGTACCGACCGCAATATTATCCTCATCGAAATACCGCGCCGCTTCATCAAGGACCGTATCGGAATTAACCTTTAATGAAAGCTGATTGGAACGGTCGGCGCTGTTTTCGGTTGATAGATTCTCAGCATGGTCGCCTAGGGCGAATTGGGCATAGCTGCGAATCTCGGTTTTTGTCACCAGAGGCGCCTCATTGCCTGGACGAAGCGGCAATATGAAATCAATACTGCCCGATTGCCCCTTAGCAATTGACTTAAGCTCCGGTACTTCCGCTTTTGTCCACACGATAGTTGATCCGACAATCTTGCCATTGTGAGGATCTTCAATTTTGCGCCAATCAACCGCATCTCCCTCGATTACCGCCATGACAATGACGTCATCCATATTTTGTTCGCCTTTATTGGTGTAGGATATTGAATAACTGATCGGCTGTCCGAAGGTTGCCCCCTGGTCAGCCGAGCTGCCGTTAGCGCTCATCGTCAGGTTAAGACTATTTTGGACAATCTCAATGGGAAAAACTTTTTCTTCGAAACGATATACCTTGTCGTTGCCGCTAGGTCGGTACTCAAACCCGAAACGCAATTCCTCGCTGTCGTTTTTCTTTTCCTTAAAGCTGAATGTAATAACCAGCGGCTTCGCCAGCGGCTTGGCGCTCACTTCGTACAGCCCAGGTTCTTTCTCAACAACACCAGCCGGGTAGGTCTGCTTCGGCGAAATAACAAGATTAGTAAGAGGATCAAGCCGAATCATGAACGTATCGATGAAGTTTTTATCAACCGGCTTCCAGTTAATCGATACGGACTGTTCCTGACCGAGCAAAGCGGTGCCGGGTCCAACCGCGGCAATATCGATACCTGACGATGCCAATACCGTATCAACGCTGACGGATTTTCGATACGAAGCCGTTAACCCCTCTAAACCATAATCCAGATCAGCAAACAACACATTAGAGCGCCCCGGCTGGTTGATAATCCGGCCGGTAACTGTCAGTTGGCCAGTGGCGTAGGGCTTCAAATCACCCAATTGCCATTGTCCGCCCTCCGAGGGCGACGGCTGGCTCTTCGAGAAAATAAAATTATCCGGGTACGTCAGATGAAGCTGCAGGCCAGTCAATGTAACATTCTGCTTATTCTCATACACTATCGTGTAGGAAAATTCCTGGTTGGCAGCTAAGTCGGCCGGGGCGCTGATGCTCAGTTCGAGAGCTGAACGATCCGAGGTTCGCGACATAAACCAGACATACCCGCCATAGGCTAGGCCGGCGGCAATAACTATATAGAGGGCAATCAAAGCAGCACGGAGCCAGCCATTGCGTCGACGGCGTATCTTTACCTCGCGCACATTAATACGCTTTCCGTCATCGCCTTCGTAAATTTTAGACAGGCTGTCATTCAACGCTTTTTTATCCTCGCCCCCCTTGAGATAGCTGTCAAAACGACGAACATCTTCCTCCGGCGGCAAGTCGCGCTCGACAAAACTGCTTAATTCCGATTCGGCGCGTACTGGCTCAAGGCGGGCAACGCGTTCCGGGTTTTTTTGTTTATTTTTTGTCATAGTTATGGTTTGAATAACAAAGCGGCAAAAATATCGCCGGCCAAGAGCTGTTCAAGCTGATACGAATCGGCTGCCTGCGTCAAGGCGGGCGGATAGGACCAGGCAGTAGCGGAGTCTAATTGGGAATTAATCACGGCTCGATACGCGGTGGCGGCTGCGCCGGGCTGTTTTTGAACGAGAAGCGAATAGGCCGGCGAAGGATCAGGATATATCAGGTTCTTAATCGTTGCTTTCCAGCCGCTGCCGCGGGGAATGGTCTTAACGCTAAAGGGCAGACGATACGTCAAGCGAATTACCGCCGTCTCACCCGGATCGATCATCGACCAATTAGCAAAGACGGTTTTTCCATTCTCTTCATATATTTTAGTGCCGGCGACGCCAAAGGTGCGGGCGTCTGCTTCGGCGGCCAAATCACGGTCGCGCTCCCAGCTCGGGTCAGGCTTTTCAAAATATACTGAGTCAGGAGAGCGAAAGCCGTCTGCTGAAACAAGCTCGCTGCCGAGCGGAACATAGACGCGCAGCCAATCAACGTTGCGGACACCGACAAAGAGCTGTCCTTTGGAAGCAGTATGCTCCCTTCTAACCGTAAGAGTATCAAGGATAGAAGCGTCCGGCAAGATTTTAATGTCGTGCTCATATGTTTCACGAATGACCCGATCAGTTTTCTGTCCGCCGATATTTGTATTGACAACCATAAGATAATCGCCGGCCGTCGAAAGCATCTCCCCTCCCCAGCCAAAACGACGAACGCTCGACTGCAAGCTCTTATCAGTGAAGTATAACAGCGCCTGCTTTTCGGCAAAACTGTCTTCCAACGCTCCGACAAGCTTAACGACCATTTCGGGGTTCATGCGCTTGGGGACTTCGACAATAATCGCGTCAATCAGGTCGCCGATAATCTTTTTCGGTTCGCGCGTCACGTCGGGTTTCTGTTCGGAAAAAGTCTGAGTCACTTCCCAAAAGTTATCCGCTGAAATAACCGTTCCATAACCAGCCGTCATGTCGATCGGGCCAATGACTGCAAGCACTTTTTCAATCACCGTGGGCGTCAAGCTAATTACCCCGTCAACCGTCGGGCCATTGCTCTTCTCGAAGAACCACATAAGCTTGCGGGCGCTCATCGGCCAATCCGGCCACCAATTAGCATCCCAAAAATGCCACAAGGGATTAAGCAGCGCCAGCGGCGCCGGAGCGGCGACGAGCCGAGATAATCCGGCTTCGGTGTCATAGCTTCCGCCCTTAGGCACGGTCAAGCCGCTAATAGCTCCTTTTTTAAAATCAACCAAGGCATAGCTGCCGATAAAACCGCCCGATCCTCGCTTCTCCGTATTATTTTGAAAAACGAGCAGATACCGCTTGTCCATCTTCTCGCCAAGAAAGATCTGGGCCTGACGGGCGATCTCAATGCTTTCCTCCAAACTATCCACCAAAAATGAAGCCTTAGCGGCTAAGCCGACAAAATCCTCGCGGTACTCCGCCGGCAGGGATTCTGGCTGATCTTTTGACTGTTCGTCGATCAGTTGACGGCTCAGTGGCAGGGCCGCTTCCGCTTGCGCTAAAAAGTTATCAAGAAAAGCCGTAGTCGAAGGCTGAGTTCCGGCGGGAAGCGCCAAGGCAGCGGTCAACTTTTCACCTAATTGCGATGAGAGCTGTCCGGCCGCTGCCAAGTGACGCGCCGAGGCGGCCAGGCGAAAACGCTCATCCGGGACGACGCGCGCCAGTGTCAACAGAATTCCGTTAATTGAAGAAATGCTGTCCCGGGCCTTTAGAAAATTAGCGCTTGCCTGCGTAAAGGCATGGCTCGCCTGACCTATGTCGCGCTGTTCAAGGAAATTCTTAGCCGAAAACAAATCACCGAGCGCCAATTTCACCGCCGAAAACACTTCACCGCGCGTGGAATCGAGCCGACGCCACTGGGCGTATCCAAGCACGGGCAGCAAGATAAGACAGAGCGTCAGTACAAAGTTAAGCAAGGACCAGATAGCGGGGCGGCGGGGTCCGCTCGGGTGAGCAAAGGCGCGGCGAGCTTCCTGACTAACGCCGGCTTGACCGCGGCGGGCACTCTCTTTTACTAAGCTGGCGGAACCGCGAATTAAGGAAACGAGCAAGCGCGGCAACAGCAATACAGAGGCAAGTACAAAGCGACCAAAGGAGCGCAGTCCAATCCGCCGACGACGCTCGGCATACTTCATGTCGACCAATTTCAATTTAACACTATAGGCTCCATCAATAAGGGCTAATCCAGCACCGCGGATAATGCGCCAGGCAATTTCCGCAACGAATGCAAACAACCGACCGATCAAACGAAAAATAAAGGTGACAATTCGCACTGCCGTCAGCTGGTGCCAGGCATTGCGAAAACGGTACTGATGAGGATCAATAGTGAGTTCAGTCATTGCCGGTTGCTAAAGCCTGTCTATAAATATCAATTGTTTCAGAAGCTCCTCTTTCCCAGCTATACAAGGCGGCCCGCTCGAGCCCGCGGCGTATCAATTCGCTTCGCAAAGCCGGGTTGTCCAGCAGACGGCCGACGCAGCCCGCCATATCGTCAAGATCGTTCGGATCAAAATATGTCGCCGCCTCCCCTAATACTTCCGGCAGGCAGGTCTGATTCGAGCTCGCGACAGGACAACGCCGCGCCATCGCCTCAAGCGGCGGCAAGCCGAAACCTTCGTACTTGGAGGGAAAAACATAGGCTGCCGCCCGAGCATAGAGAGTTTCCAGCTGACGATCAGGAACATATCCGGGAAAGATTACCGGGTTGGTACCTGTGTTCTTTTCTGACCAGAGCCCCTGCTCGGCGGCAAAAAGCTTCAATCGCGTATAGAAATAATCATCCTTACCGACAAGAACAAGTTTCAAGTCGGGGCGCGTTGCCTGTAATTTCTTGAAGACCAAAATAAGGCTCTCTAAGTTTTTATGCGGATAGGCGTTACCGACATATAATAAATATGGCTCAAGAATACAATAACCGGAAAGCACTTCAGCCGCGCTTAATTTAGCAGCGAATTTTGAATCGGCATCCGGCTCAAGGGCCGAAAGCCCTTCATACACCATCGCAATGCGCTCCCGGGCGACGCGAAAATGAGTCACAATGTCATCGCGCGTATATTCGGAAACAGCGATCACCCGGCGCGCACCATGTACCGCCCGACCGATAACAAGCTTATACAGAAGATTCTTAATGAAATACAAAATGGGACCGAGGGTTGTTGCGCGCGTGGTCGGGAACTTCGTCAAAATAAGATCATGAATCGTCACAACAAAAGGCACTGGACAAAAAACGGCAATATTGAAATGCGGAAAGTGCATCAAGTCAAGCTTTTCTTTTCGAATCAAGCCGGGCATTTTCAACTGTTCAGCCAGGCCGTACCAGCGCACATCGGCTAGCACTTTCTTAACTCGCGGATTATCCGTTACCAACTCGTCAAAATTTGCCTTACTGAGAAAAATGACATATTCGTTAAGCGGGTCAAGCCGAAGAATATTATCAACCGTTTCTTTGGTATACCGGCCGAGCCCCTTGCCTAACGGGCCATAAAAACGGGCGTCGATGCCGATGCGGCGGGGTAATGTATCAGTTCTCTTCATAGGCCCATTATACCATATATACAAAAAAGGCTCTGGTTTTTTTTACCAAAGCCCTGAGACAAGACACTAACTTGCGCTGCTCTTTTTCTGAGGCGCACCGAATATCGCCCACTTCGAAAGATAGTCAAGAATACTATCTTTATGCCAATGTACCAAGGGAAATAAGAAATATATAATCAAATACCCAAACACAGCAAAATCTACGCGCGCATAAAATATATATGTGAGCACTGATACAAGGCTATTCAACACAATCATAATAACGTAGGCCCTAAAATAATATTTGATTCGTGGGTCGTTGTTATTTTTAAGGCGATGCAAGGCGTTCTGCGACTGAAGAAGCTGCCGTCCGGTCAAGAAAAAAAGAAATACTACCGGCAAAGCAAAATATAAACCAACTGGATGCCAGATAATGAAGAAAACTTTCTCTGGCAACAGCTTCATGAAAAAATAACCATAATACAACCAGAAATCAAAAATTACCAATTGTGCTACCGCCCGCGTCTTAAGGGACATAACGGACAAAAGGGTGTGTTGTGCTTCCGGCAACTGCGGCTTTCCCATAATAGGTATTCCTTTTTAGTTTATTAATTTTTAAAAGTATGTAGCAAATATACAATTACGCCTTTGTGCTGTCAATCAGCCGTCTTTCGAATATCTCTTTGCATTATTTGATAGTATTTACCACCACTCGATACAGCGTAAAACGATCCGTAACGGCCGCTACTGTTTCCAGGCGTATCCCCGCCTCCTTCAAGACTCCGTCATTTAGATAAGCCAAATCCTTGGCCTGAAAACTAAAATTATAATAATAGACCGGCAGGCGTTGAGCGAGATCTGCATAGACCTTAATCATATTCTTATCATTGAACAGCCCAATAATAACTTTGCGTTCCGGAAACAGAACCTTGTCATGATAGCGCGTAATAATAACGGCATTTTTTTCCGTCTGGTCGAGAATCGCTCGCCATTCCTCTTCCGCCAGTCCTTGCTTTTCGATGGAAACGGCCAGACCTTCACTCCGATCGTTCCAGACGAAGCCGGCCGAGATGACGACGACTGCCGCAAGAGCGAGCAGGCGAACGAGCAGCACGAGATAGCGCTGTTTTAAAAGCGAAGTTACTTTAAGCAAAAGGAAACTAGCAAACGGCAGCGCGCCAAGATAAAAAGGCAGCCAGTAGCGGGTATACGAATTGCCAATCGTAAAGCTGCGCGGATCAGGATTATCAAAGAAGACCCAGCTGCCATAATATACTATCAGCAAGCCGCTGACAGCTCCCCAGCCGAGGAGGAATATCCAGCGCGCCTTCGTATACTGGCGGAACGATGCCAGGAAAAGAAGCAGCCCGGCAGCAAGCGACCAAAAGAGCCAGGGGAACATGTCCTTGACGTACGCGTCGAACATGCGCAGGCTCTGGCCGGGGTTAAAGCCGAAGTGGAAAAGAGTCATTTTGACTTTCGCCAGCAGGGGCTTGAGATCAAAGAAGCGTCCCTTGGCAGCGGTTGATGCCAGTTCACTGCCGTTCTGTCCGAGCGTGCCGAGCGAACTGTTCAGCTCAGGATAGCCGCTTGCATACCACGATCCGTACAGAACCTGGTTCCAATAATAGACCGGCAGGCAGGCCGCGAGTAGTCCGGCCAAGAAAAAGGCGATTTTCGGCAGCGATAGCGAACGGATATTGTATATGAAGAGTGCAATGAGCAGCGGCGCTAACCATAAGAGCTCTGAGCCCCGCGCCGTAACGGCCAGTCCGAATCCCGTTCCGGAAAGCAACGAAAAGAACCAGGCAGTCCCGCGTCGTCGCCAATCTCCCATTTTCCCCTTCTGTTCTTTCTCCCAGGAAATCATCAGAGAACCGAAATATAGTCCGGCCAGACAGGCGACCATGAAAAGAATGTTATGAAAAAAACTGCGAGCGGAAAAATAGACATACACCGGAAAGCAGGCCAACAACACTGTCGAAACAAGAGCGTTCTCGCGTCCAAAGAGTCGTTTGATCCACAGATAAAAGAGAATGATTCCTAGGGCGCCAAAAAATGGCGTGAGATAGGGTAAGACGCCGATGCCAAAAATTTTCGCTATGGAACCATACAACAAGGGCAGGCCGATAAAACTGACTGGTTTAATCCAGCCCCAGTCGGATCGAAAGCTGCGCGGATGAATGAGATCTTCGCTCAGCAGATTATACTTTTCAAAAAACTGCAGGCTGCCGGTCTGCGCATAGGCCTTGGCGACGGTATAGTTGGCCGTTTCATCCGGCGAGAGCCACTTAACAAAGTCCTTGTCCTGGCTGAGATAATTAAAGCTCGATGAGAATACAAAAAAGGCCAGCGCCAGGATAATCACAATCATGATTTCCCAATGGGCGGCCAGGCGCTGCAGCAGTGACTTGAGGTTCATATAGGGAAATGCTAGCAGAAAAATAGCAATTTTTCAAATAAAAAAGAGGTCTAAAAGGCCTCTTATAAATACATACTACTAAACCGCAATATTCATTGGAAAAGGATATTGCTCGAAAACGCCGAAAGGAATTTCTTCGTTCTTTTCGAAGTTAGTGCCATAAGCTTCTCCTGAGCTTTTAAAAAAGTACGTGAAACTCTTCAGGTGCGATAATAATCGGATAGTATCCGCTTTCTGAGCCGGATAATATGTCAGCTTCGCACACTCAGAACTTTTTGCAGTTTTTTTATCGGGAGGTCCGGACGCAAACTCGACTTCCAAGCAAGGCTTAGTTTTTAAGTACGAATGATACTTATTCCAAAAATTCCACAGGCAAGAAAACGTGCACAGGGAAAATTTTTCAAATGTATGGTTCCAAACCTGTTTTGCCTGAGAGGTGACCGGATCGATGATATTATCATAATACCTGCCTCGCAGTCGCAGCCAAGTTACTTCATCCGTTTCATCCTGCCTGTTTCGTATAACGATCACCAGATCAGGATTAATTTCTTCCGGAGAAAAACCTGGTTTTTCACATTCTAGAAAATGGATGAAATTTTTTTGTGAAAACCCCATCTGTGAACTATAGTAAGCCACTATGCCATCACAGTATTCCTCATTCCCCACGAGCAGTACTTTAATATCTTGTAAGCTCCCGGGCGAAACGGGCTTTTTGGCAAGGGGTGGTTGTAATTCCCTCATGACTTTTAATTTAAATTTTGAAAAAACTTTTACTTAAACTTTGCTATATCATTACCTATTACTTAAAAAAAGTCAAGAAATATCTACCAGTAGGCAGCCGGCCCCGCCATCCGCCTGTCGGGCATTCTGGAAACGATAGGTACGTGCCCGTAAATAGGCTTCAGCGCGCTCTTTTAATATTCCCCGCCCGTCCGGCGAATTAATCCCCCGACCGGTAATTACTTTAACCCTATCCCAGCCCAAAGCCTCCGCCTTACGCAAGAACGAAGCTAGTTCAGCCAACGCCTCATCCTGCCGCAGGCCATGCAAATCCAGCTCGCCGTCCGGGCGTTCCAGATACTGTTTAATTTTATGGGATGATAATCGTTTCATAAGTTTGTCCGGCCTGGGGCCTTCTGATATGATAATACCATATCATACCTATGAAAAAACTGCCGGCCACGCTAGCCACCCGTTGTCTGAGCGCCACTCTCTATTTTTTTCCCCTACTCGCCCTGAGCGGATCGCTTACCTATCTGGCGATCGGTCTGTACTGGCCGCTGCGCGTAGCTCTCCTGCTCCTCTCATTGGTCGGCAGTTGGTGGCTGGCTGGACGCTTCCCCCTGGACTCGGCGAACCGACAAACAGAAACGCCCCGACAGAAACAAGAATGGTGGATTGCTGCCGCCTATCTTATTTGCCTGATCGCCGGACTAGCCATACTCCTCGATGGTCGCAGCAACCGCCCGCTCATCAGCCCCTGGGACACCGTTTCAAATCTTGAGTTCCTCGCCTTCGGTCTCGGCAGTCTCTGTCTGCTTCTCCTCGATCGCTGGCGCGCCCTGCCCCGGATTCTACTCATCACTCATTACCTCTGGGCGTTTAGCGTCTTCATTATTGTCTACGCGATCGGGTACGGCTTCGATCCCTTTATTCACGAGGCTTCTATCCGCGCTATCGAAACGAGCGGGCGTATCGCGCCGCTCACGCCTTACTATCTTGGACAATACAGTCTGGTCAGCATCTTCCATGGCATCTTTGGCGGGAACCTGTCACGCTGGAGCCAGCTGCTCGTTCCGGGACTGGCCGCACTGCTCCTGCCGCTGCTCTGGCCGCGGCGTTCGACTGGTCTTATCATGCTGGCTTTTTCTTTTGCCGTCTTTACTCTAACAACGCCGCAAAACCTCGCCTATGTTTTTTTGACGGCAGTTATTCTTCTGGCCACGCGCCCCCAACCTGATAAAGGTACGCTGACCCTAGTCTGGCTGCTGGCCGGCGCCGCGCTTTTTACACAGCCAATCGCCGGCATTCCGGCCGTCCTGCTCGCCGCTTCGCTTAGCGCCGAAAGCCGGACACCGCGCCGCGCGCAATCTCTTATCCGCTGGTCGTTTCTCGCCGCTTATGCCCTGGCAGTCCCGCTGGCCTTTTATCTCTTTAACGCTTCCGCCGGTGCTTCAATTCATCTTTCCTGGCCTGATATGCGCGAACTATTTGCTGAGCTTATTCCCGGCAATCCACAGCGCGAACGCTGGTGGCTTAACTTCACCTATCTCTTTGCCGCCAACCGCGGCTGGCTCTATGCCGCTCTGGGAATTGGCGGAATCATCGCCGCTTGGCGCTCGGATCGCCACACTCTTATTACCCGCCTGGCCTGGCCGGCAATCGCTCTCTTGCTCTCGGCCATCGCCGCCTCCTTCCTTAGCTTTCATTCTCTTATCGAATACGAACGAAGCGACTACCCGCTTCGACTGCTCATAATCGCCGGACTCTTCATGCTGCCTTTTGTCGCCTACCTGCTCGACAATCTCCTTGATCGCCTGCGAGTTCTTAAACTGCGCAACGGCTGGCCGCTCTATCTCCTCCTCGGCGCTTTGCTAGCCGCCTCCCTTTATCTTTCCTATCCTCGTTTTGACCGTTATCATAACAGCCATAGCTACGCCGTTTCGCAAGCTGATGTTATGGCAGTCGATTGGATCGAACAGGACGCTGCCGGTGCCGAGTATGTCGTTCTCGCCAACCAACAGGTCAGCGCCGCCGCCCTGCGCCAACTCGGCTTCAAAAAATATTATCCGGGTGATATCTTTTTCTATCCGATTCCCACCGGCGGTCCGCTCTATAGAGAATATCTTAACATGACCAATCAGCCGACGGCCGCAACTATGTCTGCGGCAATGGATTTGGCCGGGGTTCGCCTCGCCTATTTCGTTCTGGACGACTACTGGTTTGAAGCCGATAAAATCGCTCCCGAAGCGGAGCTTATCGCCGAGCATGTCGAACGTATTGCCGGCGGCCAAGTCCGCGTCTTCCGTTTTCGCAAATAAGCTCGGAAAATAAAAAGCATCCGATGCACTCTAGCGATCATTGATCACTAGTCCCACTTCCGGGGAACGTACGCGGATGCTGTTGTGTTTTCATGAAATGATATGGACAGTGCGCTGCAGGTTTTAAAACTGCAGGGTGCGTGAGCCGCGTAATTACGACCCCTGGCCTCATTCCAATAATCTATAAAATCTTCAAAGAGCTAATATAGCATTATATCATATATTAACTATTTTGTCAATAGACATCCGATTCAGTCTTTATTTATGGCTAATATAAAGCATATTATCAGCGGAATCAAAAAAACACTCTAAGTTCAGAGTGTTAATTCGAGAAAAGACGTGAGCAAGCTACGGCCGCTCTGTTGATTGCGACTCTATAACCAGTCTGGCATACTCGACAGGTGTTTTTGCATCGAGTCGCGCGTACGCCGCTGCCGATAAGGCGGCACAATCAGCCGGGTGCTCCCCTGCCCAGGCCATTCTTTCAGTTAGACTCTCGACGGTCGGCGCAAATAACAAGTCAGGATTTTCCAATAACTCTTTCGTGCCGCTAAAGTCTGAAGCGATAACCGGCAATCCGCAGGCAAAGGCTTCTAGGATAACCGTCGGCTGATTCTCATAGCACAGCGACGGCACAACGAGACAAGCGGCCGTGGACATCGCCGTACTCACGTCAGCACCGGCTAAGCGGCCACGAAAAATAATGCGCGGATCTAACGACTGCTTCCGCAGAACGGGCACAAGGCTGCCGTCGCCGATAAGCGTCAAGACGGCCTGGTGATTGGGCAGGCGGGAGAAGGCATCAATCAGCAACGCCACGCCTTTGTGCGCTTCAATCTGGCCAACATATAAAAAGTGAAACGGCGACCTCTCAGCCACGACGGCCGTCGACGACCGAGCAAAATCGAGCGGCACCGGGTTAGGCAGGGACATTGTTGGATTGTTCGCAAACAATCCCGCTTTTTTGTGCAACTGAAGAAGCCAGCGCGACGGTGAAACGATGAGCGTCGAAGATGATAGGAAACATTTATTAATCGCCTGATAAAGACGCGCCGCCCAGGAACGAATCATTCTTTCCCGCCCATGCATAAGCAATCCGGAAGGATGTAAGAGCTGGATGTCATGGATCGTGTGGATGTGGCGATACTGACGCCCCAGGCGCAACGGCCAATAGCCGAAACCGAGCAGGTTATGCGTCCACACCACGTCGGGTTTCTCCTGTCGCACAATCGACCTGATACGCCAATACGGAAATGGATTGAGCACGGCAGTACCATAGCGTAGCAGGCGCCGCCACATCGGCCAAGCGGCCAGTGATTCGTAAAATCCCGGCAGAAAATATATGCGCACTCCCTCCGGAACAGCCGGCTTAACGTCAGCGGAAGAAGTGGCTATAAAAAAAACTTCATGGCCGGCTTCCCGCAAGCCGGCTGCGAGCGTCGCGACAGCTTGTTCGGCGCCACTACGCGGCTGCGCATCCCAGAGATGATTTATGAGACAAATTTTCATGAAGCAAAAATTACAGGTCGTCCTCGTCGTTTTCTGGCGCGCGAGTATGAGAGAGGCGGCGCGCTTCTTCAGGGGTATACAACACGCGGCAATACGCCGCTTCGAGGCGCTCGTTAAACTTTTCCCAGCTATAATGCGTGACAATCCATTCACGGGCCGCTTCGCCCATCTGCTGGGCACGGATCGGATCGGACAAGACGCGGCGCAGTTTTTCCGTCAAATCTTCAACATGTCCCGGACGGATTAGATAGCCATGTTCATTGTTGCGGAAGACATTGCGCACCCCGGGCAGGTTTGAAGCAATCACCGGCGTTCCTGAAGCCATCGCTTCAAGCAGAACCAATCCGAACGCCTCGCCTTTATTGATCGATGGCAAAACGGCGACGGTTGCCTGCCGGTAGCAATCAACCAATTCTTCGTCGGACACATTGTTAAGAATCTGGACTTTTTCGGTAATGCCTTTCAGGGCAATCAGAGAGCGATAATACGGCTCCAGCTCCCCTTTGCCCACAATGGTCAGGCGCGCCTGCGGCAAATCGGCGGTCGCCTCGGCAAAGGCCTGAATGAGCGGCTCAACTCCTTTGAAATAATGCTGGCGGTCCAGTCCCCCGACAAAAAGCGCGCTGGGCGGGCCGGATTTGGTTCGCGGCGTGAAGCGCTGGCAATCAACGCCGAAGGGCACCTGTACAAATTTTTCCTTGTGCTTTTCGTAATAGGCGCCGAGTTCGGAATGCTTTACGTAATCGAACGACGCGCAGGTTATGAGGCGGGACAGGCGGGCGATGATCGGCAGAAAAAAGAACGCATAGGTTCGGAAAATAAGCCCCTTAAGTCCGCGCGACACCGCGTCCATATGATAGTGCATGATAAGCCGGCCCTTGCCGAAGAGTACGCCGAGCAACGCAATTTCTGCACTGCCGAAAAATGGATAATGGACATGGACGATATCGAAGCCCTTCAGCCGCCAGGCTAGTTGCGGCAGGACCGCTGCGTTACCGATACCGAATAACGGGCGCAGGCGCTCAACGGTAACATGCGAGCCGAGCGGGGCGATGCCGCGGTCGGCGGCGCGATGCGCCGGCGTAAAGATAACGCTATCATGTCCGAGCTTGCCCATCTGCAACGCGGAGAAATAGACGCTATTGCCCATGCCGGCCTTATACGGCGGGAAAACGCAGACGACGTGGGCAATCTTCATATATGACTAAGGCTAAAGGTTAATATTCGTTTCCTGGTCGGAGGGACGGCGAGCACTCGCCAAGGCCTGGGTGCGGATAACAGCGGTGAGGTCTTTTTCAAGGCTGGCAATTTTCAAACGAAGCCGGAAGACATAATAGAAGATGGCAACGACGGCGACATAGAGCAGTATCTCGATACCGGAACTGGAAAAACCGAGGCGGGCAGCCAGGCTGTCGAGCGCCCGGAGATACAATACTAAAATAGCGCCGGCTATCCAAAAGCACAGCCAGAAGACAAACTGGGCCGCCGGCAACTGGCGGCGGTGAGCCTGCCAGCCGACACGCAGAATGAAAAAAGCGATAACGACCAAAGCGATAGTTTCCTGAAGCATATTAATGATTAAGCTTGGCTAAAAATAGATCGCGCAAAATTTTAAAACCGCCGGATAGGCGCTGACCGAACTCATCGTAAATGACCGTTATCGGCACCTCGGCGATGCGCCAGCGTCCGCGATGCGTCTTAATAAGTATTTCAGTGGTATGAGCCATCTCGTCCTGCTGCCAATGGAGATTCTCCCCTACTTCGCGGGTGAAGGCGCGAAAGCCACTCTGCGGATCGGTCAGCTTAACGCGGAAAAAAAGACGCGACACGAAGCGGGCCAATGGCATAATCACATACCGCTTAAAAGCCGGCATGCGCGTAGTCTGATCAAGGAAACGCGAGCCGAACACAACGTCTGCCTCGCCGCGAACGAGCGGCGCTATGACGCGTTCAATATCTTCGCCGCGAAATTGTCCATCGGCGTCAAAGTGAACAATTATGTCGGCTCCTTCGGCTAGGGCATGGACCGTACCGGTCCGCAAAGCTGCGCCCTGTCCGCGATTGATGGCATGAGAAAGCAGATGAACAGGCAGGCTGAGGCCGAGGTGGCGGGTATGGTCGCTTGAGCCGTCATCGACGAGTACAATAGCGTCAACTCGGCCACGCAGGCCAGCCACGACCGCGGGCAGCGCGCTGTCCGAGAGCGTCGGGGCCTCATTCCAGGCCGGAATGACGCAGACGATTTTTAGTGCCTTAGAGCTGTCCATAGCCAATGCGACGTATGCCCTTATTTGCCCGTAAGGCGGCGATAGTCTTCTCCAAGCCGGCATCAAGCGTGACAAGGGGCATCCAGTCTAACAGATCGCGCGCCTGGCTGACGTCCGGTAATTTGAGCGATGACATAAACAGCAAGTTTGGCGCGTAAACAATCTTAGAATGCGATTCAACGCCGGCAATAATTTTTTCAGCCAGCTCGCTGACGTTAACGTCGCGGTCCGAGCCGATATTGAGAGGGCCGTGACCGTCGCTCTGCATGAGCTTTAAAACGCCGTCAATGCAATCAGAGACATAACAGAAAGACGAAGAGAAATCCTTGTCGCCGTAAATAACAAGATCCTTGTTATCAAGCGCATTACTGATAAAGTCCGGCAGCAGGTTGCCTTGGTCTAGGGCCATGCGCGGTCCATAAACGCGGAAGAGACGGACAATCTTCGCGTCAATGCCATAGACGTCAGTATAGGTCTTAACCATGCTCTCGGCGAAGCGCTTGCCTTCGTCATACGAGCAGCGGGGCGAAAGAAAATCAACAGCGCCGATATTGTCCTCTTTCACCAGATGATTATCCGTATCGCGCGAACCGTACACCACTGATGAGGAGAAGTGCATAATCTTGGCCTGGTAGTTTAGGGCCAAATCAAGCACGTTTTTGACGACATAGGAATTAGCCAACAGGTTGGCGATGCGATTCTTCTCAAAATGTATCGGCGCGGTCGGGCACGCCAGATTATAGATTTCCTGGATGCCCTGAAACTCCACTTTAAAATCCGACAGCTCGCGGAACCCATCAAGGACGAGCGGCTCAGACATATCGTGCCGGATGAAATGAAAATCAGGATTCGACAAGAGATGATCAATATTACTCTCATCACCCGAAGAGAAGTTATCAACGCAGATGACCTTGGCGGTCTTAATAAGCTCGTCGCAGAGGTGGGAGCCGATAAAGCCGGCTCCGCCGATGACGAGGACATTCTTCTTGTCAAAAATTGCTTGTTTTGCCATATGGGTTTAACGGTTTAAATAAAGAATTGCGAGATTTAGTCCGCTCGACGATCGCGGGTCGAAAGCGTAAAACGAGGTGCGCAGATTTCCGTTGCGGTCAAAAATACGGACATGCGGACCGCCGCCGAGTCCCGGAAACGCTACTATTTCCTTAACGGCATCGCCCGTCAAATCTCCGCTGGCCGTGCGCACGTCCCCCTGAAAATTGGTACCAAAGAGCAACCAAGAATGTCGGAGAGCGCCACGGAAATCATAGAGAGTCGCCCGCGCTGCGCCGGATTGATGACTGACAAGAATCTCTGATTGACGGCGGCGGATATTGGCGTCGGCATCCAACAAAGAAACTCTCAAGCCGCTAACGTCCGTCCGCGAACCGGCCAGAAAACTGCTCTGGACCTTGCCCTGTTTGGAGAAAACTTTTATTTGCGGCAGTCCGCTCTGGCCGGCGCCGGTAACTATTTCCGTTTCAGAAGTTCCCATGACATCACCGACCGCCACGCTGGCGCCTCCGGTAAAGGAAGGCGGATAGGCGAGGAACGAGCGCAACAGCTTTCCCTTGGCAGAAAAGATTTTCATTTCGGCGGCACGTCCCGCGGCCGGAGCGGTGATGATGTCGTCACGGGCGTCATTATCGTAGTCAATGATCGCCAGATTCACCCCACCCCGGAAGGCGGCAGGATAGGCTAGAAAATGACCTAGAAAATTTCCGCGGGCATCAAAAATCCGAATATCCGCTTCCCGACCCGAGGCCGGCGCGACAATAATTTCATCGTTCCCATCGCCGTTAATATCTCCGGCCGCAAGCGCTAGACCACCTTTGAAGTTTTCCGGAAAAGCTAAGAAACGGGAGGCAGTTGCCCCTTGCTGATTAAGAACGCTCACCCATGACGATTTTCCTTCAGCAACGGCGAAGGCCGCCTCCTGCTTATGGGCGCGAGCAGAAGCATCGGCAACAGCTAAAGCAACATTTAGCCGTCCATGCCCCAGCTGATTTCGGTAGCCGGGATTAAGAGCGTTGATATCATCGGTATTTTTTATGAGAATTGACGTAACGTCGCGCGAAGTCAGCGAGGGATTTGCTCCCTGGATGAGCGCCAGCGTGCCACTGACCAACGGTACGGCGACAGACGTGCCTGACCAGTAGCCGTCATAGTATTCATTAAATGTTTGACCAGAAGTTGACTGGCTCGGGGCATGAACAACCGTACTAAAGAAACTCACACCCGGCGCGGACAAAGCAATACAGCGGGAGCCATATCCCGAAAATGCCGCTTTCTGATCGATGCCATCAGTGGCTGCCACGCCGATAACAATAGGCTGGCCAGCAGAATTTTCATAACAAGCCGGATATATCGGATGCAAATCAAGATTAACGCCGTTGTCGCCCGCCTGTTCATTGCCGGCCGGCGCCACCACCTGAACACCCGCGTCATAGGCGCGCTGGATAGCATCCTTAAGGCTGCGGCTATAGGCAAAACCGACAAAGCTAAGATTGATGATGTTCGCTCCTTCGGCAACAGCATAATCGATAGCCTTAACAACGGACGACGTTTCACCGTCTCCGTCGTCGCCCAAAGCTTTCAAGGCCATAATTTTCGCATTGCGACTGACGCCGGTAATTCCTTCGGTGTTATTTCCAGCGGCAGCAGCGATGCCGGCCACAATCGTACCATGCTGTATGCCGGCTTCCGTAAAGCCGCGCTGGAATTTTGGCGAAGGATCCGGTACGCCATTAACGAAGTCCCAGCCGTAGCGGTCGTCAAT
>CAZFYY010000022.1:0-18986 GCA_964523425.1 uncultured Gammaproteobacteria bacterium
GATTAGCGATTTTGAATATATTTCGCCAGATATCCTTTTGGCACGTGTTGATGAACCGCTTGAGGCGGCTCGCTTTATGACGAGCGTCGGCGGCCTTATTAAGATGGGGCGTATCGTTGGCCCCTTGCCGGGACATCATGAGCCGATTCTTGAGCAAAGCTTTAAGGTGCTTGATGAAGCGCCTAAGGCGGGTAAGTTCAACTTCGGTTTCTCGGTCTATGGCCCAGTCCCCTTTGACCAAAAGCGTTTTGGCCTACAGCTTAAAACGTTGCTTAAGGTAGAAGGCGTTAGCTGTCGTCTTGTCACAAGTAATGATAAAACGCTCTCCAGCGTTGTTGTCGAGCAGAATAAACTAAACACCAGCGGCCGCGAATTGGTTTATATCCCTGGTAAGAAAAAGCTTTGGCTCGGCGTGACCGAAGCCGTTCAGCCTTTTAAAGATCTCTCCTCGCGCGACTACGGCCGGCCGGCGCGCGACGATCGTTCCGGCATGCTGCCACCTAAGCTGGCCCAGGTGATGCTTAACCTGTGCGGCGCCGGTGAGTACGATTTGGTTATCGACCCATTCTGCGGTTCGGGCACGATTCTGACCGAAGCGATGATTATGGGCTTTAAAAAATTAGCCGGAAGCGATAACTCCCCTAAGGCGCTTGAAGACAGCCGCGCCAACATCGAATGGACGGCGGAACACTACGCCGCTACTCGGTTGCCTGAGCTGTCTCTGTCTGATGCCGCACAGCTCAGCCGTCAGTACAAGAAAGCGTCGGCAGCGGCCATTGTCACGGAAACGTATCTCGGTCCGCAGCGTGGCGCGATTGATATTGTTAAAGTCAGCCGCGAGATGGGACCATTCTATGCTCAAGTACTTGATGAGATCGCTAAGGTTCTAAAGCCGGGCGGACGGGCCGTTGTCGCTCTGCCAGCTTTTATTGAGAACGGACAACCGGCCCTTCTGAATGTCCAGGCCCGCGGCCTTAAGCCGGTAGAATTCTTTCCGCGCACTCTGAACGTTCAGGGCGTTACCCGGCGCAGCAGTTTTCTTTATGGCCGCAGCGGCCAGCGCGTCTGGCGCGAAATCATGGTACTGACAAAGGCTGAGTAAACCTTCGGAAAATTTCTGGATAAAAAAAATTGCCATAAGATACATCTTAGGGCTTTGGGTATAGGCGCTTAACCAACAAGCGCTTATTCCTTAGAGTACATACACCACATACATTCCGCCACATGTCTTATGTGGCTCTCTGGCAAAGTTCACATAAGCCATGGGCGGTGTTCGCTATGAACGTAAAATTATAAAGCAAGAGCCCAAAATGCGCTACTTGCTTCTTATCGATTGGAGTACTGCAAAAATGAAAAATTAGAAAGAACGAATTGAGCTGTCGTCACGCGCTTCGTACCCTGGAGGATAGTGATGCGCGATCGGACATGGCTCGTTTTTATACCCCACTTGTGGCGGCTCCCGTAGAGACCAAAAATCTTAGGTAGAAAAGCCTGATTTGAGGAAGCGCGGTGCCGGTCACTGCTTAATAGCCGGGATGTCCAGAATACTGGACTTTACTCGCAAGTGCGACTTTTATAGCGCCGGAGGGGCTCAAAAGATATTTCGCTGACTTGCACGCCTATTGTAGCAAGCTAGTGCCGAATGTCAAGATGTGCTGGCCAAGGAGACGTTTGCCAATAAAAAAACGGCTGCCGGAAAGGAGTTGCAAAGGCAGCCGCGTGGTCGAGTGTCCCGAACAGGGACGCTTCTCATAGCTTTTCTAACCAAAATCGTTTTTTCCCCTATAGAACGCATTTATAAAAGTCCTATATGGTCTTATCCTAGAACATCTAGAACATTTTGTCAAGAGTTACCGAAAGCGCTGCGGGCGAGTCGTTTTAGGTATTAACCAGGAAGTTGCAGACGTCGCCGTCTTTAATTTCATATTCCTTGCCCTCGGTGCGCAGGAGACCCTTGGCGCGGGCATCGGCTTCGGAACCGGCGGTGACAAAGTCCTGCCAGTTGATGACTTCGGCACGGATAAAGCCCTTAGTGAAGTCAGTATGAATAACGCCGGCGGCTTCCGGTGCTTTTGCTCCAGCCCGAACGGTCCAGGCGCGGGTTTCATCTTTGCCGGTTGTGAAAAAGGTAATGAGGCCGAGCAATTCATAGCCGGCGCGAATCAGGCGGTCAAGACCGCTTTCTTTTAAGCCAAGCTCTTCGATATAAACGGATTGCTCTTCTTCGGAGAGCGCGGCGATGTCGGCTTCGAGCTTGGCGTCGATGGCGATAACCTTGCCGTCGGTCCAGACATGCGTTACGTCGCCGGTCTGGTCATTGGCGTTAAGGACGTAGAGCAGCGGCTTAATAGTGATGAGGCCTAATTGTTTTACAAAAATCTTTTCATCATCCGTGAATTCTAATTCGCGGGCCGGCCGGCCAGCTTCGAGCTGGTTCTTGAGGCGTTCGAGAATAGCGGTGGCGTTGACAGCTTCTTTTTGACCAGTGCGTGCTTCGCGCGATGTTTTGTCATAGCGCTTGGTGACTGTGGCAAGGTCGGCAAAGATCAGTTCGAGGTTGATCGTCTCGCGGTCGCCGTCCGGATCGACTTTGTTATGGACATGGATGATATTGTCGTCTTCAAACTGGCGGACGACTTCGAGGATGGCGTCGCATTCGCGGATGTGCGAGAGGAACTGGTTGCCGAGACCTTCGCCGGTGGAGGCGCCTTTGACGAGTCCGGCGATATCGACGAATTCGATGACGGTCGGGATAATCTTAGCTGGCTTGGAGACAGCGGCAAGGGCGTCGAGGCGCTCATCCGGCACTTTGACGAGTCCGACATTGGGCTCGATCGTGCAGAAAGGATAGTTAGCGGCTTCGGCTTGTTTTTTGGTCAGGGCGGTGAAGAGTGTCGATTTTCCGACGTTTGGCAGCCCGACGATTCCGATGGATAATGGCATAATGCCTCTAGCCTACCAGAAAATGCTATACTTGTATAGACGAGTATTATTTATCACATTTTTATGAACCCGCTTAAACCGAGCCTGAAGAGCGAGTGGCTCCCGCTCAGCCTCATTATCCTGTCGGTCGCCCTGGCCGGCTATTTCTACGCCGTCTCTCCGGCGACGGTTCCGATCCATTGGGGTATCAATGGCCAGCCGGATGGTTATGCCGGACGGGCGTTTGCCGCCTGCCTCATGCCAGGCATTGCTCTGGCTCTCTATCTTCTCATGACCTTCCTGCCGCGCCTGGATCCGAAAAAAGACCAGTATGCCGCTTTCGGCAGACAGTTCGCCGCTATCCGCAACCTGATGCTCGTCTTCCTGCTTGTCCTCGGCGGCTTGGCCGGCTGGGCGGGTACGGGCCGGGAAGTCCGCATGGATATGGCCGTAGCCTGTCTCGTGGGACTGCTCTTCATCTCGCTCGGCTATTATATCGCGACCGTCAAGCAGAACTGGTTCATGGGCGCACGCACGCCCTGGACGATGTCCAGTCCGGAGGTCTGGCGCAAGACGAACCGCTTAATGGGTTATGTTATGGCTATTGCCGGACTGATGATTGCCGGGACGGCTCTCGCGCCGGTGGCCTGGGCCAAGGTCACTCTGTTTGTTACGGCAATCGCCGGCGTTATCCTGATTCCGATTATCGCTTCATACGTCTTTTATCGGAAAGAGCAGGCCGGAATGCCTAAGCAGTAGGGTTGGCGGGTATATGCCTTGACGGAAAGGTTTTTATTGATTACTATATGGAATGTCATTCCCCGGCGCGTTCGGGGAATCATTCTACCTGGAGCGGTAGTTCAGTTGGTTAGAACGCTGCCCTGTCACGGCAGAGGTCGCGGGTTCGAGTCCCGTTCGCTCCGCAGTTAGCTCCCGTTATCGGGAGACCCGAAGGCCCTTGAAAAGGGCCTTTTGCGTACCCTTGAAGCATGGTAATATTTTCATATGAAAGAAACTTCGCCAATCAATCCATTTGAACAGTCTTCCCAGGAATCCTCGGAAAGGAAGCGCAAAACCTTTGAAATCAAGCAGGGGGAGAATGCCTATGCCTTCGAGGCCGAATCCTATGATTTCGAGTATCCTAAAAATGTTCAAGAAGAAACGGGCATTATCGGGTACGAGCGGATGACTGTTTCCAATGAGAATCTGTTTAAGCTTGCCAAGGAGTGGCTAATCAAAGAACAGGGCATTTCCCTTGAAGAGCTCGGATTAGATTCCTGGGAGCCGCTGCATGAGTATCTGCAGAAAAAAGACTGGGAATCGGAAAACTGGAATAAGGTTCGACGTGGATTAGATGATATTACGCTATTTCAGCTGGACAGTCTTTCGAACGATGAATACCCCACGTACTGCTATAACCATAAAATGGGGGCATATGCCGATACCAAGGAAACCCACGCCGCCTATCTTAGCGCCTTTAAGAAGGATTACTTTTTCCTTCAAAAAATATACGATCTCGATAATATTGAGAAGGAAGTTGAAAGGACTGGCAAGGCCTATACTAATGTGCCTAGCTCAAAAGATGGAGATAGGCACATCAATTTTACTTTATACGACAAGAAGACAAGGCAACCCGTTATTGACGCGCCCCATATTCCAATCAGGAAGCTAGTAGATTATAAAGACAAGATTGCAAGCGGTGAAATATACGCTGCCCAGACGCACTCGGGATTAAACTTCACCCCCGGTTTCTTTTTTTGGGGTGTCGGAGATATGAAAGATACTGTTTCATTTGGCTTTCCTTTCAATGCAGATTCCTTTATGGAGGAATATTTATATAAAGCCACGAAAGAAATACTTTCCCATGGTAGCTTCGATGATCAACTGGCTGGACATCTTGTTGCTTTAATCATGATAAGTGACGCGTTTAAGAGCAAGGACCTGAGTCGTTACCGTGAATGGTCGAATGACGGGGAGCGAAATAAATCCTTTAAAACTTTCATAGCAGAAATACTTGCTTCCAAGCTCAAAAAAATGAATATCTCAGAAGAAAGAGACTATAAGGAGTTGCTTAGCTGGATCGAATACGATACTTCGGCTTTTGTTTCTCTTATGGATAAAAATGAAAGGCATTTTGCTGTAGAGAACATGGAAACAGATTTACCAATTTTTATCGGTCATGACGAAATCCCCCAGCTTTCGTGGGGGCATGCCAAATACGCGAATTATTACAATGAAAAGGGTTTGAACTTCTTTACCTTTAAACATGCCGACCATTTGCCGGTAAGAAAAGAAAAGAGCATGACCCGAACGCTTCTATGGCCCTCGAAAAGTAATGCCATAATTCCCTTTAAAAAGCGCTGGAATTTGGCACTAGACCGGGACGCTCCGCAGTTAGCATTTTTTATCGGATGACCCGAACGCCCTAGAAAATGCCAAAAAAGATTGAGCTTCATGCTCGGTCTTTTTTTAAAGTGCTTTTTATTATACATAAGCGTATAATTAAAATAGAGTCTAAATATTACTTAATCATATGGTTGATCAAAGCTTGGTAGCCTTTATTCAGGAATCTATGAGTTGGGGGAATGATAAGGATGAAATAGAAAAATCTCTTTTAGAGAAAGGCTGGACACACGCCCAGATTGCTGAAAGTTTTGCTGCCGCTAATGGCGAGCAGACTGCGTTCAAAGATCAAGGATTTTCGTTTATTCAGCGCTTTTTAATAAGTGCTAATAAAATAGCACAAGGCTATAGCAAAAATTTTATCCGTAAATTTATAATATCTTCCTTGGTGGGCAGCGCGCCTGGAATACTGCTGATAATATTGATATTTACGGGTAATATGCAATTCAATAGCTATGGTATCGCTTTGTTAATGTTTTTTGTGATGCCTGTAGTTATGACGATTTCATATTTTTTATTTTATAGGCTTTGTTGGAAGTTCTTATCAAAAAACAGCGGCAGTATACAGGGTCTTGATGAAGGATTCGACTGGCGGCATGCAATTATTTCTTATGTTATTATGGTCGTGATAGTATTTGGTATTATGTACTTGATAAATGCATATCAAGTACATAAAGATATCAAAGAAGGCTGGGAATCTGGTAGATATCCCATGTGACAGAGATGGGAAATACATCTACTTCTTAGTAGATACTGTCGTTAAAATCGTTGACCCTAACACCTCAAAAACTCTTGTAAAATAATCTTAAAATTCCTTTTGAAAGGCGTCGAAATTTGGTACTAGACCGATGCGCCCCGCAGTTAGCATTTTTTATCGGAAGACCCGAACACCCTAAAAAATGCCAAAAAAAGATCGAGCTTCACGCTCGGTCTTTTATTCTTGCATTAAGTTGTCGTATAAATCTGCAATTTTTGATTCTGCTTTACGCATAGCCCTAATGTTTGCTTTAAGGTCAGTCTTGGTGATTTTTGTTAATTTAAAATGTATATCACCGTTTCCGGCCGTGTCAGTCATGAATTTCGATCGTATAAAACCTTTTTTGTCGTATAGCGCCCAATTCCCATGCACTACTAGGTTTCTAAAAATATTCAATTCAGTTAAAGTTTTCCTAAGCTCAAGTAATTCCGGCTTTCTTTTAAGATCAAGGGCTGATATTAGTCCCAGGTATAATTTATAGAAGAGGTTAATTTTATTTTGCATCACGAGACCCTCAATAACCTGATAGCCTAATTCGTGAGATCTATTATCGATAATATTAGCGATAGAAATATTCAATTCATTCTCTAGAGAATTAAAATTAATTATTAATGATCCAATCAAAGCTGAAAACATGGATTCAATTTCTTCAACCACGTAATCATCATTAATTGCATAATCGTACTGCTCCATTTTTTCATTCACTGCTTTTGACATAACATTAAATAAAATTCCACAAACCCTTAAACGTCTCCCGGAAATTCTGCGCCATGGTCGCATCGCAGATCTCGACGAGATACGGCCGCTCCTTGTCCGTCGCGATCATGATGATATAATCGCCGAGTATCCATGTAGTGGCCGTAAAGCTCTCCCGTTTTTGCCAGGATTTTATCTCTCGTCGTTCATATTTGCCTTTCAGGCGCTTCTCGACCTGCGATTCGTTGCTCAGGAGCTTCAGACACAAATTCTTCGGTGCCTTTTTCCAAAACCAATCAATCCAGTCCGAATATTTCTCAACGAATGAATGATCTTGGAAGCCCCACCAGATACCGTCGCTTGCCATGATACTGTCATTCCAAGCAGCAGTACGCGAGTAGAGATATTCTTCTAGACTTTTTTCCTCAATAAAACGTATCTTTGGCACGGGGTATGAATCGCCGCTCTTCATCAACGACAGCTCGTTAGACAGTTCTTCGATCACCCGGGCCTTCGCCTTGTATTCATCTTCCTCTTTCTTGATTAAAGACTTGAGCTCTAGTGCTGAGGCCGGGACGAGCTGTAGTGACTTCTCACCCAGGTCCTCGATTAAGAGCCCCTTGGCGACAAGACTCTTACAAATGTTATACACCGTCGGTCGGGGGAGTTTAGTCTGCTTAGCGAGTGCCGCGGGACTGACTTTCGGATATTTAAGAGCGGTCTGATAGACCTGTGCTTCTTTAGCGTTCAATCCTAATTCGAACAATAAGGCTTTATTCATAAAGTCAGTATCGCGTGTTGTCAGGTTTATGTCAACAATTGTCCAACATTTATTGACATATTTGCCAAAACTTGCTATTCTATGTTCAAGCTAAGCCAAGGGGTATATAATTCCTGAGGTAAGGCATTTAATAATTATTTATCTTTATGAATAAGTACGGCAGTATTATTATCGGCCTCATCGCCGTAGTTGCCCTCGTTCTCAGTCTCACTGGCCCAAAGACGAATCAGGCACCAGTTTCGGTTTCTGATAAGGTGGTGGCGAATAACGAGATTCGCATCGGGTATATCGTTTACCCTCCGCTGCTCTATAAGGATCAAACGACGGGTAAGCTCTCCGGCGTTTCATATGATATCGTCGAAGCGACTGCGGCAAAACTCAACTTAAAGACTAACTGGGTTGAAGAAGTCGGCTGGGGCTCAGCTATCGAAGGACTAAAGACTAAGCGTTATGATATGCTCGGCACGCAGATGTGGCCCAATTCGGCTCGCGCTCGTGAAGCCCTCTTCTCGATCGCTCCAATGAACAGCGTTCTTTACCCCTATGTGAAGGCCGGTGATACCCGTTTCAATAAGGACCTTTCCATTCTTAATTCCGACAAATTCACGGTCAGTGTGTTGGACGGTGAAATGGCGGCTTTTATCGCTAAGGATGATTATCCGAAGGCGAAGATCAACGCTTTGACGCAGTCGGCATCATTCGCTGAAGTCTTTCTGAACGTCGTTAATAAGAAGGCTGACATCGCTTTTGAAGAACCGTCGGCCGCTAATGACTTCTTGAAATCGAACCCGGGTGCGATTGAACGTGTCGGCGATACCCCGGTCCGAACGCTCGGCAATAGCTTTGCTTTTGCACGCGGCGAAGAATCGATGAACTCGATGTGGAATGTCGCTTTGCATGAAGCTATTCAGGACGGAACCGTCGGTCGCATTCTTGATAAGTACAATGTTTCCGACCTCTACGTGATCAACCGTTAATCATTTATCCTGTCTCTTTATGCTTCAAGTCTTACTTACCTACCATGCACTCTTCTTGGAAGGTTTTGTAACGACCTTGAAGCTCCTCGGGTTCATCATGCTTATCGGTATCCCTTTCGGAGTTCTCTTGGGAATAATCGGCGGAAGGTTTAGTGAGGGAGTTAGTAGTCTGATCAAAGGCCTGCGCTTCATCACTAAGGTCATTCCCGTTCTTGTTTTCCTCTTCTGG
Source organism: uncultured Gammaproteobacteria bacterium (assembly GCA_964523425.1). Lineage (GTDB taxonomy): Bacteria > Patescibacteriota > Patescibacteriia > Patescibacteriales > Patescibacteriaceae > Patescibacterium. The sequence continues at coordinate 8,766 of CAZFYY010000022.1, forward strand.
CTTCATTATCCGCTTCAGGGTTTGCTGGGCGTCGTTGTTAATCCGTTCTGGACAACAATCATTGCGCTCGGCATCATCAATACTATTGCTACGGCCCATGTTGTTACAATTGAATTGGAGATGTTGCCTAAGCCGTATCGGGAAGCTGGCATCACATTGGGTATGACTCCACTGGCCGTTATCCGTCACATTGAACTGCCGTTACTCATGCGTCGGGTGTTACCTCAGTTGCTTCTTAATCAGGCGGCCATGCTCGAATATACTTTGTTCGCGAGCCTCATCTCGGTGCCGGAACTATTCCGGGTCGCGCAGTCCATCAACTCGATGGTATACAAGCCGGTAGAGATCTATTCGCTCCTCGTGCTGTTCTTCTTTATTATCCTGGCTCCGCTACACCTGCTTATTTCCTGGTTGCAGAAAAAATATGCGACGAAATATGCTTAAGCTCCAACATGCCACTAAGCAGTTTACTGAGACGAAAGATATTCGCGGTATCCGTGACATATCGTTTTCAGTAGCGCGCGGTGAGGTTATCTGTGTGCTTGGCCCGAGCGGCTCCGGCAAAAGTACCTTGCTACGGGCAATGGCTGGTCTCGAACCCTTGGACTCCGGTTCTGTCACCCATAATCCGGGCGAGCTCGTAAGTTATGTTGCACAGGAATATACTATCTGGCCGCATTTAACGGTGTTGGAAAATCTAACGCTGGCGCCTTGTCTGGCAGATAAGAAAAAGCGCACGGAAATCGAGGCGGAAGCAAAGGCGATGCTTACTCGTTTCGGCTTGAAAGACTATCTATCTTCTTACCCCCATGAATTGTCGGGCGGACAGCGTCAACGCGTCGCCCTGTTGCGTGCCGTACTCGCTAAACCACAGGTATTGCTGCTCGATGAAATTACGTCTTCTCTTGATCCGGAATTGACTAAAGGCGTTCTTGATTTGATTCGCGCTCTGGCTAAAGACGGCTACACGATGGTTATCGTGACACATCACATGTCGTTTGCTATGTCGGTAGCCGACCGGATTATTTTTTTAAAAGAGGGCAAGATAATCCAAGACAAGGAATCGACGCAGTTTTTCACGAATCAGAAAAATAAAGAAATCAAATCGTTCATATTGGATATTGCTAAAAAAGACGAATCCATCGAAGTCTTTAAAGGTCTTGAGCAATTCCAGGCATATCATCTGGGTTTAATGAAGCGTCTTCCAGAACATTCAACTATCTATGTCGCCGGTGCTGTCGGTGACGCATGGTACGGACCGATGGGTGAATTCTATGATACCTATGAACGATTGCGTGTGCAAAAAAATATCAAATGGAAGATGGTTACTTATGACCAAGGCGAAATCGATGAGCGACTGGTGCGTGAGCATCCTGAATTGAATGAGTTCCGCCGGATGCCTCGGAGTATCCAAAATCCGGCAAACTATAACGTCTTTGGCGAGACTGTTATCACACAGATCTTCGAAGACGAACCTACTATTATTCAGATTAACAACTTGAACGTCGCCGAAGCTTATATAAGATTCTTTGAAGAGCTTTGGGCGGCTGCTAAATAACTATATGACTACTAACAATAATTTTTCCGACACACTCGTCGAAGAGTATGATCTCTTCGGTAAAGTATTTCCGCAACATGATGAATTGCAGGGTTGCTTGGCTGACTCGGTCGCCAAGCACTTTTCGGGCACAGGTGAAGGGCTTACGCTTTTCGATCTCGGAGCCGGCTATGGCTTCAGTACTAAACTCGTGGCGGAACGCTTGCCGAAGGCTAAGTTTATCTTAAATGATTTTGACGAAGAACTATTGAGTCGTTCCGATGCATATTTGGAGGGATATAATTTTGAAAAACACCCAGGCGATATTGAAGAAGTCATTAAACGGATTCCCGATGCCTCAGTGGACGGAGTCTATACGGCTTGGGTATTACATAATTTCCCGATCGAGAAGCGCAAGGCAGTCATGGCTGAAGTCGGACGTATCCTGAAACCCGGTGGCGTCTTCGTTAACCTTGAAAAAGTCGGTAACCCAGGACCGGAGCGTGATGGATATTTAGCTCAGGCGCTTATCGACATGACGCCTTTTGTCACGAAATATAATCGTCCCGATCTGTATCTTGAATGGATCCGTCATGATCTGCGCGATGAACAGCCTGACCTGCTTTTCTCTGACACGGAGAATGAAGGACTGCTTAAGGATAACGGCTTCAGCTGGAGCTATGCGATGCATGTGCTCTTGGAAAAAGTCGTTGTGGCTGTTAAGCAATAATTTGTTTAAATCCTTCGGATTTTTCAGTGCCAATATTATTTAAAGACCAGGATCAGATCCTGGTCTTTTAGTTATTTTTACCATCGAATTTTTTCCTGAAGAATCAATTCATAATAATCTGTGTTTTTCCTTCTTCTTTTTTTTATTTTATTAATTATCTTGATCGCTTCGTCAAAAGGCACCGTTCGCTCAATATGGAAATAATCGCCGGTAACATACTTCATAATTGAGTCACGATATCCCGGGTATATATTGCCCATATATGGACGCATAACTACATCGATCTTATCGCCTCTCTTACAGAATATGAACATGATATTGAAAGATGGATGGGGCTTACCATTTTCTTTGCGTTCGTTATTAACATTACCACCGATAACAGAACAGTCTATTAAGAAGAGCCAATCTTCCAATATATACCTTTCAATGTAATCATCGATATTATCGAAATCCGTTTTTGGAGAAGTGTAGCGGACAAGACCGATTTTTTTACAAACAGCTTCATAGCCATGAAAACTAAGAATGTTGTTTTCGGAGGATTCTGAGAAATACGCTGGTTTGATACGGAGCCTTCTAAAGGCTGCTTTTGCGACCTCGATGCTATCGAGGGTTACTTTCATCGATTGTTCGATGATTTCTTCAGTTGTTTTTTCTTCCATTGTTGTGGGTTTGTTTTTAAAGTTCAGTTCTCTTGCTTTTATTTTTCTCATACCATACAATGAAAGTTGTATAACGTCAAAAATAACTTACAATATAAAATATAATAATATTTAATTGCCTAAAATTAGCTATAATATAGATATATTAGTAGTAAATATATTACGACAATATGAATGAAGCTTTGAAACAACTGGGTATTTCAGACAAAGAAGCGCGAGTCTATCTGGCGGCGCTTGAGCTGGGTACGGCCCCGGCCAAGGAAATATCCATAAAAGCCGGTATCCAGCGCACCCATTTCTACGATCTCTCCCGGCAATTGATTGAAATGGGGTTGTTGAAACAGGTGGCTGATGGCAAGAGAGCTATGTTTACGGCTACTGATCCGGAGACGCTTGTTAATCTGCAAAAGCAGAAAGCGAAAGAATTAGAGAATATTCTGCCCCAGCTCAAGGCTATTCAGAATAACTCAGAAGAAAAGCCCAAAATTTCTTATTACCATGGCATTGCCGGAATCAATCAGATCAATGCCGATACCCTCAACTACAAGACTGAGATTGTCGCCTTTACGACGCCCCGTTTCGCTTCCATTAAGGATAAGAAGTTCGGGGAGGAGTATATAAGAAACCGGCTTAAAGCCGGCAACAAGGTGCGAGTGATTGGTGAGATGTCGACGGAGCTTATGGCGCTCAAGCAGCGCGATAGCCAAGACTTACGCGAAACGAGATTGCTGCCGAAAGATATATTCAGTTCCGAGATCGAGATTGGAGTATATGGTCATAAGACTTGTATTATCGACTACAAGAACGAGTTCGGCTTTGTCGTCGAGGGGAAGGAAATCGCCAAGACGTTAAAGAATATTTTTGAGCTCGTCTGGCAAAGCGGGAAAATTGTTAATTAGACACATTGGACTGTCTCATTTGTCTCATTTTACTTAGACCCGAACGCCTTATTGACCTCCTAAAATGAATGCCAAAATACCCTTATAAAAGCGGCCAATCCCTGTACTGAACCGGGACGCCCCGCAGTTAGCATTTTTTATCGGAAGACCCGAACACCCTAAAAAATGCCAAAAAAAGATCGAGCTTCACGCTCGGTCTTTTATTTTATAAGAATATGTGTATTCGATAGTATATAATGAATGCATCGGAAACGTTTAAATGCAGTTTATATGATTGATCAAAACTTAGTATCATTTATTCAAGAATCCTTAAAGCGAGGCAGCTCAAAAGACGAGATAGAAAAGTCTCTCTTAGCTAAGGGTTGGTTGCCAGCGCAGATAGCTCAGGGATTTGCTATAGTCACCGGACAAGAACCGGAAGACCCAAGTAAGGAATTTACTTTTGCAAAACGTTTTAAGATAAATACCCAAAGCCTTAGGACGGGTCCTGGCAGATCATTCATTCTTAGAGTAATCGAGTCTTCTTTCGTTGCCAGTATTACTGGAGTGGCGATAGTGTATGTTGTACTTTTTGGCGACATTTTTATTGGCACTGGTGGCTTCGAGGGATATGGCCTGGCTATTCTATTCTTGTTTGGAACACCGATTGTTATTACCATAGTATATTTTTTGCTGTACCGGCTAATGTGGAGGTTCTTGTCAAAAAATAGCATCGCGGATCCAGATCAAGAGTTCCAGTGGTGGCATGCGATTGTTTCGTTCATAATTGTTGTCGCGATAGCGAGCGGCGTTATATACATCATTAATGAGCGCAGGGTATCACGGGAGATAACAGCGCTCCACCAACAGTGGGACGCTAAGGAAAAAAAGGAGCAAACGCTGATTGATCAAAAGCTCGCGGCGCAGCAAGCCGAATTGTTTCCCGCTCAGTCGCTGTCCGCAGAGCCTTCAGGCGCAATTACGTATGAAGGCGAAACATATCCAATTGTCACTATAGGGAAACAAACTTGGTTTGCAAGAAGTCTGAACCTAGGGCCGGACAGCCCTTATGAGTGCAGTTTCGGCACTGACTGTATTAAAGAATATAATCTTTACACATGGGCAGACGCTACCAAGTCTTTGCCCGATCAGCCACCTACGGCAAGCGGTCTGGTCCAAGGAATATGCCCGGCCGGCTGGCATATTCCGAGCCACGAGGATTTCCTGGCGCTAGAAGTAGCTTTGCAGCCAACCTGCGGGTCCGAAAGACCCACGTATCTTTCATATAAGGTTCAATTCTCATGTACCGGCGTAGGAGATATGTTGAAAACAGCGAAGGGATGCTTCACTCAAAAAAATTGCAACTCGTCCTTGTTTTCAATGAAACTAAGCGAGATTGAGAAAAGATACGGACTTGAAGAAACAATGGTTTTGGATACCCAGGGCAATGAAGGTTTCTTATGGTCAGCAACCACAGACCCAGATAACAAGGAAGCTGCCATAGCTCGTATTTTTTCCTCGCACGAAGGAGGGGTGGGAATTATAACCAATCCTAAGAGCGATAGCTTGCAAGTCCGCTGCCTTAAAAATTAATTATTCATATGACATTCCCAGAAGCCGAAGTTCCTTTAGTCGTTCCTGAACCCGGAGTTGCCCGTAGCCTGAAACTTATTAAGTTCCACGCTGCTTTTGCTATTTTACTTTCGCTGGTTATCATAGGGTTACTTGTGAGTCTATTTTTAGATGGACCTTCTGATCTCGGTGGACTTTGGAATATATCAGTAATTTTATTTGTGACTTGCTTTACTTCTACGGTTACTACACTGATACCTCTTTATCTTTATAAAAACGGCCATTTAGAGAGAAGCAAGTCATATAAAAAGGCTATCTTGTTTATGTACCTTGCGCCCGTGCTGTTTTTTTTAAGCGCATTTATATTAGGAAGCTACATGTTTGCCTGTGCCTTGGGTGGAGGCTGTTCTGGGAGTGGTGTCGAGCTGATTCCTATTTTTGTCATCCCGTTTATTCCTCCGCTCTTAACTGTGATTTTTACACTTATATGCCTAAGAGGATTACGAGGCATTTTTTGGAAGTCTCTGACGTTAATAGCGCTATTGATCGGTGCTTCGATACTGTTTGTTAGCGTTGGAATAAAATCAAAAGCACTTCTAAGCTACGCAAATCCGAATGAATATCAGATCCAGCAAAAAGAGGCCGACCTTAATAAAGATGACCCTTATGGGTGCATTAATCTTCATGACGGAATGGCTATGCTTAGCTGTTACGAAAAATTCGGATTGACTCAGGAAATTTGCACTCGCATGAGCACTCTTTACCCTACTGACGGACATAGTTCTGTTGCTCAGTGTTTCTCTAAGATAGGCAATTGCTCTCAGGCGATAAAATATGATGAAGCGGTCGGCGCGGCATGCTATAGCGTACCAGCTAAGGAAACTAAAAATCCACTGTTGTGCGAAGACTTGATACACGAGATGGATGCTATGAAAGGCAACTCGCTCCGTTGGGGACTGCAGTGTTACGTCGATTTAGCTGACGCCACAGGAAATTTCGATTATTGCGAAAAAGCTTACGAAATCGCCGGCCTTAATGGTTCAAGCGCGTATCGTGTGGCGGGTGCCTGCCAGCCGTTGATTGGAGGTATGCCAGTGTACCAAAAGATTCAGGATGAGCCGGTAATTTGGTTCAAGTTCGACGAAGGCAAGGGTGAGAGCACTGAGGACAGTGCCCGCGTAAATACGGGTAGTCTTTTGGTGGGTTATCCTACCTGGCGATCCGGCAGTGACTGCGTATTCGGCAGTTGCCTTGAATTCAATGGCAAGGATCAATTTGTTCTCATGCCAATGCCCCTGTTCGAAAAATATAGTTTCTCCTTTTGGATTAAACCTTTATCCAATCAATCTGGCGAAGCGCAAATTTTCAATACCGAGCATGACGAAGTAGGATTGGTTATTGCGGCTGATAAGACTTTAGTATTCTCGGATCAGGGAGATGTCAGGTCGCGGACAGTCGTTGAGCCTGATCGCTTTTACCATGTCGTCATCAGTAATGACGGAATAACTAAGCGCATATTCGTTAATGGCGTACTAGAAAACTCGGATGGAGGAGCTGGCGGTACGAGAATCGTTTTCGGCAAGGCTAACTTTGCCGTTAAAACAACTGAGCGCCAAAAGTATATTACCGGTCTCCAAACCAATTATTTTAACGGGGTTCTAGATGATATACGGATGTATAATCGGGGACTTTCTGCGGAGGAAGTTTCTCGGATCTATGCAGAAAACAAAAAATAATTAGCAGTATGGGCATTGAAACATCCTATAATAATGAGCAATTCAACCCCGGTCAGCCTCCGAGCAAGAGGGATAACGCAACCGAGGATACCTCTGGTCTTATTCTCAATCAATGGGACAGGAAGATGCTTGAACAGGGCGCGGATGGCGTCATGAAGAAGATCATGGAAAGGTTCAAGGGAGAGTTGCCAAAAGCCATTATCTATCCGGAAACTTCGGGCCGGCCGCTGCATTACTTATTCGAACCGATCTTCAGCAGCATTGCCGAGGCCAAGGGTCAGGATAAGCCGACCTCGATCTTCTTAAGGATCGACCGGGATGAGCTTTTCTGGAGACGGGGGCCGTATGATATGGTTGAAGCTCTAGGTAACAATCCGGGCCTAGACTATGATCCGGTACGGAAGAATACGCTGGCGGACTTTGCGGCTATTCATGAGGAAGAAAAGAAGTATCAGGAGTTCGATGAGGAGCAGAAAGTAAGGCAAATAAAGAGGAGATTAGCCGTGGAGCGCGTTGAGGAAATAATAGAACGTCTCAAAAAAGAAAATATATCCCTGGACGAGGTAGCAGTTATCGATGAATTCATTGGTGCTGGAGAAACTTTTAATACGGTAAAACATCTTTTTGACGGCCGGGTATTTTTCGTAGGTGTTTTTGGTATTTTTAGCGAGTTTGAAGAACATGTCGGTTATATGAACGGCGGCACAGGTATTTCGGAATCGAATCCGAAAAATTATTACCCCGGCGAACTGTCTTATAGGGGCAGCAACGCCGTAGGCGTAACGAAATCAGAAGAAAGGCCAGACAAGTACGTTGAGGCGAATAACAAGAAAGAAGGCTTCTCGAAGGAAGACCAGGAACAGATTGCGCAGCTCCGTCGGGAGTTAAGACATATCGGGGAAGAGCTGGCGCTTGAATACGAGAAGTATTTGGAAGTTCAATCGTTAAATGATGATCCGAACCCCTCAGTAGTCCTCGGAAAATGATGCTAGAATCTCCTTTGAAAGAGTCCGGAATTTGACACCAGATCTATACGCCCCGCTTTAGCTTCCATTATCAGGAGACCACAACACGTCAATTTGAAGTATAGAAAAACCGAGCTTTATGCTCGGTCTTTTATTGCTCAGAAGAAGTTTAATTATTCCCCCACGCCATCTCGAACGTCTCTTTCATTGTTTTTGCAATCGCCGTGTTCTCAATGACAAGGGATTGTAGATTTTCGAAATCATAGAATTTCACAAACGCCTCTCCAATCTCAACACATATCGTTGAGGAATATTTGTCCTGTGAAACGGCCTTGATTTGCCGGCCGTATTCCTCATCCTCTTCCCGGAAGCTGGCAATTGTCGGATCAAGCGGCGCAATTCCCCGCTCCGTTATCTTCAGGCTCTTAAGACGGTTGTTATAGGATCGGAAGTTATCAAAGCGTTTCAGGGTGTCGCCGGTCGCTTTGGCGAACAGACCAACAATTTCCTTTCCAGCCATGTCCTTAATGCGGTAGTTCATTGCTTCCTCGATTCCCGCGACACCTTCGAAGTAGAAAATCTGTGGCTTCTCTGCTTTCTTAGCCATAGCCTGGATCTGTGGTAATATCTTTTTAGCTTTTTGTAGCCGTTCTTCAGCAACTCGTAGTAATTCCTCCGGCGGAGAAGCGCGAAAGAGTTTCTTTTTCGTATCGGCAATAACATGTACGATGCCGCGCTGGGCCAGCTCATCGAGAATGAAGTAAGCCGTCGGGCGCTTAAGCCCGCTTTCATTGGCGACCGCATAGGCTGAGGCCGTCCCGAGCTGGAGGAGGGCGAGGTAGATCTTGGCGTCTTTTTCACCCAGCCCCAATGATTCGAGGATTTTCTCTATTTCCATATACAAGCATGGTAGCATATGTGGATAAAATAGTCAATAAAATTGACAACTATTTTTATATATCAATAAATATAAATAAAATAATTATATAGATATATTCAAATATATTGACAATATTATAAAACCAATGCTACAATCTTGAATTACATTAAAAACTAAACCAAGGACGGAGGGTCCACATATGGAAAATAAACACGTAGATCCAATAGATTCAGGCGCATTCAATAGAAAATTCAAAATGCGCTGCGAGCTTCATCTGCTATGGAATCACCCATTTTTGCGAATGATTAGAAGCTGCCCCGCTGGCTTATGCCATCAGGTTCTGCGGGCCTGGGCTATCCAGGCGGGCAAGATAGACGAAATATTCGTCACGGTATTGGAGAAGATGTTAGTCAATCCGGCAATTCCGAAAAAATTTCACGTATGTATAGCCGAAAATCTTGATGATGAACTTGGTAACGGCAACGAAAATAAAAAACATTTCACGCTGTTCAAGCATGTCTTGTCGTTGCTTGGGGTAACGGAGAATGAATACGTGGAAACTGCCCCGTTAGCGGGGACGCAAGCTATCATGGATAATTTGCTGAACGCTTCCGGTGGAACTGACGTCCTGAAAATACTGACATATATGGCCAGTGAGGAACTGTTATGCCCTAAGGAATTCCTGACCTTCGTTTCGCTGATCAGTACGTATGATAACAGTGAAGTTGCCCAAGAGTACTTCAATGTTCATATCAGCGCTGATGAGCATCATAGCGCTGATCTTATTAAAGCGATTGGTGAATACGCGAAAGATGAAACTCATGGCGACAGAAACAAGCTGGAGAGCGTCTTGCAGGATGTGTTTCGTCTCCAAAAAGAAGATTTGGATGCCAATGTTAGTTTTTATGATTCCATCCAGAAAGAGTACGAATGGCTGGCACATAGGCATTCAATCCATACGAAAGGCTTTGACTAAGAAAGCTATAGGTTTCCATGATTACAAATCAAGCTTAGCGAGGACTTGCCACCTTGACAGGAAGTAGCCGGCGTACAATAATGAAGCATTGTTCTTTCAAATTAAACCCTATATCCCCTTGAAAACAGTATGCAATCGGCTCGTAGCCTTAATGTTGGTTCTACCTGTCGGCGTCATGATTGTGATCCTGGCAATAATTATTCGGGCAGTCGATGGATTCTCTCCTTGGTATGCCCAGCAGCGCAGAGGAAAAAATGGCACTATTTTTGTTTGCTATAAGCTTCAAAC
>CAZFYY010000023.1:0-18300 GCA_964523425.1 uncultured Gammaproteobacteria bacterium
AAGTAAAAATCGACTTTTTTTTTTGGGAAAAAACGACTATTTTGGGGTAAAAATTGGCTTTCATGTACGCAATAATAACAAGATAATAATATGATATACTAAAGCTATATTACTGTATACAATTCCGTCATATGCATACTCCTACTTCACCACAGCCCTGGCGCCACACAAAACATCGACCAATCAACCGTCCGCCAGCTCGCGCCTGGCGCTCACCTGCCCCCCGGCGATCATCTTCAGGCAACTCTGGCCATGGTTTCATCCTCTTTATAAAGAACTGGATATTCTCAAAAAAGGGCAGCACGCTCGTTGGTTTCTTTGCCTTGGGCTTGGTTGTATTATTAGTTGGCGCATTCTTGTGGCTTTCCCGCGGCCTGCCCGACCCAAACAAGCTCATTAACCGCGAAGTTGCCGAGAGCACCAAAATCTTTGACCGCAGCGGCGAAACGATCTTGTACGAAATTCATGGCGAAGAGAAACGTACGCTCGTGACGCTTGATCAAATTCCCGACAATGTCCGCAATGCAACTATAGCGATTGAAGATAAAAACTTTTATCACCACAAAGGCTTTAGCTTGTGGGCAATTTTCCGCACAGTCGTAAAAAATGTCTTTACTAACAGTAAGGCGGGCGGCTCCACCCTTACTCAGCAATTTATTAAGAACGCCGTCTTTACCAACGAAAAACTGTATACCCGAAAATTAAAAGAACTTATCCTCGCCTATCTGCTTGAACAGAAATTCAGCAAGGATCAGATTCTGCAGATGTATTTCAATGAAATTCCGTATGGATCAAATGCGTATGGCATTGAAGCGGCCAGTCAAAAGTATTTTGGCAAAAAGGTAAGCGATATCAATCTTCCTGAAGCAGCTATCCTAGCCGCTATTGTCCAAAGCCCCTCCCGCTATTCTCCTTTCGGTCCCAACCGAGAAATTCTTATCGCCCGCCAGCAATATGTTCTTGATCTCATGGTTAGCCAGAACATGATCAGTCAAGACGAAGCAGAAGCCGCCAAGCAGGCTAAACTTGTTTTCAAGGACCCGTCTGACAATATCACCGCCCCTCATTTTGTTATGCATGTCAAAGAAATATTGGCTGAGAAATATGGCGAAAAAACCATCGAACAAGGCGGCCTCAAGATCTACACAACTCTCGACACATATAAACAAGATATTGCCGAGGAAGTAGTTAAAAAGAAGGCATTGGAAAATGAAAAAAAGTTCCGCGCCTCAAACGCCGCGCTTGTCTCCATAGACCCTAAGACTGGGCAAGTCTTAGCCATGGTCGGTTCACGCGACTATTTTGACAAGGCGATTGACGGCCAAGTCAACGTCGCCCTCCAGCCCCGCCAACCAGGCTCATCCATAAAGCCAATTGTGTATGCGACTGCCTTTGAACGAGGCTACACGCCAAACACAATACTATATGACGTTGTGACTAATTTTTCCGCCGGCGGTGCTCCATACGAACCACATAACTACAATGGCAAGGAATATGGACCGGTTTCCATGAGAATGGCCTTAGCTGGCTCGCTTAACACGCCCGCTGTTAAAACCATGTATTTGGCCGGTGTCGACAACGTTGAAAAAATGACCAGCAAATTAGGTTATAGCACTCTCGAAGACAAGGATCGCTTCGGATTATCGCTCGTATTAGGAGGCGGCGAAGTAAAATTACTGGAACACGCCAATGCCTTTAGCGCTTTTGCTCGCGAGGGAACAATCCACTCTATTTCCTTTATTCTTAAGGTTGTAGACCGCAATGGCCAAGTATTAGAAGAATTTAAAGATGAACCGCGCCAGGTATTCGACAGCAATATCGCCCGTGAAATCAACTCAGTCCTCAGCGACAATAATGCTCGCGCCTATATCTTTGGCGGAAAAAATTTCCTCACGCTTGGCAATCGACCCGTGGCCGCAAAAACCGGAACCACCAACAACAACCGTGATGCCTGGACTATCGGATACACTCCCTCTTTGGTCACAGGGGTATGGGTAGGCAACAACGCCAACACGGAAATGAAGGCTGGCGCCGACGGCAGTGTTGTGGCAGCGCCTATTTGGAACGAATATATGCGTCGTGTTTTGGGCGACGGGAACGTTGAAAATTTTAACGCCCCTAAGATTGAGATAAGCGGCAAGTCGGTTATTGATGGCGGTAAGCCCGGCGAAACAAAAGTAAAAATCGACAAGGCCTCTGGCTTGTTGGCAACAGATCTTACGCCGCCGAGCTTTGTTGAGGAAAAAACCTTTCAAGACGTCCATGACATACTTTATTATGTAAATAAAAATGACCCGCGCGGACCCGCCCCCAGTAACCCAGCCAATGACCCACAGTTTAATTTATGGGAAAGCCGGGTACAGGCCTGGGCAAAGAAAAACAACATCATCTCAAGCCAGCCGCCAACCGAAAAGGACAATGTTCATATCCCGGAGAATATTCCGATTTTTACGGTTGGAAATTTCAAGGAAGGACAGTCGGTCAACCAACCCTATCTCAGTATAGCGATTCAGGCGAGCGCACCACGTGGCGTAAACCGAGCGGAATACAAGCTCGACGGCAGCCCCCTTGATACCATAACCATTCCGCCCTTTGGTCTCGAAAAGTCTATTGCCGGGACATCGCCCGGTTATCACGAGCTCTCTATACGGGTTTGCGATGATATTGATAATTGTTCGGAACAAAAATTTAACTTCAATTTCCTTAATAGTGGCCAAAAAAGATTAAACAATTAAAAATTTTTAGCAATAAAAAAGCCGTTCCCTGGGGACGGCTTTTGCTAACTCTTTTTTAGTCAATTTTTGAGTCACCACCCAAAAAAGCTTTTAGTCGTTTGGCCTTTTTATTATTGCCAACCAACCGTCCAGCTTTGGGAAATTCATTAACATACAAATTTAGAGCAGCTGTGTTCTTCAAAAACACTTCCTGATCAAAAATTCCCTGTCTTTTCTCGAGAAAATCTTTGATTATTGCCTCAAGCGCATCATAATCATCAATAAGTTTTTCCGAGGATTCAAATCCTTTTATAAACAACAAAAGTTCTTGGTGCGCTTCTGACACATCTATATCATCCTGCGGCCTTAACAGAAGCAAGGTAAGGCGACTTATGGCAATTCGCAGCAAGAAATCTCGTACGGCGCGCGGGTAGTGGCGCGCTATGTCACTTGGAAGAAGTTCTCTAATACGCTTTATTATGTCTTTTTCGGTCTTGGATATATGCGGCTTTTCTGCTAGGTGATTCGTGCGTGAAACATGAATCAGCTCTTGGGCAAACTTCTTTCCGTATTCGTTGGCCGCGTTAGGCTTATCCTTAAGCCACAGATCAAACAATAAACCCCTTCCCTCTGTGACAACTAAATCAAAGGTCCTACCCTTTTTTACTCCAATGATTTTTTTATTGCTAGGCACGTAATCAAACAAGTCTTTTTCTTGACTGCCTAGTTTATTAATTTCATTTTCAATGCACATTATAGTTTTTTTTTGTTTTAATTTTTCGTATTTACTGTAAAATATCATATTTCTTGCTAATTGTCAATAGTAGGAGCCTTTTTTGCTTTTTAAAACCACCACGACGCGTGGCCGTGGTGCTTTAAACTGTTTTCCTTCTTTTTACTTGCGGATAGGCATTATTATATAGAAATAGTCCTTTTTATCACCATCCCGCAGAATACAGGGCGTATCACCATCCACCACCTCAATTACAACTGTTTCTTCATTCATAACGCTTAAGGCGTCTAGAATGTAGCGGGAATTAAGAGTACTTTCAACATCCGTGCCTTCAATTGATACCAAAAGCGTGCTGTGATGTTCCCCAGCCAGTCCAGAGGCAGCAGATGCATTAAAGGCAAAAATTACATCATTTACCCCGCTTTTTGAAAAGATTGCCGCGGACTTTACTGCCCGGCTTAGCTCCTGGCGATCAACTACGCAACGGCTAACAAATTGCTGGGGAATAATCTGTTGATAATCAGGATAGCGACCATCAATTAAACGAGAAACAATTTCCGTGCCCCCAGCAACAAAAAGGCATTGGTTATCCGAGAGAAACAACAACACCTCAGAAGGCGATTCATCCTCGCCGGCATCAGCCCCAAGCACGCGTGAGAGCTCTTGCAGTGTTCGGCTTGGAACTATACAGCGACGCTCGTCTGGTTCGCTTCCCTGAGCCCCTACAATCCTCTCCGCGAGACGATAACTGTCCGTGGCGGCCATCACAAGCTCTTTTTCCCGTAGTACCAACAGGACGCCCGACAGCTCGGCGCGCGCCTCGTCATTCGCCGCCGCAAAAACGACCTGACTTATTGCCCGACGCAAGTCATCCGCCTTTACCGTATATAGATTCACTCTTTCGACCACTGGGATAAAGGGGAATTCTTCGGCTGACTGCCCTTTAATCTTGGTTTTATTTTCACCGCACTCCACCTCGAGCTCGCCTTCCTTTAATTCCATACTAACCTTATCGTTCTGTAAGAGTCCAACATAGTCAGCGAGGAGGCGGGCATCAACCGTAAATGATCCTTCTGATTCAATTTTTCCCCTTAAGAGGCTTGTGATTCCAATCTCGAGGTTTGTCGAGATAAGCTTTATATTGCCCTCCTGAGCAGAAATAAGAATATTATTAAGAATAGGCAGATTAGTATTCTTCTGTGCTATGTGATTCACCGCATGAACCGCTGCTTTTAGATTCTTCTGCAGAGTAATTATTTTCATAGGTTGAAGAAGAGTATTATGTATTAAATAAAAATATATAAATAGATAACAGTAACAATAAGGGAGTGGATAGAGTGGATAAGTCTGAAAAACTAAGCTGGCATTGTAAATTATTTAAATTAGCTGTGGATGGTGTTGTGGGGGAATGCGGAGTGGAGAGTTAATAAGTTTCGGGAGCAAGCAGTGGTTTTATAAATCAGTCTATTTACCCCAAAGTTATTAAACACTTATCCGACCAAAAGTAATGGCTTATACACAGTTTATCCGTTCGTTTGAAGCTGCTGTTTAATTGAAAGAAGTTGTTGTTTTAATTTTTGGTTATTTTTAAGATCTTCGGCTATTTTATTGCAGGCATGAATTGCGGTGGTGTGGTCACGGCCGCCGATTTCCTGTCCAATAGAGGGAAAAGAGGCGCTAATTTCTTCGCGCATGAGATACATTGTAATTTGGCGGGGAACAACAAGCTCTTTTTTGCGGCTTTTTCCAATCAAATCTTTTAGTTCAATATCAAAGAATTTGCCAACCGCCTCGATGATGTTTTTACTGGTTAGGGAGTTTTCGCGGAATTCAGTGAGAGTGGCGGCTAGAATGTTTTTTGTTGTTTCAAGGGTCGGTTGGAGATTATTAAATTCATAATGGGTGATGAGGCGCGTAAGAGCCCCCTCGAGCTCGCGAACGTTCGTTTGGATATTGTGGGCAATGTACATAAGTATCTCGGCGGGCAAAGGAAAATTTTTCTCGTGGCACTTATTTTCGAGAATTGCTAACTTTGTTTCCAGGTCTGGCTGGGTAATATCGGCGATCATCCCCCACTCAAAACGCGAGAGAAGTCTTTTTTCCAGGGCAGGGATGGCCTTTGGTGGTCGGTCGGAGGTAAGTACTATTTGCCGATTGGTTTGGTGTAGTTCGTTGAAGGTGTGAAAGAATTCTTCCTGAGTTCCTTCCTTGCCGGCCATGAACTGAATATCGTCAACTAACAATAGGTCGACGTTGCGATATTTTTCCTTTAACTGCTTGGCGCGTCCGGAACGAACTTCGTTAATGTAATCATTAGAGAATTTCTCTGAGGTGACATATAGGATCTTGTCAGTTTTTTTGGAAAGCTCATTGCCAATAGCGTGCAGTAAATGGGTTTTGCCGAGTCCCACTCCCCCATATATAAACAAGGGGTTGTATGATTTGCCGGGATTATTAGCTACTGCCTGGCAGGCGGCATATGCTAATTCATTTCCTTTGCCAACAATAAACGTTTCGAAGGTGTAATAACTATTAAGTCCAAAACGGTTCTTGCCCATACTCTTGGCCGCCTCGCTTACGGCCGCCGCTGCATTCTTGCTAAGGTGTCCGCTGCCGGCAAAAGCGCCGACGGGAGCGGCGTGTTGTTTTTTTTCGATTTTATAAGCGACTTCTTTTACTTGTTCTTTGGTAACGTTGCGCAGGGCAGCGAGAATTTCTTGATAGTATTTTTTCTGGAGCCAATCGAGAGCAAAGGCAGTCGGAACACATACTGTCACTTTTCCAGCCTCATAGGAGTGGATGTAGGTGTTTTTGAACCAGGTCGTAAAGGTGGCTTTCGAGAGATTTAGCTCGATTTCGCCAAGCACCGCCTGCCAAAGTTGCTCATTGTCCATGGGGAGGGTATTAAGTAATAATCCGCTGCGTAATATTTGATAGTATAGCAAGGCAGTCTCTTTAGTAAAAGTATCCACATGTTTATAATCTGTTGATAAACATAGGATAAGATCGAGGCATTGACGTGAGGCCGCAATAATGATACGGTGAAGAGCGTATCAGCACACCTATTTATCATTGTTATCATTGAGATATGCCGCAGAGAACTTATCAACCAAATGTTAAGCGCGCCAAACGCAAGCACGGCTTTCGTAAGCGCATGCTTACCAATAGCGGACGTAAGGTCATTAAGAGCCGAATGGCCAAGGGGCGCAAGAAGCTAACCGCTTAAGCGTATATGTTGCCAAAATCCGGGCGAATTCGCCTTACCCGCGAGTTTGAACGGATTTTTGCTTCCCGGCTATCTTATTCGGGACGCTTTATGCGTCTCGCTTTTGTTAATTCTGAGCAGCCTTATAGCCGCTGTGGTATAGTAATAAGTACGAAAGTCAGTAAGCGAGCAGTGGTGCGAAATAAGCTTCGTCGCCGTGTTCGATCAATTATTGCCGAGCTATCACCACAACTACTTCCGCCCCGAGATGTAGTAGTAATTTGTCTGCCAGCTGCGGCAAAGGCTGATTTCTCTGAGTTCAAGGCGGATTTAGAGGCATCGCTTAGTAGAATCTACCGAAAAGTCTTATGAAAAAAGAGTTCTCTGCCTGGGGCGCACTGCTCGTTATCGGACTCATTCGTACCTATCAAAAAACACTTTCACTTGATCACGGCGTTTTAAAAGGATTTTTCCGCTATGGCTACTGCCGTTTTCATCCAACCTGTTCCGAATATGCGGTTCAGGCCTTGCAGCGCTATGGTTTCTGGAAGGGTTTATATTTAGGGACACGGCGGGTAATACGTTGTCATCCCTGGAGTCCCGGAGGGCATGATCCGGTTATATAAAGCACGAATATGTAAATTAGTTAATTAATTAAGAATTAGTTAATTAATTTGTCTATTAGTCAATTGCTAAATTTGTATTTATGTTTACACTTTTTACCACAATATTCTATCAACCAATCCTTAATTTGGTTTTGGTTATTTATAACTGGCTACCGGGTCATGATATCGGCTGGACGATTATTATCCTGACGGTGATTATTAAGCTTATTTTGTATCCGCTATCTAAGAAGTCTATTGAGAGTCAGAAGTCACTACAGAACTTGCAGCCCAAACTAGAAGCGATCAAGGCAAAGCATAAAGACGACAAAGAAGCTTTGAGTCGGGCAATGATGGAATTGTACAAGCAGGAAAAGGTAAATCCTTTGTCTTCGTGTTTACCTCTCCTTATCCAACTCCCCTTCTTTTGGGCGATCTTCCGCGTTTTCCGCGACGATTTACTCGGTAAAGCGCTTGTTCTGGCCTATCCTTTTATTCATAATCCCGGCATCTTGAATCCAATCGCCTTTGGTTTTTTGGACTTTTCCAAGCCGAATATCTATCTTGGCATCCTCGCCGGATTATCGCAATTTGCCCAGGCTAAGATGATGCCGGTAGCTAAGCCGGCCGTAAAGGCTGATGGAGCCAAGGATGAGAATATGATGGCCGCCATGAACAAGCAGATGCTTTATTTGATGCCTATCCTGACGATTGTTATCTGTTATAAGCTGCCGAGCGGACTGGCCTTCTACTGGTTCATTTCGACCCTCCTGACGATCGCTCAGCAGTGGTGGATCTTCCGCCAGCACAAGGATCCAAACAGCACGCCGCCCACCGTAATTGAGGGCGAGATTATCAAATAATAAGGGGTTTTGAGAAAAAAAAGAACAGCCTGTAAAAAGGCTGTTCTTTTTATAAAGGATTTGATTTTAAAATAAAAAAAGAACGCTGATGAGGCGTTTTGGGTGTTAAAAAGGAGTCCAATAGAAACTCAATTATTTGTAAAAAATTAATTTATAGTTTCCGTGTTGGACTCCATTCCTCGGAGTCCTTGAATCATTTGACTCAATCCTCTTAGGAATAATGCGGTCAAGTTTGATTTCAAGACCAAACTTTTTATACCATCGATTGGATTTCATAGCATGGCTACTAATCCTTTATTTTATTTTTATTTTTTAGGTGTTATCAGCACCCTGGCTTTGGGCCATAATTTATCGACAGGATAAAAAGGAAGGAATTCTTACAAGGTATTGTGGTCTTGTAAAAGGACCTTCTTGTTTTTGTAATGAACTATTTACTGATACCTTAAGTATAGCACATTTTTAGCATCTCTTCAATGCTCATAGTCAACAATTTTTTATATACGTCAAATGTATTTAATATTAGTCATAATAAATACCAGGCCAGATAGGTGGGGCATAGTTGTGCACAGTTTAAGTCTACGCGTTAGTAGACTAAAAATAAAAACTTGTGCACATAATCCACTACTTATCCACAGATTTTATTATTTTAGAGATTAGTCTAGTCTAATATAGACTTAACAACAGGTGTTTACCTTAGACTAAGACAATGGTAGGGCATTTTTGTATCATTCATTTCGTTCTGTAATTAAGTCGGCTATGTGCTTTTAGTCATAAGCGATCAACCACCCGTAGTCGGCACTTTCTTACGCGAATGATATGAACTCTAAGGTTATCCATTTATTTGGATAGCCTTTTTAAATTTAAAACCCGCTCTAAAAGAGAGCGGGACAGATGAGGTCACGGTGGGAGTCGAACCCACGAATAGTGGTTTTGCAAACCACGGCCTTGGACCACTTGGCGACGTGACCGAACTGTGCGTTCTAGAACTTTTACACTATATCAGTTTCTATAGCGTAAAACAAGAAAAGGCCCGGAGGCCTTTTCGCTTTTAATGTGGTAAGAATTATTGGGCGGTTGCGATTTTGACCTTTTCCGGAAGAGAGACGACAACAATGGCAGAGCGACGCTTGCCAAACTGCATGGCGTCGGATCGAGTCTTAAACCAGAAGTCTACCCGGTCGCCATATTTAGGATGCGTGCGGTCGCGCACGACGAATTCTCGATCACCAAACAGCGCCGGAGCCTTGATAACAGTTCCCATTGGAAGAAAGTTGGCGGCCACAGAATCTTCGATGTTGTGCTTACAAAGGTTGAAGCCGCTCGCCGCCGTGCAAGGATCGTCGTCTGTTTGGCCCTTTAAAGAATTATATGCCGTCATGGTTACAACGCGTCCACCCGCAGGAACAGGGCTATTGCTGAAGAATAAAGGCTTTCCCTTGATAATCTTGCCGGCCTGAACTCGTTCAGAGGGAGGGAGTAATTTAAAGTTCTTGCCAATAGGAGGGATGTTGGCTGAGTATTCCTTTTCTCCGCTGACCAATTGCTCATTAAGTTTTGTCTCACTCTCTGGAGCTTTGATGATTTGTCGGTCAGAGATAATTCTTTCGCCGTTTTCGTCAGGCGTAATAATAGTTTCAGCGGCGAGGGCCGGTGTCACTATGAAAGAGTAAATAAACGAGGCGATTAAAAAGAATGCGAGCTGTTTGTTAGTTCGTTTAGATAAAAGTGGCAGGCTAGTAAGATTATTATGTGTCATATCTTCTAAAATAATAAAAATTCCCAATTAAGCATGAAGGGAATTTCGTGACAACACTTTACCACGGCACGGCAAATAAGTCAATAGGCTAGAGCAAGACGTGAGACATAAAATATTGCTAATATTAGCAAAATAATCTACACTAATGATAAAAAATGCTTAATATTAGCTATTTTATTGGTATGATTAAGTTGGATGGCGATTCCTTGTACTGAGATATTCTCAGTTACAGGGTAGACACAAGAGAGGGCATAGGCGGCCCGTTTAAGGTACTTGATTTTGCTTTTTGAAAAGTGATATTCAGCTGCCTCGTATTTCTGGCTGCTGCGAGTCTTTACTTCTATTATACATAGCTGACCCGACTTAAAAGCAAGAATATCGATCTCGTCATGGAATATTCGAACATTTTCCTGAATTGCGGTATATCCGCTATCTTCAAGATATTTGCGAGCAATTCTTTGGCCAATCCGGCCAATATCACTAGAATAAGAGGCTTGTTCTACCTGGAACATAGGGTTTACATAGTAATTGTTCTACCAAAAACAAAAAAACATCCCCTGATAGAGGGGATGTTTTTTTAATCAAAGAGACTAGGACGGGAGATACTTCTTGATTTCTTTCTCTCGGGAAGAGTGTTGAACAGCCCGCTTTTTGCTGATTAGTTTCGCACGAACTAAAAGAATGAACCAAACAATAGCTACAATTGCCCAGACGGGATACCAAAAATACGACCTTAGGAATGGCGTTAGCTCGTAGTTAAAGAAGATGAATGCTAGGGAAATAAAGGCGTTGCTAAAAAAGAACCATGCCGCAAGGCTCTGCATTTTCTGAGAAAGAGATGAGAATAATCGAAATGCGCCAGTTGTTATAAGAACTCCTAATAGAATTCCTAGTATAGCAATGTATATGAGAAGCTCGCGTTGATCAGCGGACAGTGGTTCGGGACGTGGATTAAACCAGTAGACAAGTGAAAGGAATTGGGACATAGGAAATTACTTAGTTATTACGATACAGTAATGGTACGGTCCGGCGTCAAAATGGTCAAGGGTTTTTAGCTCGCAGAGTTCAATAAGATCATTAACGTGGGCCGCTGAGATTCGCCTTGTTTGATCAGGCCCAAAAGGAGAGTCTGCGGTAGTCCAATCAACAACTATGAGGCGGCCGCCTGGCTTTAAGAGGCGCTTGGCTTCGCGCAACATCGCCAAACTATCAGTCGATTGGCTAAGAGTGTTTACGAGAAAGGCGCTGGAAATTGAATCGTCGCTTAAGGAAACACCATGCGGCTTTTCTAGATTGGCGCGAATAATTTTTATCATCGAGAGACGGTGATGTGTAACATCGTGGCTGACGGAATCAAGCGCTTCTGGCAAAATATCAATTCCATAGACCTTCCCAGTTATACCTACGAGAGAGGCTAGAGAATAGAGGAAGAAGATCGATCTTCCGCAGCCGAGATCAGCGACACTGTCTCCCTCATTTACTTCACCTTTTTCGAGGATAAGATCGATTGAAATGAGAGAGGTTTTTGTTGGTAAAATTGGCATAATTTTAGTCTAATACACAAGTTATCCCCAAAATATTAAATGGCTAATATTAAATAATTAATAGCTATAATTAATTGTACAACTATACTTATTAACACGCCACGTTGAAATGTTTTAGTCTATTATATTCTGGACTAAAACGTTATATTGCCGCAGAAAATATATACCTATTAATTGCAATTCTTTGCCTCCCAAAGAGACTTACAATGATTAATACAATCAAGTTTCTCGGGGGAGCTCTACGTAAGAGTCAGTAGACGCAAGATGAGGTGATAACTGGGTGCTAGTTGAGAGTTGTGGACCATACCGGATTCGAACCGGTCGCCTCTTCCATGCCATGGAAGCGCTCTACCAAATGAGCTAATGGCCCGTACTGCAAATTCTAAATTAACAAGGTTAATAATTAATTTGTGCAACGTACTTGGATAATATACAGCAGGAGCATTTATAATGCAATAACTAGATACGTACATTAATTAACTAACTAATTAATTAATATTTTGGTGCTCCTGGAGGGAATCGAACCCCCATTTTATCCTTAGGACGGATTTGTTCTATCCATTGAACTACAGGAGCTTGAAGTAATGCTATTCCTAAGGCAACTATACAATGCGACGGGGCATCTGACAAATACGCCCTTGTCAGCAATATCAGAATATAGCTACAATATAGTTATGACTATTAAGTAATTATTCCTGCTTATGTTTAATAAGAATATTCCAGGAGGGGCCGGACGCGAAGGCGTGGAAACAATTATTGGTCCATCCGTTAAGATAGAGGGAAATTTTGCCTGTCAGGGTGGAATCGTTATTGAGGGCGAAGTAAAGGGAATGATCTCCACGGCTGGATTTTTAGAGATTGGCGATCATGCGTCCGTGACGGCTGATGTCAGTGCGCGTGAAGCGAAGATTGCCGGAGAGCTCAAGGGCAATTTGAAAGTGGAGGGGGATTTGGAGCTGACAGCTTCTGCCAAGATTATTGGAGATATTGAAGCGGGGAGCTTGTCTGTGGCTCGTGGCGCGCTCATTAAGGGAAAATGTTCCATTGCTGTCGCTGACCTTAAAGCAAAACCTTCCGCAAAGGCGGTAGTTAACGACAATGACTAACGTATATATATACGATCATCTTTTGTCTGGGCCGCGTTTTCAGAAAACACTCGAGCGTCTTGAAACTCGACTCACTGACCTTGGCCTAAGCGGCAAGATATACAGACTTGGGCCAATGACGCGCGTCAATGAAATTGTGCGCGATGAGATTCGCAAACAAGCTAAAACGATTACGGTCGTCGGCGGAGATGCCTTAATTACGAAAGTCGCCGGCCTAATGGCGGGCTGCGACATTCCTTTGGCAATTATTCCCTTAGAAAAAGAGAGTTCCTGCGCATTGTCCTTGGGTATTAGCCTTGAGAGCGCGTGTCGTATCCTAGCGGCTCGCCGCATCGTACGTATCGACCTAGGGCAGACCAATACTGGAGCGATCTTTCTTTCGGAAATCTCTTTTGCGATGCGTAACCCCCAGTTGCGCATAGATGGCGGAATTGTTGCGTCAACTGAGGGGCAGGCTGAAGTACAGATTGTGAATGTCTTGCCGGATGAATATGGCTATCGGGGTTCGCGGCCTTCGCCAGAGGACGGGAGGTTGAATACTTATATTTTAAAGACTGAAAGCGGATTTTTAAAAAAGGGTATTTCTCAGTCATCTATCGTTTGTCGTGAGATTGAGTTTCTTTCCGGCCCCTGTGACGGAGTGATTGACGGACAGTCAACAGTAGAAAAAGTTACCAAAGTCGGGCTTGTTCCAAAGGCCCTGTTGGTCATAGTCGGCAAAGAGAGAAATTTTTAAAAAACCTCCGGCTGATGCCAGAGGTTAAAAAGCGTTGGTTAGTCGGGGATAATAAACCCGATTATTTTTTTTCCTTCACGTATGGTTTTTTGTTCGCTTAGCGGGTCGATGGAGATGATGGCGTACTTTTTTTCAACATTCATTAAGCAGTGATAGGGATAGGGCGATTCTTTTGTTTCTTGAAAAAGAAAAGCAACTCCTATCATCTTAATTTTAAGTGTTTCTTGAAAAGTGAAGCCTCTGAATTCATACGTTTCATTTTCTAAAAGTGTTTCTTCTACGTTATTGTATGACTCGTTCAAAATTGTATAGATAGAACAAATAGAGGAAACTCTTCGTGTGGCAATTTTTGCGGCCAGTCCTTTGTTAATTCGAAACTCTTCAATTTCGGTAATTTTTTTTCGGGTCTTAGTGATACTTTTTTCAATATCAGCTGCTTTGAAATTTTTGGAAGAAATCTTCTTTTTAAACGATGAAGATGGTTTGTTTTGACGTAAAACTGTTATTTCATTCGTCCCGACGGCAAGACTAATACCGTGCATATGAGAGAATGTAGTTTTGGCATGTACGGCCGACGGTGTAATTAAATTTTTTGCGTAGTCCGTAGAACTGTCCTGCGGGGTGTTTTGGCTTGTTGGAAGCATTTCGTCAGATGATTTATAGTTTTTGTAATGAACGACCTCCGCAGTATACTAACATTATGATGTAAAGTCAAGATTGAAAAAAGTCGCTTGCCCTGCTATAGTACAGGAACTGTCGTGCCTTTTAGCATTAACGCGAAATAATATGCCACTCATTCCAACGGTTATTGAAAAGTCTGGAAACTACGAACGCGCGTACGATATTTATTCCCGCCTCTTGCGTGATCGTATTATTTTCCTCGGTGAGCCAATTACTGATCATGTCGCCAATATTGTCATTGCCCAATTCCTCTTCTTGAATGCTGAAAGCAAGGATAAAGACATTAAGTTCTATATAAACTCCCCGGGAGGATCGGTGACAGCTGGTTTGGCGATTTATGATACCATGCAGCATGTTAAGGCTGATGTGTCGACCTGCTGTGTCGGCTTGGCCGCTTCGATGGGCGCCTTCCTACTCTCGGCCGGCGCACCAGGTAAGCGCTTCTCGCTGCCGAACTCGGAAATCATGATTCATCAGGTCATGGGTGGTTTTGAGGGGCAGGCCTCTGATATCAAGATTCGTTCTGAACATATCTTGCGCATCAAGGACAAGCTTAACAAGATCATGGCTAAGCATACTGGCCAGTCAATCGCGACTATTGAAAAAGACACTGATCGCGACAATTTCATGAGCGCCGATGAGGCTAAGAAATATGGAATAATCGACAAGATTATTACTAAATAAGTTTGATCTGGCAGCAGTTAATGGGAAAAGCCCGAAACTATTGACAATAGGCCAGGAATATTATAAAATCTCGATATTGTTTATTAACTCTTAATCGTGTATGACCGCAGCCAAGAAAACCGTAAAGCGCGCCGTCAAGCAGGTTGCCTCCACCAAGACTCTAGAAGAGATCAAGGCTGAGCTCAAGCCGGGCATGACTATCCGCGTGTATCAGAAGATCAAAGAATTAAACCCGAAGGGTGAAGAAAAAGAACGTGTCCAGTATTTCGATGGCATGATCATCGCCCATAAGCATGGCAAAGAAAGCGGCGCCACTATCACTGTTCGTAAAGTGACTGACGGCGTTGGCGTTGAAAAGATTTATCCGTTGAATCTGCCAACCATCACGAAGATTGAAATTCAGAAGCAGGCCGCCGTGCGCCGCGCTAAGCTCTACTTCCTCAAGTCGGGCAACTACCGCAAGCGCTTGAAAGAAACGAAGGTCGCGTAAGAGCATTGGCCCGTCTTGTTGAGTTTATCAGTAAGGCGGGCTCTTTGCGGATATGGTGGAATTGGTAGACACGCAGGCTTGAGGGGCTTGTAAGGGTGACCTTGTGAGGGTTCGAGTCCCTCTATCCGCACAGTTCAAAGAATAAATTAATAAATTAACTAGTTAACTAATTGATTTGTTAATTATTTAATTAAATATAAGGGCGCATAGCTCAGCTGGTTAGAGCACTTCGTTTACACCGAAGGGGTCCAGGGTTCGAATCCTTGTGCGCCCACCACTAAAAAACTGAAACCATTTCTGGTCTCAGTTTTTTTTGTTCTATGAGGAACAGAATTTATTCTCCGTCAATTAGGGGCACGTCTACTAAAACGAATGTAGTATTCTCAGTCGTGGAAATCGCGATATTTGTTTCGGTAATGATACGTGCTTGGTCGCCGGCTTCGAAAAATGTGCCATTAATAGTGATTGATCCTTCGGTTATGTAAACAAATGTTCCGCGGTCGGGACGGATGGCGTGGTTGACTAAGGCGCCGCTTTCCAGCTCAGCGAGATAGACTGTTGCGTCGCATTGCATCGGCAGCGCACCGGCCATGCCTTCGCCGGAAGCCACGGGGACGAGCGCGTTTTTTTCCTTCTTGGAAAAATCTTTTTGCCCGTACTGCGTTGGTAGACTGAGAGCGGAAGGAAAAATCCAGAGCTGATAAAGGCGCACTGGTTTGTCGGACTCGTTCATCTCAGCATGCGTGATGCCCGACCCGGCTGACATCTGCTGCACTTCACCAGCTTTAATAACTTCGGCATTGCCGAGGCTGTCGCGATGGGTTAACTCGCCTTCAAGCATGATTGTGATGATTTCCATGTTGTCATGCTCGTGTTCGTTGAAGCCGTTATGTGGCGCGATGCTGTCATCGTTAAACACGCGTAAGGCGCCGAAATGCATATTGGCCGGATCATAATAACCGGCGAAGGAAAAGAGAAGCTTAGTTTTGAGCCAGCCGTGGTCGGCCGCGTGGCGGGCTGCGGCAGGAATGCGGGTAATCATACTTTTTTATCTAAGATTAAGTTGTTGTCGTCATTGTATTATAAAGGTCGTCAGTCGCCAAGCGACTGGGCTTGAAATCCGGCTTTTGATATACTAGTGAGGCGAAATGCTTCATTAATCACCCATTCTTTTTTAGAAATATGCGTATTCATTTTGTTTGTTCAGGTAACACCAACCGCAGCCGTATGGCCGAGGCGTATCTAAAATCAAAAAAAATACCCGGAGTCAGTGCCAGCTCGAGCGGCATCACGGCTATTCCTGGAAGTGATGATGGCGCCGTTTCTAAATATGCTGAAAAGGTTTTAGGGGATGCTCACATCTTGGAGTATGCTTCTTCGGAAAGAATACGGACAACACCGGAGTTACTAAACAATGCCGACCTGGTTATTTTTATGGCACAAAAGCATTTTGACTATGTTAAGAATGAGCTGCGAATGGTTCCGAGAAAATACGAGATCTGGCACGTCGGCGACATCCCGCCGGATTTTTGGTGGTGGCTCATCCCGATTCGCAAAAAGAAATTAGTGGACGATCGAGATATCTTTGAAGCGATTAAGATTCATGCTGATGAACTGGTTCGCACGCTTAACAAAAAAAATAACCCCGGCGTGCGGGGTTAGGAATTTAATAATCCTTAAGACGGAAGTGTAGATCGCGCAGCATGGCCGCTGAGTCCGGATAAGGATGGATGCGGTCATTTTTTGCGCCGCCATATTGGGACATAAATATTTTGTAGGTAGATTCTTCTGACAAAATGACAATAACGCGAGAGCCAAGCTTGATAACCTCTTGTAAATATGTGAAGTCGGCTTTTTGAGTCTCGGGCGTTCCTTCGAGCTGAAAAAAATAAATCGCGTCCTTATATAGCTCATCCAGCCGCGTTTCTTTGCGGATGGAAAACGGTTCGGTTTCGCGTTCTTTTTCCGCTTCTATTATTTCCAGAACTTTTTCTTTGAGTTCTGTTGCCCATTCGGTTTTGTTATGAATGACATAGAAGCAGACGGCTTTTTTAGCCAGCTCAATAATTGGTTCGTTGCCCATGTGATATGTTAAGGTTCAATAGAATGCTTACATGCTAATGAGAAATACCGATTTTGTCAATCACTTTTAAAATATATAGATTCATTGCATACTGTATGTATGAGAAAGGTCACTCGCTCAGAAAAAGAAACACACGATTTTGCGGCGTCCTGGGCGAAGAAGCTCAAGGGCGGCGAAGTACTGGCTTTGAGCGGCGACCTCGGGGCGGGCAAGACGGCGTTTACTAAAGGACTGGCGGCGGGGTTGGGTATTACAAAGGCAATTACCAGTCCGACCTTCGTCCTGATGAAGGTTTATCCGGTGACCTTAACCGGAGCGCAGTCGGCAATTAAGCACCTGGTTCATGTTGATGCGTACCGGGTGATTCATTCAAATGCCCTTGTTGGAATTGGTTTAGAGGACTATTTAAATTCTTCGGAGGCTGTGGTTATAATTGAATGGGCAGAGCGAGTCTTAGAGATGCTTGGACGCTCGACCACCTTCTTTACATTTACGCATCGGGACGGTAAGGAAAACAGTCGAATAATTGAAATAAATTCTTCTGCCAGAAAGCAGAGCTGTGTAATAAATAATTAACTATACATATATGAGACTAGGATTATCAAGCCAAGCGGAACAAGAGGGGCGATATGAAAATTCTTCCTCCATGGAATTACTAGGCCGAAACGTGACTGAAGCGTTTGAGGCCTTACGTCTTGATGAAGAGGGAAAAGAACAACTTTCTTTGGAGGACTTTAAAAAACAAACCCTGACTGTCTATGAAGGCGTGCAAAAAGCCCTCGAAGGCTCAAGTCAAATGGTTTGTTACGATGAGAAAGAGATTGCTTTTCTATACGAATACTTTTTAAAGTCAGGCGAGAATTTGATCGTGCGTCGCGAAGATCCGGAGAAAATCTATAATCTTATTACGAAAAATAGTTCAATAGAGGTTGGCAATAACATGCTTGGTTTTTCTCGTTATCCCAACAGCGCTCTTTTTGGAGGAGCGCACGGCGATATCTCCGGCCTAGACAACGCATTTACTGAAGGACAACTGTCCGCCGGTGGCGTCGTTACCACTATTGGTTTTCACAAGAACGATGAACGAATGACAGTCCTAGAAC
>CAZFYY010000024.1:0-17744 GCA_964523425.1 uncultured Gammaproteobacteria bacterium
GTCTGACTTGCCGGGGCTTCCCCACGAGCCGAACGGCGGCGGAAGGGGCCAGGTCTGCCGCTTTTCGGTTCGTATAGGCTGCTGATGATCGTCTCACGCACCTTGCGCAGCGGCTCTGTCAACCAATTGGGCAATCCTGCCACGATTGCGGCACGGTATGCGCTGACGTCGAATTGAACGGTGAATTTCAGCATTACACTTTCTGCGGGTCGGTCAGCAGCAAGCGCCAATTTCGTTGTAAACTTTCCGGCTCGTCTACAACTTCAAACTTCCACTGCGCGCCAGCCCAACGAATCGCCCGCATTTTGTTGCGGATTGTTTCAGTCAGCGTTTCGCCCGGTATCGTCAAAAGCCGCTGTTTTGTCGTGGCAGCATCACTTACACCATCCAAGTCGCCGTGCAGCCGTTCCACTGTAAACTGACCGGCATTTAACGAAAGCAACTCAGTCAAGCCGCCAACCGATTCGCTGTGCTGCATCAGCATCAACTGCCCGTCTTCGCCCTGCGCGCCGTGTAGGGCGTGGTGCGCAAGTTTGAGAGATTGGGTGTGGATGTTATCCAGGTAGCTCATCTACTTAAACGCTGCCCGTGCAAAACTAAACCGCTCAAACATTCACGAGCCATCCGCAGGCGTGTAGCAGCGGGCTTGCTGTGGTCAATACTTAGATTGTCCGTCTTCAACGTCGCCTGAATCAGTGCCGGGTCATTCAATGATGGGTCTAAAATCATTGCGTAAGCGATTTCGCATTGCGCATCCTTGATCGGCTGGGGAATGACGGTTGCAGCCCATTGCCGCCCGCGCTGATCTTCCAAGCCATTGCAGCCGCGCTCACGTGGGCGCACGGGGATGCGCGGCCATTCAAGGTATTGCGTTGTATCTGCGCGCTGCCCAATGAAAGGCATTCGCTCCAACAGACGCATGGCTGTTAGCAACGCTTGCCCTCGCTTCTCTACATCCTCTCCCGGCCACTTTTCACCGCCAAGACGTGAGGCAAAATAAGTTGCCGCCTCGTCTTCCGTGGCGTAAGTGTTCGCGCTTGCGCTGCCCACTGTTGCGATTAAAGTGACTGACATTAAGAACCTATTTGCCTGCCCACTCGTGGTGCTTTGACTTCAACTTTCACTGCGGGCCAGGGGCCATCGCTTTCCAGTCGGTGCAATTTAGGGTCAAAGGCAGTGGTATCAATCACCACTGCCTTACCCTCGAATTTACCTTTCCAGAATACTGAAAGGGTCTGCGTTTGCATTAGTTGTCCCCGTGGTTGATTACGGTCAGGGTGATCGTGCCGCTGAACGTGAGCGCTTCCACGCCGGTCGCGTCCGCGTTCAAGCAGGAATTGAGATAAACATCCACAGCGGTTGACGTGCCATCCAAAACACCACCCGGCGTTGGAGTCGTGGACGTGGATTTCATCTTACAAGTGCCCGCGCCGCTGCTCGTGGTAGCAGCCGTCGAAGGCAAGAAGCTGATTTCCGTGGACGCCAATGTGCCGCCCGTGTCTGCCGCCGCCGAACCAACCGAAGCGAGGAAGGATTTATCACCCGCCGCTGCAATGGTCAGGTTTGTCGTGCCGCCCACCGGCTGAATCAGGCCCACCGGAAAGGTGAAAATCTTTGTCCCACCGCCACCCGTCGAAGTGCCGTTCTTAACGAGCGTCACGGGCAAAGCGGACAGGGTAAAGACAATCTGCTGAACCGTATCGCCGATGATGCGGGCACTCACATACGGCTCAACCGCTGTGGGCACCGCGCCCGTACCCAGCACAGCACGCGAACCAATTTCACTGGCCGCGTCTGCCCGGTAATTGCCGAGATTGACTTCGGTCTTATTGGGAACGGTATAGCGAAAGTCGTCAATTGCCGACACGTCATAAGACGCAAACGTCAGTTTTGAGCCTTGCGGAACGTTGAAGCTGAAAACGCCGCTGGAATTGGACGTAGCGGAATTGTGATAACTGGTCGTTATCGCACCAGCCACAAGGCAGCGCGAAATCCGAATCACGGCCCCCGCACACGGCGAACCGTTCGGATCAAGCACGATGCCCGATACTGCGCATAAAGCTGCCATTTTCTTTTCTCCTAGTTAATAAGGTGAGGGAGGGTTGCCCCTCCCTGCGGTTACTAATTAACCAGGCGGCAAGCCAGGTTCGCGTCCAAGCATTTCACGCCCCAGAGCGCGTCAATGCTCACGTAGTTGGTCGAGGTGTTGCCGTCGTAGAACATCCGCGCCCGCAGCGAGAGGCCGGTAATCGGGTCGGTGACGGTCGAGATTTGCGCGCCGCGCCCGTCGCCCATTTCGGACAGCGGAGCCATTGCCAGCGCAAAGGCGTTGCGATGGAAGCCCAGGCCCTGCTCACCGGAAAGCAGCGTGATTGTAACAACGCTCAGGTTGTCGTAATCCTGCACCAAGGCTGGGAAGATCGGGGCATCTGTTTTCGCGCCACCCGTGGCGGTAAAATCAGCGGTGAACACATACCGCTGGCTGTTGCCCGCAATGATAAACGAGTCACCCGCTTTGAAGGTGCCGCCCGAAGTCACACTATCAAAACTGATAGCCGTGTCACCCTTCGTGCCCGCCGCCGTCAACGCGCCGGTCGCATCCGCCGAAACGCCGGTCGTGTGCGTGGGCACGTTCTGGTTCATGAAGACTTCGTAGCCGTATTTCATCCCCAGCGTGCCGCGCATTTGGGTTTCCACACCAGCCAAGCCCGCGCCCTGATGTTGCGCAAAGGCAGACAGGTTCAGTGCTTCCTCTTCCTGCGTGGGCGAAAGCATCAGATGCCGAAAATCATTCGGCGCGGCGTTCACGTTCAGAATGCGGCGATTGGCGGTGATGTCCGCCACGGCCAGCGGCGAGCTATTCGTATTCGACCAGGGCACATACTTGTAAAGCGCGCACAACTGCGAATCAATCTTGTCTGCAATGGCATACGCAGCAGGCCGAATGTGGTCGCTGACGATCTTTTCAGTCGTGTAGGTCACTTCCTTGTCAGTCAGCTTGAATTTGACTTCGTACCACTGATCTAAGGTGATTTGCACTTCACCCGCCGTCAAATCCTGCGCGGTTTGCGGCGCGGCCAGTGCCGTAAAGGTCGAGGGCTTGGAAATGCTGATAACCGAGCCTTTTTGCTGCGGCGATTTGTCATAGCCGCGATACACGCGCCCGGCCATCCCCAGCGCCTTCTCAAGCTGAATCAGGGCTTCCTGCGCGTAAAATAGTGGGTCATAAACTGAAAGAGTATTTGACATAGATTTTCGTCTCTCCGGTTAGCCCACGCGACAAGCGCCTCGCAGGCGGTTAATCCAAAACTGTAAAAGGCTTTCCGGCTTTTTCTGCCGCTTCCTTTGTCTTGCGGTAAAGAGCCGGGTTTTTTGCTTGGTCGCGTGTCAGCGTATAAGTGCCGCCTCTGCCGCCCTTTGCGCTGCTGTTATTCGGGCCGCTGCCGCCCGTTTCATCTGACAAAAACAAATACTTGTGCTGGTTGCGGAACTTGCTGGCGAAGTGCTCTTCAGCCTTTTCCGGCAGCGGGTCGCCGTCTTCATCAACCGCAATTACTTGGCCTTTGTCGTCAAGTCGGTAATAGTCCCGGCCCAGCTTGAGCAACGCCTTGCGCGCTTCCGGGTCGGCTTTGTACTTCGTGCCCCAGCCCGAAATTTCCGCGTCCAAAACGTAGTTGTTCAACTTCGTTTGCGCGTCCTGAATCTGCGCTTCGCGTTCGGTCAAGTCTTTGGCGAATTGCTCTTTCAACTTCTTCTCACGCGCTGAAAAGTTGGCTTCGTACTTCGCGGCCAATTCGCTTTCGCTCAGGTTCTTGCCACCGCCGTTGGCTTTCTCTTCACGGTAGCGCTGAAATTCGTCTAAGGCTTCGTCATCAAAGTCCTTGAACTTTTCGAGCCGTGCCGCCATCTCTTTGTTCTTGGCGTTTAGCCCTAAAAGTTCTTTATTTTTTTTGACCACGGGTGCCTTGACGTGCTCGCCATAAGCATTCAGATCAAGCCGAAATTTGCCGTTGTCCTCTTTGTAAAGACCTTTCAAACTCTCGTCTGGAAGCTCGTCGAGCGTTTCCAGTTCAAATGCGATGTCTGACATTGTTTCCCTCTGCGTTGCGTTGGGTTTAAGGTTGCGCGGCGTGGCCGCAGTAGATTGCGCGGGAAGAATAAAGGCGTTTTTGATTGTTTTTTATGGCGTGGGCTTTGACGTGTGATAATATCAATGCGGACAAAAGAGGAGCCGATTTATGGATAAAGATTACCTGGAAATCTGGAAAGAGTGCCTTCGGAGTCCCGACCGTCTTCCGCGACTTGCTTCACCCCTGACGGGGTTGCGCGCGTGTCTGCTAATTCCGCCGCCCCTTTCTCCACGCGAGGAAGGCTGTAACGGCGACGACTAAGGAGTTTCAATGTTTACAGAAAAACAACTGGACGAACTGCAAACGGATATTCGGCTCACGATTGCAGAAGACGACACAGAGGTTTCGGAAGTCGAAGACTGCGTTTGCGAGTGCGGAGTATCGGTTCTCACCAACGAAGGCGTTGATAAGTTGGCGTCTCTTGCGCGTTGCGCAATTGAGTCCTTCGCTGATACTCACCCGGTTGATATGTTGCTGTTTTGCCCCAAGTGTAATGCTCAGCACATTGACCAGCCGCAACCTGAAAAGAACTGGAAAAACCCCCCGCATCGCTCTCACGAATGTCAGGCTTGCGGCTACGTGTGGCGTCCGGCAGACGTAGCTACAAACGGCGTCGCGACACTTAACACCAAAGGAAATCGTGACCGTGACCCTAAGCCTTACCCCTGCATAGTCGGACGAATGGGAGCAAGTCTTGTGCTTAAAGACGGCACGAAGGTCAGTATTGAACGCGGCGAGGGAGCGCATGACGCCCACGTATGGCTTACTTTCCAGGAACTCGAAAAAATCGTGGCGGCATAAGCCTCCGCTTGGCACCCCTCCGGGGAAGCCAAGACGGGGCAGGCGGGACGGTCGGGAAGCACAGGAAGCCCTGGCACGCCTCCACTCCGCCCGCTCGCTCAACCGCTCGCAGGGCTGCGCTGCCGGGTGAAGGCTGCCGACTCAACCTGTGACGCTAACGCCATCGCCTTTCGCTTTGCCTCATCAAGCAATGCCTTCTCTGCCTCTGCATCAAAGTCATCCGGCAGCAACCCGGCCCGCTGCTTGGCTTGCCAATACGTTTCAACCGATTGAACGCCCGCAATAACCTCTTGCAGCATCGTGGCAAGCTGCTGCGCGTCGAGAATAGCCTGCTCGCTCACGTCCGGCCCATTCACTTCGCCCGCCATTTCACGCGGAATACCGCGCCACAAAGCGTGATAGAAAAGCGCCGTTTCTAGGCAATCGTGTAAAGCCGCGCCCATCACTACCATGCGGGATGCGCGCTTGCCTGCCCGCAGTAATTGCTCTGTGGCGGTCGTGGCAACGGTGGCATCTGCAAACATTGCTTCAAAGCCTTTCAAGCGCATTTGGTTCTGATTGCGCTCAAGCAGGCTTTCATAGGTCGCAAGGCCGGTGCCTGCTGGCTCGACGTAGCTCATGCTTCCACCGTCCGTGCACTCATACATAATCCCCGGTCCAACAACACGATCACCGTTCCCGTCACTGTCCGCATCGTCTTCTGGCTTCAGGTTGACGGCATTCAGTAAAGGCGATGAACAAATATGCACCGAACGTTCATAATCTGAGCGCTGATTGAAGTCTTTCCGCGATAGCTCCCCCAGGTCATAGAACACAGGCCCGCACGTTTGCCGCTCGTTCTCAGCATCAGGGTTAAGAATGCATGGGCTAACGGGGATTTCGGCAAACTGCGCGGGCAACGTGCCGCCATCCACTTGGATAATATCTGTGCGCAACACTTTGCCGTCACTGTCTTTCTCTTCTGACTCTTCCCATAGTTGCCATTCAATCGGGCCTGTTCGCTTGTATTGACGATTGGGCAACTGTTCGACCGGTAAACGATACACGCGATAACGTGTAATCTCTTCCTCGCCAAACTCGCCCTCTGGCACAAGCGCGCATTCCCGAAACACAATCTGCTGAAGCACTACGCGCCCATCAATCACGACATAGCGCGGCGTGTTTTGCACTTGTGGGCCTGCGTAGAGCGTCCAATAGGGCCGCAGGTTCAACGCTTCGGCCTCGTTCAGCCGCAATGGTTCGCCGCGCATCTCAGCGGGCAGGATTGGCTTTTCCACGAGAATATAAGCCGCGCCACGATGCAATCCTTTGCGCGTTAGCCGGTTCACGAACACGTCAATATGCGTGCCCGCTAGGTCAATGTCTTCAGCATCCTGTTTGATGATGTCTGGCACACTTTCACCCAGCTTCGGCGGCTTGCGCAGCAGCGTGCCCACCGCAGCGTCTAGCGCGTCAGCGTAGCCGTTATCGTAAGTCGTCATCGCAACCCGCGCCTTAAAGTCGGGGTCTTTCTCGGCTGGGAATTGCACAAGCATGGATGACGGGTCTTTCACGCCTGTGCTGGCTTCGCGCATCGCGGGCGTGCCTGCCAAGAGGATGTCCGTAAACTGCCACTTGCGGCAAAGCTCTTGCTGATCTTCGGATTGATAATTTGGAGTGTCCATAGTCTTCAAATGCTAAAGGATTTCCGTTTATAGGTTGGCGTTTGCTGCTGCTTGAACATCACGCCATAGCGCAAGCAATCCCCAGGATCATCCCCGCCGTTTCCGTCTTCGTCTACGTCCCACTTCAACACGTCCTCTGGCTTGTTCGGGTTGTGCTGAAGCGCGGGGATGCACTCAATTAGGTATTGGCAGCGGTCGGCAATCTGAAGCCGGGGGGCGCGGCACTGGTCAGACTGTTGATTCATTGGGTCTCCCAATAAAGTCAACACTTCGCCCCAACCGTTGATTCTATCCATCATCGCGGGCGAAAGCTTGATTCCCTGGGCTTGATATTGCGTGGCGATGTCGCGGCCCTGCTCGTCTGCTTTATTTGCAAACACGTCTAACCCAGCCACAAAGCCCGCTAAGCGATTCAGCGAAACGCCGTTGCGTTCCAGCATTGCCGTGATCGCGGGTGCGTGCTGTGAAGGCAACCATTTTGATTGCCGGTGTTCATCTAGCACGTAAATCTTGCCGTCATTCTCTGCGAACAGGCAAACAACGGTTGGATGCGTAAAGCCGTAATCCATCGCCGCCCAAACCGTCCAATGCGCGGGCACTTTGAACCACGGACGCACAATAGAATCATGGTGCCAGGTGCTGAAGTATTGGCCCGCCGCGATGTCCCAATCCCCGTAACGATAGGCGCGGAGTTTCCAGCCAGTATTTTCTTCGAGCTTTTGCGTGTATCCGCTGTCAATAAAGCGGTTATCATCTACAGTGGCAAAGATGAAACGGGTTGTTGTCTCTTTACTCTGGCGTGCGGGCGTAATGAACCTCTCCTTAAACCAAGCGTGCCCAATGTTGCCAGGGTTGGTCGTCGCATACATTCGCGGACGCCAGCCATCCTTGCTTGTGCGGTTTGAATCGCGGAGGGTCTTGTATTTGCTGAGCGTAAGCGTGGTTGCCTCTTCAATAGCAATCAAGTCGTATTCAATGCCAAGATATTGGTCAACATCGCGCTCGTTATTGAAATGCCCTAAGACGATGCGGCTTCCATTGGGGAAGGTAATCAACCCGCTTGAGCGGTTGTAATCGTGCGGCAAACCACGCAAAACGGCCTTGCGTAAGTCCTCGAACTGCTCGCGGGCATTCTTGGCAACCTTGCGCAAATAAAGAGCTTTTAGCCCCGGCAACCGCTGACAATCATCAAGCGCAATCTGCGCAAACGCGGCGTGGCTCTTTCCTGGACCTCTTGCGCCGCCAAATCCAATCTGATCAGGTCCGCCTTCCCAATCACAGGCGCGGCAAGCGCCGTGAAATTCAAGCTGTTTTGGTTGCGGGACGTAGCCTGATTTTAGGAAGTTTTCTAATTGCTCTCTGGGCACGCCGCGTTCTTTTGCCGCGAGCGCAAGACGATCAACCGGCCTGAGTTGGCTTGAACTAAGACTCGCCATAAATCTTTTCAAGTGCTGCGGCAAGCGGCGCAAGCAGCGGTGCACCTTCGCCGCCCGTCAATTCGTTCTTGTCGCTTTGCCCCAAGTATTGCTTGCCTAGCCAAATCTGCATTGTCACGTTGCCCGCTTCGGCGCTCTTGAATTGCAAGCGGCGCAGGCTCACTTTGCCGCCAACTGACTTCTTTTTATAGACCTCCGAAAATGTTTCCCCGTAACGCTCTTTAATGCGGGCATTTAGCGTGTCTATGTCTATGTCGAAGATGCCTGCGATTTCGACCTCAGTGCATTGGGCGCGACACAGGCCCTCGAAAACATTGAAATCTATTTCAATACGTGGGCGGCCCATCTTGACCGACGCTTTCGCCGCCTTCGCAGGCTTGGGCGCGGGTTGTTTGCTCGCTTTTGATTTGCTCATAACGTAAGCGCAGCGGTCGGATTTGCGCCGCCCTCTGCAAGCTGGTCGCCTGCCGCATCGCTGTCTATGCTTGCTGCGCGTGATTTGCCCTTGTACATCCCCGCCCCTCGCCGCTCAATTTCGCTGAACGGGTAAAGCGGTCATCCTTCACCGGCAGCAACGCGCCGCAACGCTGGCAGCAAGCTTTCACTTCTTCACCTTTGGCACAAACGCCAAGCCTTGCCCTATCCGCTGCGGTGTCGTGTCGTAATCCAGCGATGACCCGCCCAGGGATTCCAGCAATTGCCGCTTGCGCAGTTCGTAGCTCAACTCTGCCGCCTGATACGCATTGCGGGCGCTGTCAAGCTGCGCCTCGGCAAGGGCAAGCTGTGTTAGGGCCGCGCCTTCGATCTTGAGCGGCAGCAGTGTTGCTGGTGTCGGGCTGGTGACGGGCGCGGGCGGTTTCGGTTCTTGCGCGCTTGTGCCGTATGCCAGTGCGATGAATGCGGTAAAAATCAGTAGTGCGTGTTTCATATTTTCCCTTTAGTCTTCCATAGCCTTTCGAAGTTTCAGCCATTCATCCAACGCTTGAGCATATTTCTCATGCGTCATTTCTGGATTGTGCCAGTATCCCATGGTCCAGCCACTTGACGGACTGCCGCTGACAGTACCGCCTTCTACTAGGCCACGCTCCATCTCAAATAGTATTGAGCTTAAAGCGGCCCTGATTTCTTCCAAGCTGTCAGCCTGAAGATTTAGGGCGATGACGTGGGCGCGTTCCGGTGGTTTCATTCTGCTGCCTGTATCCTCTCAAGTTGACGTTCAATTTGCGTCAACATACTGAATATCGTTTCGAGCTTATTATCCAGCTTGGTTTCAATGCGCATCTGTGCCAGTTCAAACGCCGTCAACTTGGCCTTCTGTTCGGCCAATTCGCGGCGCAATTCGGCCAGTTCGTCTTTTGTCGCCTTGCGCCAGTTCGACCAGAAAACACCACTTGCCCAGGCAAATAGCCCCACAATGCCTGCTTTAAATGCGTCTTGTACCCCGTCCTGTAACCAGTTTTGATCCATCGGCCTATCCATCGCCCTGCCCGTCTGCTTGGTGAGAAAGCAGCGCTTCCTTTCTACTTAGATTTCATCTTCCAAAATATCGCCACATCTTTTTGGATCGCCGTCTCTATCGCTTCGCCAACCGCTTGCCGCATTTGGGCTTTATCCAGCTTGCGGCGATTGTCAAAGCAGAATTCAAAAACGTGCATTAACTGCGCGTAGTGCGCGTGTCTCAATTCGTGGAGGATTGCGCGCTCTGTGCCTTCGTTGTTTGGCAACTCTACCGGCAACCAAATCTGAGCCGATTGGTAAACGCTATTGACGGCAACCTCGGCTTGCGTCTCATCCTCGTGCTGCCTATGCGCGTTCAATTCGGCCAGCGTCGTGGCTTTGGCCTCAATCTGCCAATCCTCAAGCAGCAGCCGTGCCTTCCAACGGTGCAATAGCCGCACCATCCACCGCGGCAACGAGACATCGGCGGTAATCAAAGCGCATACTCCTTGCCGAACACCAGCCGCCCGTTGTTGAACCGCAACAGATACGGCCACGGCTCACCACTCTCTGAAAATTCCACTACACTAAAACCGTCCTGCCATGACGGAAACATAATATAGCCACCGGCTTTTTCGACATCACTTAAGTGGCCTTGGCTGTAGCTAATATGCTGCGAGCCGTCATATTGCCGCTCTACGTGCAGCGATTCTTTATGGAAGTGCCCGCAACCCGTTGAGATGCGCAGCTTGCTATAAATCGTCTTTGCCGGATTTACACCACCGGAGGAAACGCGGCCTTTCAAGTTGCCGTGCAACCAAGCGAATTGCCCGTTATGGTAATGCGTTTGGTCACGGTAGGCCTTCCAACGCGTTGGCAACTCCGCCGCTTTTGCCCATTCTAAAGAGCGCAGCTTAAAAAGGCCGCGATTATTGGCAATCATTCGCTCAAGCCGTTGCTCATGGTTGCCTTGGATGTAAACCACATCACAGCCAATTTGGTCTATTGCCCTGAAAAACCAGCGCGACGAATCAAATTCATCTTGCAACGTCCCGGCGCGGCTTGGGTCTTTCTGATGGTCGCTGATGTCGTAAGCGTCGAGAATGTCGCCATTCAGCAACAGCAAATCCGGCCTGTAATCGGTGATGAAATCCAACGCAAGGCGCAAGTGGATTTTGTTTTCATAGGGCAAGTGAATATCCGAAAGCACCACGACGCGCCGGTATAATTTCGACGCTCGCACAATCAACGCTGGCACTTCCGGCAATCGTTCCGACGTGCTCACTTGGGGCAACAGGTGCTCATAGCCGGGAAGCTTCGGAATCGGCTTGCCGTTCGCTTTGCACCATTCAATGTATGCAGCAACGCCTTCGTTAAAATCGCTGGCGGGTTGCTCCGCTTGGGTTGTCAAAGAATTTGGCGCACTCGCTGGCGCTACCTGCGGCTTGAGTAAGCCCGCGCCTTTCAGATAATCGCGGATTGTCAAGCGTGCGCGCCCCGCTGCGTCTGCGGCTCGCGTTTGGCTGCCCGTCTCGGCATACACCTTGCGGGCAATCGCTTTTTCACCGTCCGTCAAGAATTTCGCCATCACAGAGGGGTGAGACCCCTGTTCTCCTACCGGGCACCAATTTTCAACTCTGCGCTAGTGATTTGGTGGCCGTCCGTATCCGTTGCCGCGCTGCTATCGTTTCGAGTTTTCAGCGGTGTAACGCCATGCCACGGACGGCCATAAATGGAGCGTGAGCGTATGCGGCGGTTCAGCGGTTGCATCCAGTTCCGTTGCCAGTTGCCTACGACGCCCACGCGCCAGCCTATAAACCGAGTTGATTAAGCCTGTCTAGCTCTGCCGCTACCAAGCTGCGCACCGCGCCGCGCTTGGCTTTGCGTAACTCTCTGACGCCTTCGATACTGATGCCCTTTGCAGCCAACACATCTGCCGCCGTATCCGCCACAACTTGACTTAGCGCGTTAATCAGGTCGCTAGTATTGCTCTTGCTGCGCGCCGTCTTGATTGCTTGCGCGGCTTTTGCGTTTGCCTCGCCCGCGTTGACAACCACTTTTGCGGTAGGTTGAACGGTTTGGATTGTGCTAATAGCGAGCTTGATGCCGCTTGCAATCGTGCGGCCTATCAAAATCGTTTCGCGCAAACTATCCGGCAGCGAAGGGAAAACACGGTCGGCAATGATCGAATCCGCAAGCGCCGCGTATGCGTCCGCTTCGGTCAGCAATTGCAACTTGTTTTCCGGCCCGATGATGGGCGTCTCATCAATGCGCAGGAACAACCGTTCAGCAAATTCGTCTAGACTGTCCACATTGCGCAACAGCTTGCCGTAGGTGCCGTTTTGCAACTGTGAAGGTTGATAGGAGTTGATTGCCCGCGCCGTCTTAACCGCTGCCAGCGCGTAAACGTGCGTCTGGTAGCCAGCTTGCGCGAGCGTAATGGATTGCGCGGGGTTGCACTTCCACGCCCCAGCAATGGGCAGGATGAGCGCCAAACATAAAATGCGAGCAATGTTCTTTTTCATAGTTCCTTTCGGCTATCCGTGAAATTCTCTCTGCAATAGCTGGGGCAATCGCCACTCTGTTTCAAGTAACCCGCATTGGCGGCAATAGCCCGATGATTGCACTTTGATATGCGAGCCGCGTATCCGGCAGCCCACGCGAGCAATCCGGTTGGCAAACTTCCAAATGAAAAACCCGATTTTTCGACGCATACCTACAACGTAAAAGGTTTCTGTTTTGCAAAAGCATCAACGTGCTTTGCAGGCCCAAGCAATTCAATTTGTGGTGTCTGGTCGGGGCAATAGCGGCGCGCACGGCGAATGAAGTCGCTATAGCTGGACGCCTCGCCCCACACGCTTAACAGCCCCGCCGTAAATTGCCCGTTGCGGTCGCCATCCATCGCGGTTTGTGAATCCTTGCAGGCTGCGAGAGAGACAACGCTTGCCACAATCGGCGCAGTGTTTGCCGCTGCACGCAGCCCGCGTATCTTGCCTTTTTGCAAATCGCCTGCGTATTCCGCCACGTCGCGCGGCATTGTCTTGACTCGTGGCCGCTCAATCTCAGGCAACGCAGGCACCGCCCCGCGTGCGATTGTCTGGCTATGGCAAGTGTCGGTAATCAACACCACACGCACACCGGGCTTGAAATAAGCCAGCCATGAGGCGTGTACATCATCAGGCACCTGCCCGTCGTAAAGGCACATCGTCTCATCTAAGCCGTCCGCTTCGTCTTTGTTGCTGTCTTTGAATTGCCCACCGTGCGCGCTTTGCACCCTTACAACCAAGTCGCCCGGTTGCGCTTGCTCGCCCAATTGCCGATAGGCTATCTCAACTGCTTTGGTTGTTGCTGCCGCGTCAAAAAGTACCATTGGGGATTGCCAGCGTTTACCCAACGTGATGGCATTGCGCAGGCATTGCACATCGTTGTGACAGGCCACTAACTCACCCGCCCAACCGCCGTAAGCTGCAGGATTGACGCGGTTCAGACCGATGCCGAGAAAATATCCCTTGGCGTTCGGGTTCGGCTTTAGTGGCTTTGACCAGAGGCTACTGATTAGGCCCACGCTCACCCCCTTCCTTCGGCTTCCATTCCATTTCAGGGTGACCCTTCGCGCGTTGCTGGCTGTTGAATAGCTCAATAGCAACGTTGGGCTTGCGAGCGGTGCTCGTTGTGCAGTAATCCAAAATCCAAATGGCATCCGCCCACTGCTTCCAAAGCACGGGGTACTCGGCTATCGGTCGCTTGCGTAGCAGAATCGGCTCAAACCAAAGCATTCCGGCGCGCAGGAAATTTAACCCCATAAACAGCAGGGGCACGGCTACCGCCCACCACCCGCCCAACGATTCGATCACTTCCCCCGCCCTTGTCAGATCGAGGAAAAACAAGAACAGCAACGGAGCGGCGCACAGCACGCGGGCAGCGTTGTGCGCCGCGTTGCCGCTGGCTGTGGTTTGGCTTTGCTGCGTGGTGAGGACGCTTGGTTTCATATCACGGCCTTTGCTTGTTCTGGCATTGCATCGTAGGCGGTTGCGGCATAGAGCGCCTTCAGCCGCGTCATCTCGTAGCTATGCATGCGGCGCACAGTATCTAGTGCTGAATCCGTCAACGGCGTGCGCAAGTAGGTTGCTTTTAGGTGTTCGATAAAAGCGCGGTCAGTCGGCAGCGTGCAACGTTCTGCGTCTATGATGAGCAATTGCTGCCAAACTAAACGCCAATCCGTCTCAGCAATACGAGCGGCTCGTTCGGCTTCTCTAGCTGCTTTGATTTCTTCTAGTGTAATCAACTTGCGCCTCGTTTGCTTTTTATGAGGCGACTGGAAACCCACTCCGTAACCAGCCGCCCCTTCTCACGAAAACTACACAGCGGAATGGTAGCGGCGCGAAGTTTTGGTTTTTATAGGCGGGAAATTGAAACGGCCACGTGCTGATGTTTTGCGGACGAAAGCACGTGGCCTGTTTACTTGATAACCATCGGCACGGGTGGTGCGTTGGTGTTTGTTGGAAAATAATATAAGGCGAGTTTGGTTTTTACTCAAGCGTCCAAACTACTTCTTTTCGCACACCCCCACGCCCTTCTACGCCGGATGTCGTGCGGAAGCGCCGCCGCACATAGCCAATGCCTTCAAGCTCGCGCAAGACCTTGTAAACCTGCTCGTAAGGTATCTTTGAAGGCGTACTTGAGGCGATAGCGTTGGCCGTTTCGTCGCCTTCGGTCAGAGCGTTCACAACTTCCTGTTCGTCTCGCTCAAGTGTGCGCTGGGCTTTGGTTTCGACGGCGCGCATGGCTTCCTCAAGCGGAATTTTGAAGAAGGGGAAATTGCGGGCAATGCGGCCAAGCCCTGTCACGACTGCCCGCGCCTGTCCTTCGCGGCTTGCGTTTGCTACCACTGATTGAGGGCGGTCTATCTCGTGCCACACTTCGTCTCGGTGCGCCGCCAAGATGCGTTTTAGTGGCAATCCTGCAAGCTCGGCAACGCGCTGCAATTCCTGCAAGGCTTCGCGGTATCGCTCCCACGCGGTTTGTATCGCGGGGTTGTCTGTGGGTGGCTTGTCAGTTTTCGATTCAATAGGCTGCTTGGGCCGCGAGACTAAGCGTTGCGCATCCCGCGATGAAAAGGCCGGGTTTAACTCTCTAGCATGCGCAATCTTGGCAAGTGCTTCGTGTGGGTTATCGCTACGAAGCGCCATTAAATAGAACGTCTTATCAAGTAATGCCGCCGTGTACTGCTCTTTGTTACTCTGAGCGCTCAGAGTAACAAAGAAAGTTGAATACAGTCTCGCATTAGCAAAAACGGTGCTTGGTTGTACCCCCAATTCCCGCGCATGCTTTTCAACCGCTGCGGTAATACCTGCCTTTTGCGTGTCTGGTCTACGTCCCGCCTTGGCTGATATTCGTTTCAGCACTTCAGCATCCGCCGCGCATTCAATCTGCCACGCGCAGCGGCCCATGTTGCGCGCTCGCTTGCGCACTTCCAGCAAGTCCCCGTCGTTCAAATCGGGAATCGCCGCAATGATTTCTTGTGTTTGGATTTCAATCCCGGCCAGACTTTGCGGGACAGCTTGACGTTGCGCGGGTAAGGTGTTGTGCATAGTTATTGGTGAGAAACAAACCAGCCAGCATCGTTTACGGCGGCATATTGCACTATAAGCACACCTTATAGCAAGTGTATTAGCAGAAGCGGGGCTTATGCGTCTAAGA
This sequence comes from uncultured Gammaproteobacteria bacterium, assembly GCA_964523425.1. Classification (GTDB taxonomy): domain Bacteria; phylum Patescibacteriota; class Patescibacteriia; order Patescibacteriales; family Patescibacteriaceae; genus Patescibacterium. Next base: position 15,169 of record CAZFYY010000024.1, read on the forward strand.
GTGTGGCGAGTGCGTTGGTGCTCGCCTTTTTCTTTTTATCCCTTAGAATAGTTGTTGCATTTAGCCAATCGCTTTGCTATATTCTCACCTGTCAAGGCAATGGGGCTGAAGACAAACTCACTTTTTGGAGGTTTTTATGTTTGAGGTTATTCGCAACATCCACCACTTAGCGCAAAGCAGCATTGATACAAATACGCGCTCAATTACTGTAAGATTCGCGGCCAATTGGGAGCAGATCGGCACCCTGAACCACCAAGAACTAAAAAATCGCACCATCGCCAATGCTCTGTGCGACATTCATCATTGCTCAGTTGTTAATGTTAAAACCGTCATTGCAGAGTGCAAACGGCTAGGCGCTACTGCCTAAACCCACAACCCGCCCGGTGATGACCGGGCTTTCCGCAGCGACTGCCGCAATCAAGCGGCCACTAATCAGGAGAAACCAATGACTGCTCAATTTCTGTACGACCTTCAGACGTTGACCGGCTTCGTGTCCGGCCAAGGCCTGCAAAATCTGTTTCACGCGCTTGGCTTGGGCTATTGCCCAAAGGGACAAGTGGAAATAGACCTGGAAGAGGCGGAGAAGCTCTGCCCGGAGCTTACTGCGGAACTTGATTCAAACGAGTGGCATCGCCACGTAGCCCGCTATACCGGGCTAGAATTTAAGGAAATGCACCTTGATCGAGTCCCGCTGCGGGACTCGCACGGCGGGCTAGGCCGCATTGAAAAAGAGCTTGCCCGGTTTGTGGGCGAAACGGAAGACCTGGCTTGGGCAGGGGCGTCCGTATGAGAATTTCAAATCTCAATCTTTCCGAGACTGAGGTTGAGCGGTGCTTACTGAAAAAGCCCGCGCACTGGCCTGCTAGCGCTTCTGCCTTGCGCTGGATCGGGTCGGGCGGTGACGCTTTTGTATTTGGCACTTGCGGCGGGCGTCAATCGCCGCGCTGTCCCTTAAATCGGGAGGTGGCCCTTGACCGATAAAGACAAAATCCTAATCCAATCCGCTGCCGCCCTGCTCGGTGCTAAGGGCGGCAGCGTCACCAGCGAGGCCAAAACCCAGGCCGCACGCGCCAACGCCAAGCTCCCGCGCAATAAAACACCGCGCACACTGAAACCCTTCGACAAGCTGTCACGGGCGCAGCAATCGCGGCGCATCGCGGCCATCCTCGCGCAGCATCCGGCGATTGGCACGGATGACTGGTTTGCACACTTTGGCAAGCAGGTTCACGAGGCGCGGCGCTTGGTGGCTGAGAAGCGGCCCGTGGCAGTGACCCACCCCAACGCCGACGAAATAGAAACAGGCGACCTCTGGAACGTAGTGTATTTTGAGAGCGACGGCTTTTGGGCCGAAGCTTTCTCCATTGAGGAATATAGCTACCATGCCGCCCGTAAAGCGGCTGACAAATACGCCGCCGCGTGGAATGCGCAGTGCGGCAAAGAAGGCGAGGGCAAATTATGAGATTTCGAGACATTAAGACATTCCCGCGTTGTCCGTATCGCGTGGATGTTAGCTGGATTGGCCTAGAAAGTCACATAGAACCTGAGCGTATGGGTTTAACGCTTGACCTAGACCCCGACTTTCAACGGGCACACGTTTGGACATCCGCCCAGCAAACGGCCTATGTCGAATATATCCTGCAAGGCGGCACGAGCGGGTGTGAGTTGTATTTCAATTGCGCAGGCTGGCAGAAGGATTGGCGCGGCCCTTACGTGATTGTTGACGGCAAGCAGCGCCTGGAAGCGGTGCGGCGGTTTATGCGTGGCGAGATTCCCGCTTTCGGCGCTTTGCGCCCCGAATACGCCGATGAACCAGACATGCTAATAGCCCGCTTTTCGTGGAATATCGCCGCACTCGAAACGCGGGCCGAAGTGTTGGAATGGTATCTCAATTTCAACGCAGGCGGGACGGTCCACACGCAAGATGAACTTGATCGCGTGCGGCGGCTTTTAATTGCTGAACAGGCACGGGCGGCGGGCAGCGTTGAAGGCGGCAAAGGCAAAGGGGGAAACTAAATGAAATGCGCGTATTGTGCTGAGATTATCCAAGGGCAACCCGTGTGCGGCTGCTGCTGCTCTGCGGCGTGTAGTCAAGCGTTTGGGGCAACGCTGCTGCCAGACCTGCCCTTACAGGAACCTGCAGACGGGGCACAAGCATTTGCGGCCTTTTGCGCGGCAGTAGGCTTTGCCGTGCAAATTGATGATCATGGTCGAATCCTGTTTTAAGACTGACCGGCCTAGCCTTTTGCTGGCAATGGCCGTATAAAAAGGAGAAATATGAGAAAAGTAATTGTGCATTTTTGCAAAAAGGAAGACTGCCAATGCCTTGACCGGAATGGCGTAATTGCTTATGACGGTTTTGACTTAGCCGAGGCTGAGCACTGGTTGGCTAACGTTCCCAGCGGCTATGTTGCGCGCGATGAAAGCGCGAAATATGCCTAGGGCAATGGCCGTATAAAATCAAAAGCCGCGCTAACTTTGGCGAGTGACGCGGCTTGCGATTCCATATTAACAACCTGACTGCCTCAGATGGCGGCCCAGGCTTTTTGTATTCTAGCGTAAGGCGCGGAGAATGCAAG
>CAZFYY010000025.1:0-16680 GCA_964523425.1 uncultured Gammaproteobacteria bacterium
GCCTTGGGAAGCGCGCGTACTAAGTCGCGTGACGCTAAGCGCGTTGCCGACATGCGCCAGCTCGTTTCCGCTCTTGAATTGTTCTACAATGACGCCAATATGTATCCGACGACTTTGACGTCCGGTGGAGCTTTATCTTATAGCGGCACAACGTACATGGCAGTCGTTCCGACGAATCCTTCGCCAAAGAACGACGGATCTTGCCCGGCTTCTGATTACGCTTATTCTCCTGTCAGCTCAAACGCATCATACGTTATTACGTACTGTATCGGTGCTGCGACTGGTGAAATTAGCGCTGGTACTCACCGCGCCACTCCTAACGGATTACAGTAGGTTTATTTAACCACTTTAATGCAGATCACCGAAGCTTCTTCGTGGTCTGCATTTTTGTAAGCACGTATGAAACGAATAACCCTCAGCACAACCTGCTCGCTTATTATTGATTGGTGCCTGCGCTTCGCGCTTTTGCTTGTTCCGGTTTACTTTGCCTGGTTTCGGGAAAACTTCAGCGTTTTTGATATCAATAAGACGCTTGCTTTGCGCTGTCTTGTCACAGTTGCCCTTATTGCCTGGTTGGTCCGATTTTGTATTGAAGCAAAGACCCGCTGGACGACCAACCGGCTAACGGCACTGCTTGGCCTAGGGGCGATCGCGTTTTTTTCAATCAGCACGGTCTGGGCAGTTCATCCTGGCATAAGCTTTTTTGGCAGTTATGAGCGCCAGCAAGGCTTATTTAATATCATTCATTATTTCCTGCTTTTTTTCTTAATTATTTCGGAGATAGATTCCCGGACGAAAGCTAAACAGCTTATTACGGCACTCTTAATCGGATCCGGTTTTGTGGCTGCTTACGGGCTGACGCAGGCGATGGGCTTGGACATATATCGCTGGGGAGAAAGTTCTCAAGCCCGTATTTTTTCCACCTTTGGCCAACCAAATTTCCTGGGCCACTATGTGGCGACGCTCCTGCCTCTGACGGCGTATGCCATTATCTATATCGCAAAAACATTCTGGCAGCGCTTGCTCGTAGCCGTACTGCTGGTTGTTCAGTTTTTTTGTTTGATATGTACCTATAGCCGCAGTGCCTGGGTGGCGCTGGCAACAGCCGTTGTCGTCTGGGGTGTCTGGGAGCTCTGGCGCCGCGGCCGTAAGCGTTTGGTAATGGGTGTGGCGGTTTTTGGCATAGCGGTCGGTTTTCTACTTGTTTTTTCGCCCATACGTCAGACGCTCATCGAATATCTTCGGGAGCCAGGTCGCGGCAGTTTTAGCGTGAGAATTTCCACGTTCCTCGATCCGTTTGCCGAATCTGGCCGGACCCGACAGAATTATTGGCAGGCGGCTGTCGCGATTATGCAGGAGGCGCCGCTTGGACGCCAGCTGTTTGGTTTTGGTCCGGAGGGGCAGGCGGACGCGTTTGCGCCGCGGTATCGTCCGGAATGGGCGTTCTATGAATACATAAATTCCTATCCCGACCGCGCCCATAATTATATTCTTGATATTTTGCTGCAGTACGGCGTCGTTGGCTTAGTCGTTTTTGCGGCGTTCGTCTTGACGATTTTTGCTCGTTTGCTTCGTGAAGCTAAGCGCCAGACAGGGGATGCCTACTGGCTGGCCTTGTCCCTGGCTGTCGCTCTCATTGCCTATACAGTTAATAATATTTTTAGCTTTTCGCTAACCGGCATGAATGTCGTTCTGTACGGGCTATTGGGTATCGCCGCTGTCGCGGGTAATGGTTTTGTTAGCCGGGAACGCGAGTGGCATTTTTTCCAGCCCTTGTCGCGCTGGTGTATGGCCGCTGCTCTTTGTCTGCTTATGGGCATCATGCTGTATGCCCATGCCATACGACCGTTTATTGCCGATCATTATTATTTTAAAGCAAAGATTGCCGAAGCACGTCAGGATTGTCGCGAGCTACTGGATACAATGGAAACCGTCTTGGAATGGTACCCCTCAAGCACCTATTACCAGCAAATGTATCTTCACTTGGGCACTAATTGCTTTTCAGCCGCCAGCAATGAGACGGGCCGGCGACAGCTGGCCACTAATCTCGTTACTGAAGCATCGGCCATTCCTGAGTCGGAGAGGCAATACCGCACACTGATATATCTGGCGCAAATGTATTCTATTGTTGGCTTTGAAACAGATCATGTCTATTATGCCCAGGCCGAGGAGCTGTATCGCTACCTTATTGCACAGAGCCCGTCGATCACTACTAATTATCAGGATTATGGACGATTGCTGCTCTGGCAGGGGAAAAACGATGAGGCAATCGCTGTTTTCAAGCAGGGCGTTGCTGCCGCTCCTGATTATACGGCAGGTCCAACCTGGCACATTCAACCCATCATCGAACAGACAGCCTATTTATATGATTTAATTGGTAACGCGTACCTGGAAAAGAAAGACTATACAGAGGCTGAGTCCTGGCTAAAAAAGTCTGTGGCGACCCGTCCGAACGCGACCGGCCCGTATAAGAAGCTGGCTGATTTGTCCTATAAGAGAGGGGACCTGCAGTCTGCTATTAAGTACAATAAGGCGGCGTTTCGTTTCGAGCCGGAAAAAAGCCTCTGGCCATTAAGTTTGGCGATGCTCTACAAGGAGAGCGGAGACCGGCGGCAGGCGCTTGATTATGCCCGTCAGGCTCAGGCCCTCGAAAAGGACGATGCACGAATTAAGGAGCTTATTGATGAACTGACTCGCGCTAAGTAATGTATGGACCAGGAACAGCAAGCTTTTATCGAGGGTACAAGTCCATATTTCACTGCTTTAGCTAAGGCCGGAGCGGATTACTTCCGGGAATATTTGGCATTCGTGAAACATCACGTGCCGGCCGGCGCTACGCTGTTGGATGCCGGCTGCGGAAACGGGCGTTCGACGTCACTTTTGTGTCGGGCGGGTTTTAAGGCCCGCGGGCTTGATCCCTCCCCGGCTTTAATCAAAGAAGCTCAAGAGTCGTTTTCTGGCGGTGAGTATATGGTCGGCGATTTGGCCAACCTAGAGTTTGCTAATCAGTCTTTTGAGGCGGTAGCCGCCTATAATGCGCTTGAGCACGTCGCCGATGTGCCGCGGGTATTAAGTGAACTGCTTCGAGTTACTAAGAACGGCGGGTTATTGCTTATCCATTCGCCCAACCTCATTAGCGTCAGTCATCTCTTAGGGACAGGAGGGTCACGCCCGAGCCGGTCGAGCGGCAAGATGAAAGCGCAGCGGCAGTTGGCGCGACTGCTCGTTCGCAATGTCAGCTGGATACTCAAGCGCACCATCTCGAGCCGGGCTGATTTTCGTTACCGTTTTCCTCAGGATGAACCGGGCGTGTTGGATGCCGAAGCGACCGTGTATCTCAATCCGCTTGATGTTAAACATTGTCTGGAAACGCTCGGCGCCAAAATTATTTCCTACCAGGAAGTAAATCATCTTTCCGATGCGAGCGTACGTAAAATGGTTGCCAGCCGGTTTCTGGCCGATCATATGGGAGTCATTCGCATTGTGGCGCGTAAGGGGGCCCGTTACGAACGGCAGTAAACCCGGTTTTATAGAATGAGTGTATGATGGAATTATTTAGCTACCAGCCGGAGATATTAAGCAGCATTAATTTTATCAGCAGTTTTTGGATCGGTAACTTTCCGGCGACCGTGTACGCTGCCGCTCTTTTTCTCGTTCTTTTCTTTTTGCTGCGGCTAACAGTGCGCTGGCTATCCTTGCCGACGGCCATTATTATGGCAGCCCTCATCGCCTGGTCTCCGGTCGGGGTGCGTTTCGTCTACAATGCTTTTCGTGACTTTCGCGAGAGCCGATTTCTTCTTGGTCGGCCGCTGGCCGAACGTATTATCTGGCGATATTGTGCCATCGATAAGACGCAGGACGTCAAGGGGTTATTATGCGGCGTCTATCCGTTCATTGAAGGCCTCAGGCAGCGTCTTCCGGAACATTCTGTCATTATGGTAGTTGATTCAGAACTGAAGCCATACGTGGCTTATTACCTCTATCCCCATTACCAGTTAACGGAAGATAGCACTGCTGCCGAGTATGTCGTCGTCTATGCGCCGAAAACTGCCTTCGCGTATCAGGACGGTTTGCTCTTCCAGCAGGGCAGAGAAGAGCCGCTTGGTCACTTTCGAATGATTAGCGCATTTTCGCCTGATCAAATAATTTTTCAACGGATTGAAAACTGAAACATATGGCCATAACTTTATTCATAGCCTCGGTTATTCTTCCCGGCCTTGCTCTCATATCTTTTTGGTATCCCCGGTGGGTGCGGGGTTGGCAGATACTGGCTTTAGCCTATGGTGCCGGTTCCGCGCTTTTGACGTTTGAGCTTTTTCTCTATTTCGTCATTTTTCGAGGCAGCGACGGAGCCTTTTTACCGTATTTCTTTGCCATACAAACCGGGCTGCTGTTGGCCGTGGCTGCCTGGCGTTTTCCCTGGAAATCCCAGATCGTTCCGGGGGCGATGCCGCAGCGCGCCTGGATTGGCGGGGTGGCGGCTCTCGGGGTCGCTGTACTGTTGTTCTTGAGCCTGGTACAGGGGTTGGCTAAACCGCCGGCGGCATTTGATTCGGTATCATTTTGGGGGACGCGTGCGCGTATCCTTTTGGCTCAGGGAAAGGTTGATTTTAATCCCGATAGTGCGACATATTTGTCCGCCCCAGCCTCACGTAATTATCCCTGGCATCTGTCGCTGCTGGAATATTGGAGCCTTCGCCTTGGAGCCGTCGGCGGGGAAGTGCATCTGATCGCATGGCTCTCGTATTTCTCGCTTTGCCTTTTACTGGCAGATTTCAGCGTGCGCCGCATCGGCTGGAATAAAGGACTTTGTCTCACTTTTCTATTCGCAGCGCAGCCCTTGCTTTTTTACCACGCTTCCAATAACTATGCCGATCTGACGGCTGCATATTTTGCCGCAGTTGGTTTTGCTTTTTTTCTGGAGTGGCTTGAGGGCAAGCGGCTGGCTTTCCTCATATTGGCGGCTGCCTGGACTGGATGGACCTTCAGTTTAAAGAATTATGGAGTCTTTTATATTCTTATACTACTAATGGGACTAGGACTTGCCTGGTATCTGAAAGAATGGAAACCGGATTGGAAAAAGACCTGGCCTGTTGCCTTGGCTCTCGCTCTGCCTATCGCGCCGATTGGGCTTTTCAAAGTATTATTTCGGCTTAATTTGCGCAATAGTGAAGCGGCCTGGGTTTGGCACCCAGAAGCTCTCCAGGGCTTTGTCGGGGCGTTTTTTGTTGATGCCAGCTGGAATATTTGGTGGACGGTTCTGGTCGTGGTATTCTTCAGTATGGTGCCGCTTATCTGGCGGAACAAGCGCCTATTCATCGCCTGGGCGATGTATGTTGGTCTCATTGTGATTATGCTACTCGTGTTCACGGTGACGGAAAATTACCGCTGGGCGCTTGATCGTACAGTAATTTCCCGGGCTTTCTTACCGCTGCTGGCGCTTTCCGCTTTTTTGATTGCCTTTACCTTTGGTCAGTATTCATCTTCCATGTATGACAAATCTGCTTCTCGCCTATAGCGCCGGTTTCGGATTGCTGCTAGGCAGTTTTCTCGACTGTCTGCTTTGGCGTCTTAAAACAGGGGAAACGCTCCTGGGGCGATCTTTTTGTCCGCGCTGCCACAAGACTATAGCCTGGTACGATAATATTCCCGTTTTGAGTTTTTTGCTCCTCGGCCGGAAGTGTCGACATTGCCGGAAGCCTATCAGTTGGCAGTATCCTCTGATCGAAGTAGTGCTCGGCATATTGTTTGCTGGAGCCGCCTGGCGTCTGGCAGTAGCGGGCGGCTCGCCGGAGGGTTGGCTGGCGGCTCAGTGGCTTACGCTGTTGCGTGATTGGGTATTCGCCTTTGCGCTGGTAGCGGTTTTTATAAGCGATATGCGCTGGTATCTTATTTTTGATGAAATTGTTATTCCGGCCGGCGTAGTCCTCTTTATTCTCAATATTGCCCTAGGGGCTTCGTGGCCAAGCCTCCTGCTTTCTGCTACAATAGGAACTGGTTTTTTTCTCCTTCAGTACGCTGTTTCCCGGGGGCGCTGGATAGGTGGCGGAGATATCCGTCTGGGCTTTCTGCTCGGATCCGCCTTGGGTTGGCCTCTTATCTTGCCGGCGCTGATGGCGGCGTATGCGGTCGGCGCCCCGGTGGGCGTGATTTTGATAGCCGCCGGTAAGAAAGAGTGGGGCTCTCGGCTGCCGCTCGGCGTATTTCTTTGTATCGGCGCACTAGCGGCCGCATTGTATGGCAATAATTTGATTGACTGGTATCTTCATCTCATTCATTTTTCTTAAATTAACGTTATGTCCAAGTCCCTTCCGTCCCACAAGTCCGCTAAATATATTTTTGTTGTCGGCGGCGTCATGTCGGGCGTGGGCAAAGGAGTGGCAGCGGCCAGCATCGGTCGATTGCTCATCGGTAAAGGCTTTCGCGTCAGCGCCTTGAAAATTGATCCGTATATCAATGTCGATGCCGGCACGATGAACCCGATCGAACATGGCGAAGTGTTTGTGACCGAAGACGGCGATGAAACAGACCAGGATATTGGCAACTACGAACGTTTTTTGAATACCAATATCTACAAGGAGAACTACATGACGACGGGCCGCGTTTACCAGTCGGTTATTGAGCGCGAACGCAATCTCGGGTATGGCGGCAAGTGCGTCGAAGTCGTGCCGCATATCCCGCTTGAAATCAAAGATCGGATTGAAAAAGCGGTTGATAAGAGCAAGGCAGAGATTATGATTATCGAAATCGGCGGAACGGTCGGAGAATATCAAAATTTACTTTTCCTCGAAGCGGCCCGCATGATGAAGTTAACGTACGGGCATGATGTTGTTTTTGTTATGGTGAGCTATCTGCCGGTTCCGTCTAACTCCAGCGAGATGAAGACCAAGCCGACTCAGTATGCCATCCGCTCTCTTAACTCAGCCGGCATCCAGCCTGATTTTATCATTGCCCGTTCCGGCAGCGCCTTGGATCAGCCGCGTCGCGAAAAAATAGCCGTTAACTGCAATATTAGCCCGGAAGATGTTATTCCGGCGCCGGATATCGAGTCTATTTATGACGTACCGGTTAATTTTGACAAGGATAAGCTCGGTGAACGCATCCTGAAGAAGTTCAGTCTCAAGCCGCGCCGCGATATGATGGGTGATTGGAAAAAGATGATTCGCCAGACAAAATCGCAGACGGGTGCGGTTGACATCGCCATCGTCGGCAAATATTTTCAATCGGGGGATTATACGATGACCGATTCGTATATTTCCGTTCTGGAAGCGGTCAAGCATGCCGGCGCCGCCAATCGGGTGAAAGTGAACATTCATTGGCTTTCCGCCGAAGAGGTTGAAAAGCAGGGGACGAGACTTCTGAAAAAATTTGCCGGCATTATTGTACCGCAGGGCTGGGGCAGCCGCGGCAGTGAGGGCAAGATAAAAGCTATCCAGTATTGCCGCGAGAGCGGCGTGCCGTACTTTGGGCTTTGTTACGGCATGCAGATGGCCGTCGTTGAGTTTGCCCGGAATGTCGCCGGCCTGAAGGGCGCGCATAGCCGCGAAGCTAATGCCAAGACTCCGTATCCGGTTATTGACGTAATGGAAGCGCAGAAAAAAAACTTACGCGAGGGCCATTACGGCGGCACAATTCGTCTCGGCGGCTGGCCGTGCAAGGTCACGCCAGGAACGCGTCTGGCGAAAGCGTATGCCAAGAAAATGGATAAGAAGGGAATAGTTTCCGAACGCCATCGTCATCGCTACGAATTCAATCCCGAGTATCGCGAGCAGCTTGAGAGTCAGGGATTAGTCATTGCCGGCACTTCGCCAGACGGCAGCATTGTCGAGGCGATTGAAATAAAAAATCACCCTTTCTTCGTCGGAACGCAGTTCCATCCGGAATATATTTCCCGTCCGCTTGATCCGCACCCGCTGTTTGTTGATTTTATTAAGGCGTGCTTGAAGGAAAAGAAATAACTTTGATGAAGCCGGATGTTATCATCATGTTAGGAGGAGTGGCTAATACTCTAAAGCCTATCTTGTACACAAAGGAGAGGTTGGAGGGTTTTGTAATGCGATTGGAAAAATTTCAAGATATCCCGATTATCGTCTGTGGGGGACAGAGCTTCTGGGCAAAGAAAAAATTAAAGTATTCGGAGGCTGAGGTAATGCGCCACAATCTAGTGAAGGCAGGGGTGGCACCGCACCTCATACACAAGGAAGAACGGTCGCGCGATACTATTGGCAATATTTATTATGCCAAACAGATTGTTCGGAAGCACACAGCTTGGAAGAATGTTTTAGCAGTAACAACTTTGGGACATGGTTGGCGTACTAAATGGCTTTTTAAAAATTTTTTTGGTCCGAGATATTCTCTAAAGTTTCTGGAAATACCTTCCAAGTTACCATCTTTTAAGGATCACCCAGGCAGGGTAAAGTATGAAAGATATCTGGTTGGTTTGTACAAAAACCGGATTTTTAAGGGGCTGACACCGGGTGATGATAAGGCAATTGTTGTCATGATGCGGAAGTTTTACTCTCAAAGCAAAGCTGCGCGAGTCTTTGTTGCCGAGCTTATCGCCAAGAAAAAAGAGCTGATGGGGTACGGCGGCCCGGCTCAGAAATAATATATATGATTTATGCCCGGCGCTTTAATCTTTTAAAGCAGTGGATTGCAGGCCGTCGCCATGGCGTCGGCTTTGCTGAATTAAGCCGTCACCTCTTCGCGCCTCTGTCGCGGTCCAAGGCTCAGAAATTTATCGAGGGAATCGAAGAAGATGGGGACGATTATCGCCTTAAGCTTAAGGGTTTGGCCTTACCTCTTTACTACCCCAAGGCCGCCGGCCTGGGTCATGTCTATCAGGTGATTTCCGAAATCTTTCGCCCTGATGAATGGCATTATTACGAAATTCAGCAAACTGCCCTTCGGCCTGACGATATTGTCGCCGATTGCGGCGCAGCCGAAGGACTATTTAGTCTCAAGGCAGCAGCGCACTGCCGCAAGGTCTACGCCATCGAGCCGCTGCCGCTTTTTATCGTGTCCCTGCGTAAAACCTTTGAGACGGTCGGGAATGTTGAAATTGTTCCCTGGGCGTTAGGCGCCACATCAGGTGCGTCTTATTTGAGCGAGAGTGGCATTTTGTCCGCCATATCTGTCGAGCCAACTGGTACGGCAGTGAAAATTACGACGATTGATGATATGTTCTTTCATCAAAAAAAGGCTCTAACCTACTTGAAAGCCGATCTGGAAGGATATGAGCTTGAGATGCTTGCGGGGGCGAAGGAAACGATTCGTGTTAATCGTCCGCGCATCGCCATCACCACCTACCATAAGGCTGATCACGCCGACCGAATAAAAAACTTTTTGCGTGAAATTCATCCTGGTTACAATCTTCTAACAAAGGGCCTCGAAGATTCTGCTGGTGCGCCCGTCATGCTCCATGCCTGGTAAGATTTCGCTACCTAGTTTTTAGTGGAAAAGAAGCTAATAAGTTTTCGTCCGCCCCGTATTGCTCGGCTAAGGCCAAGTTTTTCAAGTGCTAGGCGGAGAACACGACGCGTGAAGTGCCAGCCGTAGGCTAAGGCGATCAAGGGAGTGCCCTGATCGTTTTTCTTTCTGATAATCCATTCTTCGCGCAGGGCCAGAATATGATGTCTGGCGCTGACGCCATGTGTGGAACGAAAACGAATAAGTGGTACGGGATCAAAATAGAAGGGGAGTTTGAGTTTCTCCAGCCGTATGAGCCAGTCGACGTCGGCGGCTATCCGGAAGCTTTCGTCGTAGGTTCCGACGCGCCGGATTGTTTCGCGTGTGCAGTAATAAGTCGGGTGCGCGTAGTAGTTTGAACTGTACAGCCATTCCTGCCAGGTGGGTGCGTGCGGCGGTGCGCCAAGAACAGCGAAATTCTCGTTTGTTTTTTCATCAAACACTTCCATGCGAGAGCAGAAGAAACTCAGCTCTTTTTCTTTTTGGAAGGCAGCCGCGACCCGCTCCAGGCAGTGTTCATCCGCCAATAGGTCATCGGAATGCAGGAACCCGATAACATCTCCGTTGGCTCGGGTGAGCCCTTCGTTCAGGGCAGCATAGAGGCCTTTGCCTGCCTGCTGATAAACCAGGGCGCGGGGAGCACGCTGAGCGATTATATCAAGCGTTTCGTCAGTCGAAGCGGCGTCGATGATAATATGTTCGATATTCGGGTACGTCTGATTGGCCAGGGAAGCTAGGCAATCAGGCAGATAACGGGCACTGTTTTTCGTGCAGGTTATAACGCTTATGAGGGGTTTGCGGGGGTAATTGGCGGGCTTGTCCATAGCTATAGTATACTATATAAAGTCGCTTCTATATCTAATGCATCACTATGAATGAGAGTAAGGCTCAGGCCGATAGTTATTTCGCTCTGCGCGGGGTGAGTGATTTTTCAAGGGAAAACGCCGAATTACCGGCCTATTTGTATAACGCCCTGCCGGTAGATAAGAACGTGGCAATTTGCGATTTGGGCTGTGGTTTTGGGCGTATCCTCCAGGGCTTGAAAAAGGCCGGGTACGCAAACCTCGTTGGCGTCGATCAGGCGCAGGAGGCGATTGCCTGGTGTCAGAAAGCAGGGCTGTCCGTCAAGCTCGCCTCGATTGCTGATTATCTCGAGGAGGTTCCAACACAGCGCTTTGATATGGTAATCATGAGTCATGTGCTGGAGCATATTGATAAGCCGGTCATCATACCGACGCTCCGGAAAATAAAAGAAGACTTGTTAAAACCGGGTGGCAGTCTTTTTCTTATGGTGCCGAATGGGCAGTCAGCGACGGGCTGTTATTGGGCCTATGAGGATTTTACACATTCCACGCTTTTTACGGCTGGCAGTTTGTCGTATGTGCTCCAAGCGGCGGGCTTTAAAGAAATTGAGTTGATTGATGCCGATGCCACGGCCGGCTTGTCGGCCTGGCGTGCCGGGTTGCGCCGACTGCTGCTTGGGCTGTACCGCTGGCGCCTGGCATTTTGGAATAAGGCGACGGCCAGCTCTTTTCATAAGCCGAGCCCACAGGTCTTTAGTTTTGAAGTTAAGATGAAAGCGCGCTAGCTATGAAAGAGTTTCTAAAATACCTGCTCAATGCCCTGGCCTTGAGTTTTGTTGGTCGGACTGCGCACGACTCGCTCTCCACGCCAACCGCTCGACAGCAAAATCGCTGCGTCGTAGTCCGCAGCGATAACCTCGGCGATCTTATTCTTTTTTTGCCGGCGCTAGAAATGCTCTATAAGGCAGACGGGGAGGCGGGCGTAACGTTGGTTGTCAGCGAGGCGGCGGCGGAGCTGGCTCTTGGCTTGCCGGAGCGTGGCTTCCCTTACTTAGAAGTGCTAACCGTTGATCGCCATCGTTTTAATGCAAACTTTTTCTACAAATTGAGGTTTTTGCGGCAATTGCGCCAGCGTGGTTTTAGACGGGCTATTGCGCCGGCCTTTTCGCGCGATTCCATTGCCGATACGCTCGTCGCGGCAAGCGGCGCTGTTCAGCGTCTGGGCTGGCGTCGGCAAGTCGGGCTCCTGCCAGGTAGGATTTCTCGCCGGTATGATTCCGGTTATACCAGTCTTCTGGTAAGTCCGGATAGGGTAGAGCGGGAAGCGGAGCGTAATGCTTTGTTGCCGGCGCTCTTCTGTAACGCGTCTCGGGAAATACCCTTGCTTCGTTTTCCTCTGTGCGAAAAGGACCGAACAGCGGCCGCCGAGTTGTTAGCGCGTCTCGGTCTTATTCCGGGAAAATTTATTATAATGGCGCCCGGAGCAGGTTCGCCGCACCGCATCTGGCCATTAGAGCGTTTTGCCGCCGTGGCTGACCACCTTAGCCAGAAGGGATTGTCGGTGGCTGTGTGCGGGACGGCCGCGGAGGGAAGTTTGTTTCAGGAAATTAAGCGTCATGCCCGGACAGAGATTGGCGATTTGTGCGGCCAGGTAGACGTTTTTGTTTTGGGCGCGATATTGGAGCAGGCGGTGCTCTGTGTCGGCAATGAAAGTGGCCCGATTCATATCGCGTCGGCGGTTGGCTGTCCGGCGGTGTGCATTATGGGCGGGGGACATCAGGGACGGTTCTTTCCGCCGGCCGATTCGCAGAAGCAGATCGCCGTGTTCGATGCCGCTGCTCCCTGTCTACATGACAACTGGGCCTGTCTGCGTGGATTGTCTTCCGGCGAAACCGCTCCTTGTCTGAGAAGTATACCGGTCACGGCGGTTACTGCGGCTGTCGACCGCGTGCTGGCAGAGTGATCGAGCTGTGTTTCATTTTCTATATACAAAAACGCCTCCCGCAGGGGAGGCGTTTCGCGAATAGTGTTATTCTTTGGCCGGAGTCTCGGTCGCTGGCATAACGCTGACGACGGTTGACTGCTTGAGGCGTCCGTTATACTTCAAGAGTTTCTTGGAAGAGAAACGAACGATGCCATCGGCCACGGCGTAGAGCGTATCATCTTTGCCGACTTTGACGTTCGGACCAGGCTGGTATTTCGTACCGCGCTGGCGGATGAGGATGCTGCCGGGCTGGGCAATCTGGCCATGCTGGCGCTTGACGCCCAGGCGTTGGCTGCGGCTGTCTCGGCCTAAGGCTGTACTACCGCCGGCTTTTTTATGAGCCATAGAGGTTAATGGTTAGGTTTCCGCTTCCCAGGCGGAGGGTGTCTTAGATAAAGGCCTAATTAGTATAGGGAAAAAAGGGGAGAGTGTCAATATATTGCTATTTTTGGCTTATTTTAGAGTATATATTCTGGATATATTGACAAAACTTACTAAATATGATATAATCTATTAATGCCCAAAAAGGCAGATACATTTAAAATCGAACATCAAAGTACCCTTGAAAGGAGGGCTTCATATACATGAAGAATATTTATAGCTCATTACTGGCACTTTGCTTCTTTGTATTAGTACCATTCTCTGCCCATGCAGGCTGGAATATGATTAATTCACCTGAGGGGCTCTATCACCCATCGGCAATCGCTTCATATAATGAATCAGTGATTGTAGCGGCTGGTGATGAAGGAATATGGAGAAGTTTAGACCAGAGTTCTACCTGGATGAAAACAAGCAGCATACTTGGCATTAAAGATGTAAAGTTCATTAGTCCGCAGGTTGGTTATGCAATCAGCGCACACAATATCTTTAAATCAAATAATGCAGGAATGAGTTGGTTCCTGATTCATACAGCTAATGATAGTATCTCCTTAAAGAGAATTTGCGTAGGTATGGGCAGCCAGATATTTGTCCTGTATACATCGACAGACACTTTTTGCGGAGTACTGCAAAGTTCTGACGGCCTTTCATGGTCAGGTTATTACATTGGTCAAGATGAAAATGGATTAAACGGATGTTTAACCGATGCGCAGGGCAAGGCGTTTGTATTCGGACAATATGAAGTCACTATTAAAAACGCTGCTGGGCAATGGTCTAGCACTCTAAGGTCAGACAACCTCATTGGCAATACCAATGCTTCATATGTTGGCAATAGACTTATTATCGCCGGCAGAAAATGGGACGGAGAATATCTGTCCGCTGGTATAAGTTGGTCAGCTGACCAGGGATCAACCTGGACTGCTGTTTCCTTAGATAGTTCTTTGGATGGTACAATCAATGACCTTGCCTTTGAGGGTATTGTCGGTTTTGCTGTTGGTAGCGCTAGTAATCCGCAGCAAACAAATACCAAAGGAAGAATCTACTCATCACTTGACGGCGGTCAACATTGGCAACAAGTATTTGAAGCGTCTGATATATCTTTCATTTCTGTGTGCGGAAACGGTATTTCGGCATATGCACTTTCAGATGACGGACATGTTGCTAAAAATACATATACAGTAACTGGAGTTACTTCTCAGTTGATTGTTCCGCAGGAATATGCTTTAAAACAGAATTATCCTAATCCATTTAATCCCAGTACTTCCATATCCTTTACGGTGGCAAAAAACAGCCATCTTCGTCTCAGCGTCTTCGATGCTGCGGGACATGAAGTGAAGGTTCTGGTTAACGGTTATAAAAATGCTGGCAGCTACACTGAAACATTCGATGGCAGCTCACTGGCAAGCGGGGTATATTTTTATAGACTGGAAAGCAGCGAGTACTCTGCAACAAAAAAAATGATGTTAGTAAAATAATTACTATGTACAATTATAGCTCGGACTTGAAAAAGTCCGGGTTTTTTTATTCGCTTAACCCAGTTCATTCGCTTGACTGTCCGTGAGCCGGGTAGTAGGCTTAGCGCATACGCGGTGTTGCCGCCTAAGTACTCTGCTATGAATAATCGCCAAACAAAAATCATTTTCGGAATCATTGTTATTATTCTACTGGGCGTGATCGCTTATCTCGCGCTGAGCGATCGACAGGCTCCTTCCGGTTCGACGCTTGTGCCTGAATCGTCGCCAGTCGTAACTGACACAGCCACTCCAGAGCAGCTTACTGCCCCGGCCTCGACTGATTGGCGGACATACCGCGATGCCGAATTGGGGTATGAGATGTCGATTCCGGCTGATACGGTTCGCGACGGGCGATTCGTTTCCGCCAAGACGATTTTTAATCTTGAAGTGAAAGATGATCAGTATATCTACCAGGAGATCAATGGCCGGCAATCCAAAACCCTTATTCCATTTAAGGATTTTATCTATCTCGATTTTGAACAGTCTGGCCAGGCGATGATGGGCGAGCGGACGGCGGCTATTTTTAAGGCACCGCGCGGTTATTGCGATGGACCGGGCTGTTCGGAGCCGTTTATCGCTTACGGCGTTGAGGCCGTGCCGGGAACCTACTATGTCTTGATCTTTTATGGCGATGACGCGCTCAACGAAACTGAACGCCATATCCTTGAATCATTCCGCTTCCCGGAAGAATCTCCGGTCGCCTGGAAAACGCATACGCAGAATAGTCTGGATTTCTCCTTTCGCTATCCGACGGACGGCAAGGTCCGTTTAGGCTCAAATGACGGGGCGCGCATTGATAACCTGGAGATTGGTCGTACGGACGCCGATAAGGCATTGCAGCCAGGCGAATATATTATTGAGGCGGGCCAATCCGCTGCGGGAATTGATTGTCGGACATTAATAAAGAGTCCGCGCCAGGTCATGGTGTTGGGACTTGAAACGTATCGCGGACAGACGGTTGACGGTCCGCATCCTGGTTTTAGCTTTACGAGCTGTTGGAATGCGCTTGGTAAGGGGCATTCCATTACGGTGAACCAGGCGACGGCTGACGGGGAGCTGGCTGATTCAATCTTTAATTCCTTGCGACCGGTTGATCGTTAAGATGCCTACGGGCAGCATATAGTTAAGACGCCTCGCCGGGGCGTCTTTTTGTATAAAAAAACCGGACGATTATTCATCCGGGTTGTTTACTATGTAATGGGGTAGTCTACTGGCTTTCAGGTATAGATTTTTTGTTTGTAGCAGCCCTGTTCCTTGAGGTATTTTTGGAGGAACTTGAAAAACCTCGTGTATGTTTTGGCCTGCCATTCTTCAAATTTGAAGAAGTTACCGTTGTTTTCATAGGCAGGTACGGCGCTGACGCTGTGGTTGTTCCAGAAAGTCAGGAGAAGCGAGTGCTTTTTCCATTCATCTTCCGGCAGTTGGCCATGTTGTTTAGATGAAATGACGAGAGTGCCGCGAAAGAAAATTCTTCTCCATTCTCCTTTATCAGGCATCTCCTTCTCTGGAGTGGCGCTGAAGTTCGGGAAATGGTCTTTCATAAGATTGCGCAGCTTGGGGTGGTCAGCGAATCTGAGACTCATCGTATCAAGTTCTTTTGCGCAGGAAAAAAGTTCCTCGAAAAGCGCATCGAGTCCCATCGGCTCGATAACGATGGGTGGTTTTCCATCGACGGTTTCTTTATTCTCCATATACTATATAGGGGTTTGTTTGCAAATAAATTGTTAGGGTACGGTGAATAGTATTTTTAGTATATCTGATAGATTTTGTCAATAAAACCAAGGATTGGACAAAAAATCGAGCTAATAGTGAGTGGTTTGCCCGAGCTCCCGTGCCATGTTAGAATAGAGTATCTTCAACCTTCCTTATGGCCTTCGTCCACCTCCATGTCCATAGCCACTATTCGCTGCTCGACGGTCTGACCAAGATCGATGACCTAGTCGAATCCGCCAAGGCCGATGGCGCGCCGGCCGTGGCGTTAACCGACCACGGCGTCATGTATGGCGCCATCGAGTTTTATGAGAAATGCAAGAAAGAGGGAATTAAGCCGATCATCGGTGTCGAGGCCTACATCACGCCCGGCTCGCGCCATGACCGGACCATCCGCCCGGGCGAACGAAACTATTACCACCTTGTTCTGCTCGCCAAGAACAACGTCGGCTACCATAACCTGGTCAAACTGACGTCGATCGCCCATACCGAAGGCTTCTATTACAAGCCGCGCATCGACTGGGAAGTGCTGCGGCAGCACAGCGACGGGGTCATCGCCACGAGTTCTTGCTTGGCCGGCGAGATTCCGCGCCTGCTTATGGCCGACAAAAGAGATTTGGCGATCGAGAAGATTAAGCAGTATGTTGCCTTGTTTGGCGAAGGAAATTTTTATATCGAACTGCAGGACCATCCGGAAATTCCCGATCAGATAAAGCTGAACGAGCTGCTTATTCCAATCGCCCGTGAGATGAATCTGCCGATGATTGTAACGAATGACGTCCATTACCTGCGCAGCGAAGACGATGAAGCTCAGGACATCCTC
>CAZFYY010000026.1:0-16670 GCA_964523425.1 uncultured Gammaproteobacteria bacterium
CTACGGAACCGGTCGAGAGACTAGCCGACATCATGACCTTCGTGAAAGGCAAGGTGTAGAATCCAGACAAAGGCGCGCCGCTGGTCTTATTTGGGATTGAAGGAATCTTCAGTCGAGGCGGAGTGAGGTCAAGCTTATCGTTTGTCCAGAAGGACCAACGATAATTGTCGCCAGCGGGAACATCAGCCGGATCGTCATTCTCATTAAAGACACTGGCCTTGCCCTGCGGATCGGTATTGCGGTTGCCGTCCAGCGAGTTATCCGCTGCGTCGACGATACCGTCCAACTGTGAGGCCGTTCCTAGGTTCTGATTTTTGACCGGATCACGGCAGACATTATTAGTACAAGCAGAGAAAGGCGCCGTACAATCCGCCGCACTCGTACAGCGCTTCAACGTGGCTGCAAAGGCTTCAACACGCAAATTAGCATTAGGCGGCAAACAATAGATATTCTCGCCGCAGCCGTTGACGCCGCACTTGATATCAGAAATAAATTCAGCCGTCTTGTACTGGTTGGAAACCTGGAAGGTTCCGGCCAGCTCATCTCCCTGGCACGTACCGGCTTGTCCCTGTATAAGGCAACGGAAAGATCGGCAATCGCTGTCCTGAGCACAGCCGGCGCCGTTGCCGGCATTGGGCTTATCAGAATTAATAACGCGCAGGAAAGGCGCAACATCACGACTCGTTCCGGAAAGCGTCAGCGGGTTAATCGCTTCGCTAAAATTGATTTGAATGACACTGTTCTTTGGCTGGTCGCGCTTGCCTTTGACGGTAAACGTAACCGTGCGATCGCTACCGCCGCTCATGCGGGTTACCGTTAGTCCCCCGCTCACGGCCGATAATTCTATGTTGGAACCTCCCGCGCCCGCCACCTTAGCCTTTACCGTGACGACTTCTTTTTGAACCGTGGCGCTCACGTCTGGGTTGATATTAGTCGTACTGTTTATGGCGTCGTCTATATTGGCCGCGGTTGCCTGATTCGTAGCCCCAATCAGAATCTGATTGCCTTGCGGAGTGCTCGTTACAAACTGATAGGTTTTGGCACCAACAGTCAACGTATCGGCCGCGCGCGCTTTTACAACCTTTAAACGCCAGGCGCTTCCGACTGCCGGCAATGGATCAAAGACAACTACCAGATTACAAGGGCCAAGATTAATCCGACTATTGATAACCGGCAGCTCTCCCGAATCGTAGGTAGAATTTCCGTAGGCCACAATCGCCTTTACGCCGTTACCCTGAGTAGCAATCGAGAAGGTAATATCCTGAGAAAGACAGGTATTGGTCCCCTGAACGCTGGCGCCAAGCGCTCCGCCATTCGGGCTCGTGCGGAACAATTTAGCGTCAGCCGTCAACGCTTCATTTGGACGTGCCATTACTTTAATAGTGCCGGTGGCAGCTACGGCCGGAGTCGCGCCGCTCACGGTATCAGCTTCATTATCAGCCGGCGGATAAATGCCACCCTTAGCGACCTGAAGAATTATAGGTGATTCTGTATCCATTCCCTTACCTGTCTTGAAGGACCAGCGAAAATCTGTCAGCGAGAAGGCCGGGTCGCCATTAGCCTTTTTGATATCACGCGTCAAGTTAACAGTATAATCAAGGAACTCAGTCGGCGAGCCAAGGTAATTTGATGGTGCGGGCTTAAACACAAAAGTCTTATTATCTAGAGAACTAACTACCGCATCCTTAACATTACGTACGCCGTCGCCGACCGCCGTCTGGTAAATCTTCACGCTTCCCGTCTTCATCTTCGAGCCCGGCGCACATTTGTCGCCGTTGACAGTCACGCAGAGGCTCGAAGCGCGCATCGCCTCACGGAAGGTTACGATAATACTAGTATTCATCGGCACGTTCTCCTGGAACGGTTCAGGATATACTGACTTAACAATACCGTTACCTAGACCGCTTAGACCGCCGGAGCCGCTATTGCCGCCATTGCCGTTGTTATTACCGAAACCTCCAGTAGTCGCCAGCAACAAGCGGCTGAGAATGAAAGAAACAATGGCGAAGGAGGAGAGAATAATTGCCAGTCCGATAGCAGCGTTCTTCAGGAAGCCTTTGGCCTTTTCAATTTGCTCTTCATTTCCCTTAGCCGTCATCCAGAGGAAGCCGGCATACATAGTCAGACCAACCGCAATGATACCAAGGAAGCCGAGAATGATACGGATAATCTTGGCGATAGTAACGCGAATGTCCTGATTACCGAGACCGATCTGCGCGCCGAATTGCAAACCGGTATTAAGGGTCTGGGCATGGACGTCGTACGCAAAAAACGCCACAGCGAGTACTGTTATCAGAGAAAGAAAAAGACGTTTTTTCGAAGATTTCGTAAAGAGGGACATGGGAAGTTTTTTTGACTTGCCGGAGCGTTACTTTTATAATCATAATACCATATACATTTTAACTTGTGCAATCGATGACTATCGACCAGATCGTCAACCAGGCAGAAAAAAGCCATCCGGGAGCGGATCTGGAAGTATTGCGCCGCGCCTACCATTTTGCCGAAGCGGCGCATGGCGATCAAAAGCGCAAAACCGGCGAACCGTATATCCAGCACCCTTTGCACACCGCCTTTATCCTCGCCCAGATTCGTGCCGACATCCCTTCGATTGTCGCCGGGCTTTTACATGACGTTCCGGAAGATACGACCAAGACGCTTGAAGACGTACGAACTGAATTCGGCGACGAAGTCGCCCGGCTCGTCGAGGGTATTACCAAGCTTTCAAAAATCAAGTATCGCGGCATCGCCCGCTACCGCGAAAGCCTGCGCAAAATGTTTTTAGCCATGGCCGAAGACTTACGCGTCATTCTCATAAAATTCGCCGACCGTCTGCACAACCTGCGCACGCTCGACGGCCTCCCGCCGGAAAAACAGCGTCGCATCGCCCAGGAAACGCTGGAGATTTATGCGCCGATTGCCGGTCTCCTTGGTATCTCCAGCCTCAAATGGCAGATGGAAGACATCTGCTTCAAATATCTTTATCCTGAAGAATATCGCAAGCTTGAATACACCTACGAGATCGAAAAGAAGACCGAGCTCAAGCAATATATCGCCGGCATGAAACACATCATCGCCGCCAAGCTTGATGAAGAAGGCATCCCGCACGAAGTTGACGGCCGCTTCAAGCATCTCTACAGCATCTGGCAAAAAATGCAGTTGAAGGATCGCAGCTTCGACGAGATTTACGATGTCTTTGCTTTGCGCATTATCGTCCCGACCGTCGCCGACTGTTACAAAGTCCTTGGCATTATCCATGCCACCTGGCGCCCGAATTATAGCCATTTCAAAGACTATATCGCCGTACCTAAGCCAAACGGCTATCGCAGCATCCACACCACCATCTACGGCCCAGACGGCCACCCGACCGAATTCCAGATCCGCACCCGCGAAATGCACGAAGAAGCCCAGTTTGGTATTTCCGCCCATTGGTACTACAAACAGCTCAAGGGCGATGAAAAAGAAAAGATGCCGAAATGGGTCCAGGAAATTATGGACATCCAGCGCGAAGCGACCTCGAGCCGCGATTTCATCAAGGAGATGAAATTCCATATCTTCCAGGATCGTATTTTCGTTTTCACGCCCAAGGGCGACGTCCAGGACCTGCCGAACGGCGCCACGCCGGTCGACTTCGCCTATTCGGTCCATAGCGATGTCGGCAACAAGGCCGTCTCCGCCCGCGTCAACAACCAGCATGCCGCTCTCGACAGCCAGCTGCGCAACGGCGACGTCGTCGAAATCGTCATCGACCCGCATCGCGCCGGCCCCAACTATGACTGGCTCAAATTCGTTAAAACGCGCCGCGCCCGCGAAAAGATAAAACAGTACGCCAAGCGCTCCCGCCTCGGCTCTCTCAAGCGCTTTATTCCGGGATTTAAGGATTAACAAAAGAACCCTCCGAAGGGGGTTCTTTTAAAGACGGATAGGAGCTTACCAGCGTCCCATGGCTTCGTCTTTGAACTTGCCGGTACGGCGCATGTATTCCTTTTTCGAGCGGAGCTCGAGGCCGATTAAGGCACTCGTCTTTTTCTGATGCTCGTTCTGGTCCTTGCGGTGGTAACGGTTCTTACGGGCCTGCATGAGATTGCCGCTCTGCTGCAAACGCTTGTTGAAGCGGCGCAGGAAACCTTCGAAGGTTTCTCCCTTTTTCCGTTTGAATTCTACCATGCGGTCACCTGCCTTTCTAGAATTTAGAGTAAATATCGACTCTCGGAGTGTAGCGTATTTAGGGGGATATGTCAATTATTAACCCAGAAAAGCAAAAACCCTAGATTGTTGTCTAGGGAATAAAACTTGCATATAACTTTTATAAATTCTTTTTTTCGACAGATTCTTGCTCAAGCTCAATCGTTCTTGAGACTCTATATATTACCCAACCCTTGAAACTGACTGCACCTATCGGAATACAATTTCCATAATCTCTTGTAGTGAGGTTCGGAATATATTCATAACCTTCAGAAAGCCTGGGAAGAAAATAATTTGTTTGCCATATTCTTCCCTTTCCGCTTTTCTTGTCAAGGCAATAGGAATATTCTATGCCGCTCTCATGATGATACGTATCACCGCTTCCACCCATGTAAAAATCTATTTTATGAAGGCTATCGTTATTAGTAATGGTAATGCGATAACTCACGATATTGCGGTTATTGATAAGCAGCAATGACGAACCATCATCTACATGCTGGAAACTTCTCACAGTACTATCCCATTCTATTAAAGCTCGATGGAATTCTTGATTTTCCGCATCATTTAGAAGAGTGTAAGAAAGTATTGCGCCTTCCGGAGACTTGAAGTAACTGCAGCCTGATTGCAAGATAACGCAGACTATAACGATAACTAATATACAAATGCTTCTTTTCATTAATTTTAGGTTTAATTCAGTAAATGAGCCTAGAAACCATGCGATTTCCACGCTGCTTTACTAAATCAACCCAAAGCTTGTCAAAGATCAATAACTTCTATTATATCACATATTTCATAAAAAGTCAATATCTTAGCGTTATTATACTTTAATATTAGCTCATTTTAGCTTTGCTGAGTAAAAAAACCGACAAGACATTGTCTTGCCGGAAAAATAACGATTACCCGTCAACTCGAATTGAGGCATTATCAATTTGGCTCATAATACTTACCAGCCAGTCAAAGCGGTTTATAATTTCTGACTGACTGGGCAGCGCTCGATATGTTGCCGCTGAAAAACGATATCTGATACTGCCGCAACGCGCTTTGACCGGGTAGGAAAAATGAAAAATTTCCTCTATCCCCCGTTCCGGATCAACCACCCGAAACTCAATCCAGGAAACCTGCTCATAACGGGTCTTCTGGATAGAATAGCGATAACGGACCTGATTAATTACGGCCCATTGCCCCTTGGCGGGCATGGTCACGGCATTCTCCTGACTATCAAAAAAATCGGCCGAAGCAGCTAGCAGAGAAATATACTTGGTATCCAGATCACTATAATAGGACGCCGCTACTAACGAATCGAGGGCAATCGGCTCGCTCTGGTCATTCACGACGTACCCTTTTGTGAACTCCGACGTTGGCGGCACCCGCCCGCAGGCGGAAATTAAAAGAAGCGCCCACAGCGCTAGGATAGTTTTTCTCAATGGCTATATTTTTATTTTTCAAAAAGAACGACGTTCTTCATTTCATCATACTTTTTCTTTCCGAGCAAGCAAAAGCGGCTCCGGAAGGAGCCGCTTTGAATAGGCGTGTTCGGAGGGCCGCTTACTTAGCCGGCTTGAGCCGCTTTTCCAGTTCATGAATAACCTTCTTGGCGTCAACCACTTCCTGGGCGCCCGATTCCATGTCGCGAATAATAATCGTACCGTCCATCATTTCCTTCTGGCCGAGAACGAGCGTATAGCGGACATTCATCTTTTGCGCTTCTTCAAGCTGGCGCTTCAAGCCGTTATGCAGGAAGCCCTGACTGACCTTGAAACCGGCGCGGCGCAGTTCCTCAAAGAGAACCATGGCTTTCTGGCGGGCCGGATCGCCGAGCTGGGCGAGATAAATATCGCTGCCTCCCTGACCGTCGAGCGGCAGGTTCAAGCTGCGGATACGGGCGACGGTACGATCGAGACCAACCGTCAATCCGACCGATGGGATAACGCGGCCAAAGAGACGATCGAAGAGGCCGGGGTAATGGCCACCTGTTGCCAGGGTCTGCTGCTTGCGCCCTTCTTCTTCCGGAGTGACAAACTCAAAGACCGTACCGGAATAATAATCGAAACGGCCGAAAAGTTTCGGATTAAGGTTATAGGGGATGCCGAGCGCGTCGAGGTACTCGAGGACGGTAAAGAAATTATTCTTGGCTTCTTCAGAGAGGAACTCAACGATCTGCGGAGCTTCTTCGTTGATTTCCGCCAATCGCTCGTCGTCGCTCAAGAGAACCTCAAGCGGCTTCTTAGCCATCTGCTTCTTAAGTTCAATCGGCAGCTTCAGCTTCTTCGTCTTCTCGCGGTAGTATTCCGCCAGTTTGGTACTATAGGCCGCCTGACACTCGGCGTCACCCATGCTATTAATCTCGACCTGAGTTTCGACCTGCAATTCGCGGAAGAAATTCGCGCCGATAAGAATAAGCTGAACGTCGCTGATCGGACCGGCTTCACCGATGATGTCGAGGTTCCACTGGGCATGCTGCCGATACCAGCCGGACTGCATTTTGTCAAAACGGAAAGAAGGGCCGAGGAGACAAGTCTTAACCATCGGCTTAAGTTCGTCAATTAAATTATGCTCGAGCACGGCGCGGGCGATCGACGCCTTGGCGTGCGGACGCAAGGCAACACGATCGCCGCCCTTGTCAACAAAGGAATATATTTCCTTAACGATAAGATCGCTCGTTTTGCCGTGAGCCTTCTCAAACAAGCCGAGAGACTCAAGCAAGGGCGTCTCCAGGCGCTCAAAATCGTACACGCGGGCAAGCTGCAGCGCTTTATCGCTGACCAAGCGCCAATACCGGCTTTCCTCTGGCAAAACATCCTTCATGCCCTTGAGGCGAGCCGGCGGTTCATTCTTCTTGCCGGTCTTCGGGGCGGGCACCGGCGCTTTCTTAGGAGCGTGTCGCATCATATGTGTATAAATAAGGTAGTTTTAATTGTAAAGAGGGCGCTTCGTCAAACCGGCCTGATCGAGCGGCCAGCCGCGCAGCACCACGCGGCCGATAATAAAGCTTTTTTCGACAGGACCGAAACTACGTGAATCTTTTGAACCGTTACGGTTATCGCCCATGAAGAAATACTGGTTGGCGCCCAGCGTCACTTTCTCTTCAGACACCGGATAGGTTTCCGTGCCGGCTGGCAAATACGATTCATCAAGCTTTTTTGCTTCACCGTCCGCTCCGGCAATAAAGACCGCGCCATCCGCGAAGGAAACGGTCTCGCCCGGCAAACCGATCAGACGCTTAATGAAATATTCCTGCGGATCGCGTGGATAACGGAAGACGACGACATCACCGCGCTGGGGTGCCTTGAAACGGTACGTGATTTCGTCGACCATCAAATAATTGTGGTCAACATACGTCGGTTCCATGGACGCGCCCTTAACATAGAAAGGCTGTACCAGGAAATAGCGGATAGGCAGGATAATTGCCAAACAGATGATAATCATCTTAACCGCTTCGAGGACGAAGAGAAAAAATTGCTTCATAATAATGGCTTAAGGCCGTCGACCGCCGAGCAGCCGAACGTATAAGGATTATACTCTAAGGCGGGCCGACCGGCAACCGCTAGCGTTTCAGGCGTTTTTCGGTTTTGAGGATGTCGACTGTCGTCCGGATGACGGTATCGGGATTGAGCGAAATGCTGTCAATCCCCTGTTCAACAAGGAAACGGGCGAATTCCGGGAAGTCGCTTGGACCCTGGCCACAGATGCCGACCTTAGTCTTCGTGCGCTTGCCGGTCTGGATGAGATAGGTAATAAGCGATTTGACCGCGTCGTTCTTTTCGTTCGACATGCCGGCGACATGCAGGCTGCCGGCATCGCGGTCGATACCGAGGGTCAGCTGCGTCAGGTCGTTTGAACCGATCGAGAAACCGTCAAAGACCTTGGCGAACTGTTCGGCGAGGATGATGTTGGCCGGAATTTCCGCCATGACATAAATTTCCAAACCATTCTTGCCTTGCTTCAGACCATTCTTGCCCATGATCTCGATGACGCGCTTGCCTTCTTCAACCGTGCGGCAGATCGGGATCATGATTTTGAGATTAGTCAGTCCCATGACATCGCGTACGCGCTTGAGCGCCTGGCATTCCAGTTCAAAGGCCGGCTGATATTTCGGGTCGTAATAACGGCTCGCTCCGCGCCAACCGATCATCGGATTTGCTTCAACCGGTTCGTAGGCCGTGCCGCCAATCAGGTTAGCATACTCGTTAGATTTGAAGTCTGAGAGACGGACAATAACCGACTTCGGATGAAAGGCGGCGGCGATGAGCGCGACGCCCTGCGCCAAGCGGTCGATGAAGTATTCTTTCTTGTCCTTATAGCCGTCAGTCAACTCGTCAATTTGCTTTTTAACTTTCTTATCAGTAATCTTGTCGTAGTTAAGCAAAGCGAGCGGATGAATCTTGATATATGAATTGATGATGAATTCCTCACGAGCCAGGCCGACGCCGTCGTTCGGAATAAAGGAAGAAGTAAAAGCCAGTTCCGGTGAACCGATGTTCATCATGATCTTAGTCTTCGGCCGGCCGAGCGCCTTGACGTCGGTCTTCTTGACGCTGTATTTGACGATGCCCGGATAGACGTTGCCATCATCACCTTCGGCGCAACTCACCGTAATCTTATCGCCCGGCTGGATGAGCTTCGAACCGTTCTCCGTTCCGACGACACAGGGAATACCGAGCTCACGCGAGACGATGGCGGCATGACAGGTGCGGCCGCCCTTGTCCGTGACGATAGCGGAAGCGATTTTCATAATCGGTTCCCAGTCTGGATCAGTCATGTCAGTAACGAGCACTTCGCCTTTCTTGAATTTAGAAATATCCTTGATGTCCATGATGCGGTGCGCGACGCCGGCGCCGATCTTGCTGCCCACGCTCTTGCCGCGGACGATCGGGGCAGGATGAGCCGCAATTTTGAATTCTTCGATGATGCTATAGTCGCGGACGCTATGGATCGTTTCCGGACGGGCCTGGATGATATAGACTTTCTTATCATGACCGTCGACCGCCCATTCCATGTCCATTGGCCGGCCGTAGTGTTCTTCAATAATCATGGCGGCGCGGGCCAGTTCTTTAACCTGAGCGTCAGTCACGGAATATTCGGTCTGCTGATCAGCCGGCACCGGAACGTCCTTAACCGGTTTGCCGTCCTTGGCGCCGGCCGGGTTGTAAATCATCTTGATGCGCTTGCGGCCGCGCTGGCGGTAAATGATCTGACCGGTCGGCTTGAAAACCATGAACTCGTCCGGATTAACCTTACCCTGCACGATATTCTCGCCCAGGCCGTAGATCGAGTTGATGAGCACAACGTTCTTGAAACCCGATTCGGTGTCGATCGAGAACATGACACCGGAAGAGCCGATATCAGAGCGGATCATGCGCTGGATACCGACAGATAAGGCAATCTTAAAATGGTCGAATTTCTTATCGACACGGTATGAGATGGCACGGGTGGTAAACAGCGAGGCAATGCACTTTTTGACGGCGATCAATAAAGCTTCGTGACCAGAAACGTTGAGATAAGTATCCTGCTGGCCGGCAAACGAAGCGTCCGGCAGGTCTTCGGCAGTGGCGGAAGAGCGCACGGCAACATGCAGGTTCTTCGTACCGGATAATTTGGAAAGCTTGTCGTATGATTTAATAATCTCTTTCTTAAGCTGGTCGGGAAACTCAGCCTTGATGATCGCTTCACGAACTCTGAGGGAACGGCGGGAAAGGTCATCGACCTTGCTCGTGTTAAGTCCTTTCAAAATTCCCTTAATCTCATCCATCAAACCAGTTTCGGCGAAGAAATGGCGGTAGGCTTCAGCCGTCGTCGCATAGCCGTTCGGCACGCGGATATTTTTTGCCGTCAGCGTCCGGAACATCTCGCCGAGCGAAGCGTTCTTACCGCCGACCGACGGCACATCCTTGATACCGAGCTCGTTATAGAACTTGATGAATTTCATAAGGGTTTTATATTTTTAATTTTTCGCTCCATTGGTGAATAAAGGGCATTTTGTAGTGCTCCCCGTTATACGCTTTAATAAAGCCGACAATAGACATTACGAGGACTATAAGGAAGATGACTTGTCCAATAACCGGAATCCACATGACGAGACCGAGAATCAACTCGACGATCAGCAGAACAAAGCCCTGCTTGGCATGGAACTGGGCGAACTTTGAGTGACGTCGAAAAACAAGCGGAAGCAGGCAAAGGAGCCAGGCATAGGAAAGGGCGGCGAAGAGCCTATTGGCTTCAACGTCGGCGTCGTACACTTTTTTTTCTTGGACGGGCATAGCTTAAAAAAATAATTGTTGATTGGCTTATTATACCACGAAAATAAAAAAGCCGCACGAAAAGTGTGGCTTAAAAAAATACTTATTTTGGGATGGCATCGAAGAATATTAGCCTCTTCAATCTTTTCGCTATCACCTTATCGTCATAATCATACGTCACAAAATATTCTTCCCTGTATGAGACAAAAAGCTTTTCGCCTTCTTTCAGCTTCTCAAACAGATCTCGCCTGTCAACGACGAGACTGCCATTAGGAATCTGGATATGGACCAAGAATTTTTCCGGAACACTCTGAGTGTCATCGTCCATTGTCATAGAAGTCCCTTCCATTCCCTTGGTATGGAACCCGCCGGTAACAGAAAATCCGGAATTCACTTTGCCGCTGACACTATCAGTATGCTCAACCTTAGTTACTGTGCCTTCGACCGTCAGCAACTCACCTACTTCAAGCTTGGTTTCCTTAGAAACAGTGCAGGCACTGAGACAGCATAGGATACAAAAAGCCGCTACCATGCTATTGAAAGATTTTTTCAATTTTTCTCCTTTTTCTTATTAAAAGAACAGCTTGTAATTGGCTGCACCATAGCATGGAAAATAGTTTTTGTCAATATTACATAATTGACCTACTCATAAATAATCTCTTATACTGAAATCATTAATGTTCCCCATCCGCCCATTAACAATAAAAAAATAACCTGTGAAAAAAACAAAAATTCAATCAGAAGATGACAAACTGCAAAAAAAACCTTTCAAGTTAAATGAATTTGATGGCAAGAATGAAAAAGAAAAATCTCCTCAAAGAAAACATGCGTCAAAGCAGTATGATGATGAGATGGGTAGTGGCTTATTTGGCTTAGATGAATTTGATTTGAGCTCATAAGAGCATACAACCTCCTATTATTAGGAGGTTTTTTATTTCATGTGCAGCATAATCACTAGCTTGACAAATCACCACTAATAGCTAAGATATGGGCAATACACAGTTCCTTCCCATTAAATAAATATAACTCATGGAAAAAAAGAATGAGTATGTACATCTTTCTTCAGAAGATACTAATCTTTTCAAATCAATGCTTGAAATAGCATCAAAAGTGACTTCGGACGAGAAGTCTCGCTTTTACGAAACGCTTAAAATCAGCTTTCCGATGTACGCTGCCGACCCGCTCCATGAAAGCATGCCTAAATCTCTAGACCTCCGCGAGCTGTTCAAATATAAGCTAATCTTGACCAGAGAAATGATGGAGAACGATAGCGGCAGCTCTGTATTGTATTCCTTTAATACAATCCTAGGAAAAGAGAAGGAAAAAACCAAGGTATACTTTACACAAAAAACAGGACTACTAATTCTTAAATTCCAGCAATGGATTGAGACTAAGCGGGTCAAAAAAGAGCTAGACGCGGAACTTAGCTTCTTAGTCGGTGATTTGAATATTCCCGGTCGCCAAAAGCTAGAAAATCCCGATACGTACCTCGGCGGAATTTGGCAGGACTTACGAACGATTCAAATAGAAAAAAATCGCTATGTACGTAATCAGAACTATGAAGAAGCAATAGAATGCCGAAACCAAGAGAAAGAAAAAGTTTCTCAAATTATTGAACATTTGAAAACGACGTATCCTAACAACGAACTATTTAAGAACGATCTTCTTGAAGATGCATTTATAAGTTTCCAGTCATAACCTAAAAGACGCCCAAGGCGTCTTTTTTTATTGTTCAGAAAAAGTGCGGATGGAGGGACTCGAACCCTCATGCCTTGCGGCGCCAGCTCCTAAGGCTGGCGTGTATACCAATTTCACCACATCCGCGAATACAAACTACTAACGAAACAAGCCCCTACATAGTAATACAGATTGCATAGAATGCAAATATAAAAAACTGCCGCTCTCTAGAATTACTAGGCTAACGGCAGAATTACTGTCCTTTACTGCTTTAATCTTTATATATTTTACACCCGCCGGGTTCAAGTTCGACCCCGAACGTATATTTTGTCTTGCCAATCATACCCTCAAACATATAAGTCCCATCCCTTTTTTGTTCCAAAAAAACTCCTTTTGGAAAGCGTAGGTCTCTCACTACGCGCCCGCCGGGTAGCACGCCATCAGCCAGCATCGACGGATTAAAACTATATGTCTCGCCGGGAATGCACTCGTCGGCAAAGACATGCTCTCCTCCCACCACTTCGACAACCGGGTCATCGACCCTGTAATCAGGATTGGTGCAGGGCATTTCAATAATTCTACATTCCTTTCTTTGTGGTGCCAATGTTTTATCTCCTTATTTTAAAGTAGGTATTTATTTTTATCATATAACCATATATTCATAAAATTGTCAATGATATCTAAATACTGATAATTTTCGTATAATGATCATATGAAAATATTAGCCATCGAATCAAGCTGCGACGAAACCGCCGCCGCTGTCGCCGAAGGACGAGGCACTTCGCTGAAGCTGCTCTCTAACGTCGTCTCTTCGCAGATCGCCCTGCATCGCGCCTATGGCGGCGTCGTGCCGGAAGTGGCCGCGCGCGAGCATGTCCTCAATATCCTGCCGGTCATCGAAGAAGCGCTGAAGAAAGCCGGCATTAAACGATTTGAAGCAAAGAAAAAAATTGCCGCCATCGCCGTTACGACCGGCCCCGGTCTTATCACCTCATTAATGATCGGCCTCGAGACCGCCAAGACGCTGGCCTATGTCTGGGATATTCCGGCCGTTGCCGTCAATCATATCGAAGGGCATCTCTATAGCAACTTTATCGACGCCGCACCGAAACTGCCTGCTTTAATTCTCACCGTCTCCGGCGGACACACCCAGCTCGTGCACATGAAAAGCCATCTGAGCTATAAGACAGTCGGCGAGACGCGCGATGATGCGGCTGGCGAAGCGTTTGATAAGGCCGCCAAGCTCCTCGGCCTCGGCTATCCCGGCGGGCCGCTCGTTTCCCAAGCCGCCGCTGCCTTTGCCGTGCTTATTAAAAAGGGTAAAGCGGAATGCCGTATCACCCTCCCCCGCCCGATGCTCAATGACAAGACCTACGACTTTTCTTTCTCGGGATTGAAAACGGCTTTGCTGTATGCAATTCGCGATGATAAGGATTATAAGAAACGTATCAATGAATATTGCTATGCCTTCGAACAGGCTGTCGTTGATGTTTTGGCGATCAAGACAATTCGAGCTGCCAAGCAGTTAAAAGTTAAGTCCGTCATGCTGGCCGGCGGCGTCGCCGCTAACACGGCCCTGCGCGAACGACTCGCGACTGATGTAAAAAATATCGGCTTAGATTTTTCTATGCCAAAGATGGAATATACGACCGACAACGCCGCCATGATCGCCGCTGCCGGTTATTTCAAGTTCAAAACGGGCAAGACGACTCCCTGGCGGAAGCTGAAGGTGGATCCGAATTTAGAATTATAAAATTTATTATCCATATGACCTTCTATTCCGCCTTCAGCCTGCTCTGCATCGCTATAATACTTTTTGTCTTACTGTCCCAATGGCGGAAAAGCCATAAAAGCAACCGCCCTCTCCCGACCACGGCCACTCCTCCTAAAAAAATAACCGTCCTGCCTGAATTGAATGAAAATTTCAGTGCCGCCGCTCTCATGAAAGACGATGTCTTCAACTGGGGAATCACCGGTCAAATAAACGTCGGCCTCTTGCCGAACCTAGGTGTCAAATACACCGTTATCGCCGCCATGCCCCGCCCAGATAAAAAATGGTGGCAAAGCAGCGAAGAACAGATGGTCTTTTCGGGCGACGATCTCGATACGGTCATGAAAGAAGCTAATCAAAGCTTGAAAACAATCGGCTACGTTATAAATTACGAGGACTCCGCGGACTTTAAGGCGTACCGGGCCTGCCTTGAATCACCTACAACTTAAGGCAAGTTCTGAAGAATCTCCATTTGAACTTTCCCTTTTATTCCCCTACACTGCCTATATATGAAACCAATCAACAAACCCCTCCTCATCTCCGGCGTCAAACCGACCGGCGATCTTCATCTCGGAAACTATATCGGCGCTCTCTCGCAGTGGATTCCCCTGCAGGACAGCTATCAGTGCTTCGTCTTCTTGGCGGATTACCACGCCATTACCGTGCATCAACCGGCTGCCGAACTGCGCCAGCGCAGCCTCGATGTCATCAAGACCTACCTGGCCTGCGGCCTTGATCCGGAAAAATGCGTCATCTTCCGGCAATCCGATATCAGCGAGCATACCGAACTCGGCTGGATCATGAACACGCTCGCCAAGGTTTCCGAGCTTGAGAAGATGACCCAGTATAAAGATTACGTGCGCAAGGAAGAGAACAAGGAAGGACCGGGAGCCGGACTACTCAACTACCCGACGCTCATGGCGGCCGACATTCTCTTGTACGCTCCGGACATCGTACCGGTCGGCGAAGACCAGGCGCAGCATAATGAATTGATGCGCACGCTCGCTCGCCGCTTCAATACCCTCTACGGCGAGACCTTCAATATCCCGAAAACGCTCGTCCGCGACGCCGGCGCCCGCATCATGCAGGCTAACGATCCGACGAAAAAAATGAGCAAGAGCGACCCGGCCGGCTGCATCTTCTTGAACGACGATCCGCTCGTCGCGCACAAGAAAATCAAGAAAGCCGTTACCGACTCCGAAACTCGCATCATCTACAATCCGGAAATGAAACCGGCTATTTCCAACCTGCTTGAAATATATTCCGCGCTTGGCGGTAAGAACATACAGGAGCTCGAAGGCCTCTACGAGACGAAGAGCTACGGCGAGTTCAAAGAAGATCTGGCTAACGTCGTCGCCGACTTCTTGCAGGGCTTCCAGGAACGCTTCAATGCCTTTACGGACGATGATGTCCGCCGCGTCCTGAATGACGGCGCCGTTATCGCTAAAGCAAAAGCCGCCGAAACCCTCAAGAAAGTTAAACTAGCCATGGGCATTAACTAATTAAGCCAAGCCGTCCCGGACGGCTGAACTCTCTATATGATGATCGAAAACCTCAAACAGCTCGACGATGCGTACGAGCTCATCAAGGCGCATAAGCTTCTTGATATCGATGACGCGAAAAATGAAATCGCTGTTTTGAAATCTCCCCGCCGTCTCGTCCGCGTCAGTATTCCGGTAACCATGGATTCCGGCGCCATCCGCGTCTTCCAGGGCTACCGCGTCCAGTATAATGATGCCCGCGGACCTTTCAAAGGCGGCTTGCGCTACCACCCGGAAGTCGATGAAGACGAAGTAACCTCGCTTGCTTTCTGGATGGCTATCAAGTGCGCGGTTGTCGATATCCCCTTCGGCGGCGGCAAAGGCGGGATTATGGTTAACCCGAAAGAATTGAGCCACGGCGAACTGGAACGTCTGACCCGCGGCCTGGCCCGCGCGCTGGCGCCGATCGTCGGTCCGCTCGTCGATGTTCCGGCCCCGGATGTCTATACCACCCCGGAAATGATGGCCTGGTTCATGGATGAATATAGTCAGATCGTCGGCAAGCCGACGCCGGCCGTTATTACCGGCAAGCCTTTGGATAAGGGCGGCTCTTTGGGCCGTGACAAAGCGACGGCTCTCGGCGCCGTCTTTACCCTCGAAGCCTATTTAGAAAAAACCGGCCTGACAGACGAAACGATCAGCGTCGCAGTCCAGGGTTTCGGCAATGCCGGTCTGCACTTCGCTGAGTTCGCCGAGGAGCGAAACTGGAAAGTGGTAGCTGCCTCCGACTCGAAAGGCGCGACGTATAATTCTGAAGGTCTGAGTATTAAAGACTTGATTGAGCATAAAACAAAAACCGGCTCGGTCATCGGCTTTGTCGGCGCGACAGATATTTCTAACGAAGATATTCTCGCCCTCGGCTGCGACGTACTCGTCCCAGCCGCCCTCAACAGCGCTATCACGGAAAAAAACTGGCAGAATGTCAAAGCGAAGACAATTCTAGAAATCGCCAACGGTCCGGTTTCGCTGCCCGCCAGCCAAGAACTATTTAAAAAGGGCGCGACAATCATCCCAGACGTTCTTGCCAACGCCGGCGGCGTCGCAGTCTCATATTTCGAATGGAAACAGAATATGGACGAGACAGCCTGGACGCTTGATGAGGTAAATACCCGCCTCAAGGAAAAGATGATCGACGCCTTCGACGGCATCTGGAAATATTATAAGGACTATGGCCTCGACCTTCGTACCGCCGGTTATGTAATTGCGGTTAAGAGGATTATGGAGGCGATGCGGAAATAGTTTCTCGAGAGGATATAATAAAGG
>CAZFYY010000027.1:0-3175 GCA_964523425.1 uncultured Gammaproteobacteria bacterium
GTCTTATCAGCGGAGAATTTGCCCATGAGAATCTGAATATTGGCTTTAGGAACGGCAAACTGCTCGGCTAGAAACTCGAAAAGAGCTTCATTGCCCTTGCCGTTTTCCGGAGCTTTCTGGATGTCGATTTTGATAACGCCATCAGCCAAAATTGATTTGACGCGCGTTTCGCGGGCTGAGGCGTGCACCTTGACTGTAAGAGTTACTTCCCCGTTAGCTGCCAATTTCTCTTTGAAATCATCAAGCATATAGTATAAATTATTCTTCACTAAAAACCAGGGCGTTCGGCACATTGCGGCCGGGTCCGAGCTTATATTCGCCGTCATACATCAGAGCAGTCGAACCGCCGCCGTCAAGATTCAAGGCATAGCGCGCGCCGAGAGCAATCATCACCTCGGCCAGGTCCGGGACGGTGGCCGCCTCCGCTACTACCAAGTATAGCTTATTATCGGCGTACCCGATAGCGTTGCGCAATGTCTTACGCGTGCGCTGTCCTTCGTCAACCTCCCAATCAATAAGATAATTAAGTCCTTCTTCAACAAGCCGCGGCTTCTTGCCGATGGCGGCCTGCAAGGTAACGCCATGCGCTGCCTGAAAAGCGGCCACGCTCATAAACTCGCGCGGGTCCTTGAAATAATAAAAATGGTTGGCCGTATCAAAAGCCATAAGCGGCCCGGTCGTCCAATACTTAAGCTGATCTTCATTAATAAAGACTCCCTTCAGGCTGTCGTAGAGCGGAAAATAATAGTAGTTTTTCTTGGCAGCCGAAGTGTCAAAATACGTGCCGTTGATGGCTGCGAAACCTCTGCCAATTTCGTAAAACTCTGCCACGGAACGAGCCGGACAGGCGCTCAAACAATTCCCGCTGGCTGCGGCCAGGGACCGTATTTTTAATGTAGGGTTGGCGAGATCTATGGTAATAATATCAACCATGAAGCTGCCATTATGTTCCGTCATTACCGTTCGCCTTTCAAAGCGGCTGTAGGCGTTCAGCGATGGCGACGCACCAAAACGACGAATGGCGGCCAGGTCTGAAATGCTAATACCGAGCCCGAGGCGGCGCATGATGGCAAAGGCGTCGGCCGGCCTCCCTAGATAATACTTGCGCAAATCAACCGGATTAATATACCAGGCTTCGCCATTCTTTTCCGTCTCTATGACGATACGGCCAGACAAACGCTGCGCGAGAGGACTCGGCGCAATAGTGACATCGCCCTCAGCCGGAATAGTAACGAAGTCCGCCTGACTGATGCCGAGACCAAGCTCACGCATAATTCGGAAGGCGTCATCAGGCCGGCCCAAAAAATATCGGCGCATATCAACTGGATACACGTACCACGCTTCCCCATTCTGCTGGACACTTAAAAGAATGCGGCCGGACAAGCGATTGGCCGCCTGAGATGCTCTTGGCAGAGCCAATACGGCGGCTACGATCAAGATGAAGATATAAAGGTTATTCTTTGATTTCATAAGAACTAGTATACCACACAACCGCTCCGGTTGAATGACCGATACGCCGGAATCTTAAAAACAATATGTAAGCAAAGCCAGTAATTGACTCGGATAGTCGGGATGCTGGGAATTGAACCCAGTCTACACGCACCCGAAGCGTGCGTACTACCGGTATACGACACCCCGAAAACCAATTGCCTACCAGGCTTTCCTGCAGCCCATTAGGCAACTGGATATTCTGCATTATTTATCTCCCTTGAAGAGAAGATTGAGAATATAGTTAAAGAGAGCGAGAACGAGAGCAAACCAAAAGGCGGCCATGAAACCGCTCACGGCAAAACCGTCCAGCACCGACGACGCCAACATGACCAACAAGGCGTTGATGACGAGAGTAAACAGGCCCAATGTCAGAATGTTAATTGGCAGCGTCAGCAGCACAAGCAGTGGACGAATAACGGTATTAACCAGTGCCAGGAAAAGAGCCACCCAAAGCGCCGCCCAGAAACCCGCCACCTCTACGCCGGGAAGCACATAGCTTACCAGTAAAATCGCTGCCGCTGAAATAAGCCATTTAATAAAAATACCCATAGTCGTTGCTTAGTTATTAAGATTTCTCAAGCAGTCCGTCTTTCCGCAGAACTGTCTTGATTACGAAATAAAGAAATGCCATGACGATGATAAAGGTAAGACCGGCATTGACAATACTGCCGACATCAAACGTCACGCCGCGGAACGTAAACACGAGGTTAGTGAAGCTATGCGGAACCAATAGTTTGATCAGCGGCGTAAAGACGCCCTTCACGATAGAATCAACCAAATCTTTGGAGGCCTGGGCGGTAATAACACCTATCGCCAAGCCGATAACGGAGTATTTCTTAAGAAAATCAAAGAGTCCGCGCGTAAAGCCAACGCCCTTGCCGCTTACTTTATTTAGTGCTTCTTTCATAGCCTCAGCATAGCATACTGCAGTTTTTTTTCAAGAAAAAAGACCGCACGCATTGAAGGGAAAAATTAGTTTCTCAGCTCGCCGTCCAACAGTGCGTCAATGTCCTGAACCGCAAAACGCAGATATTTGCGGATGGCTGCCCTGTCTCGTTCCTCGATTTCGGCGGAATCGGGGCGGCTGTCGGCGTAGTAATTAATTATCTCCTTATTCATCATATTTCGGATATCCTCGACCTTATACAAAACGCGCTTCAAACGTTCCGTAGCGGCCGTACTGTCAAATAGTTCATCAGCCATACATGTTACCTTTTAAGTAATTAGTTAAATAGTTAATTATTCTCCCCTAAACGCCGGTTCCAAAGAATGGTTTCGACGCGCCCCAGCTTTGCCGACAGAATAGCATGTTGAACAGGCGTCTTCTTATAAAAACTATGGCTGAGAGCCGTGCGTCCGTCCAGACAGAAGCCGATATGCTTATGGGAATCACCTTTTGCAAAATCTTTTATACCCCAGACAATAACCGCGCCACGCTTCGGTCGGGCGATATCATGCCAGCCGCAGCGGCGCAGCGACCGGAGTGTTGAATCAACATTGGCATGTTTGCGGGAAATCAATCCGAAAAGCAAAAGCAACGACGAAACGAAAAAGGCACAGGATAATTCGCCACCGCGCAGGATGTCTTCTTTCCGGCCCTTCACTTTTGCAAAAACGCTCTGGAAAAATCTGCTGCCGACGCTCTTTTCAACGGCGGTTATATAGGAATCAAACAATAAAAGCT
>CAZFYY010000027.1:3185-15323 GCA_964523425.1 uncultured Gammaproteobacteria bacterium
AAGCCCCCGCGGCGGCTATTTCGATGAAGAAGGCATATATCAACATTATACAACACCAAAGGCTTTCTGGGCCTGATGGTAGAATTCCAGATACTCGGTCGAAAGCTGGGTTGCGGCAAAACGGTTAGCTTCGGCCAGTGAAAGCTGAGGCAAACGGGCAATCGGCCAAGCTTCGAAGCCCTCCGATTTCCCAGCTTCAACATGCAGGTCCTGGAGTCTCCCTTTGAATAGAAAGGCATAGTACGCGCGCCAGACGTTATTTGTACGACCAGTCGACGCGTCATGACTTATCTTCCGAAATTTCCCCAGAAACCGCAAATCTTCCGGCCGCACCTGTAGACCGGCTTCCTCCCGGCATTCCGTTATGGCCGTCAGCTCATAACTCATGCCCGGCTCGACATGACCGCCGACAGCAGTAGCCAGCTTGTCAGGATAGGTATCCTTGTTCTTAGAGCGATGTTGAAAAATAACCGCACCCTGCGGCGTGATAAATAGGACATTGGCTTCACGGTGCAGCAGACCTTCTCGATGGATTCTTTCGCGGCTTTCCAGTCCGATAACCACATCATTCTCATCCACCACTTCTAGCATTTCTTTTTTCTCTCTCATACAGTTTCTTCGTAGACGGAATAGGTCATTTCAAAAATATTTCCAGCGATAATATATGGTTCGCCAAGCGGCTGACCATCTTCCGACATGCCATCAGCAATGTAGCAGTCCGCCGCGCCTTTTTCCGGAAAACCCCAGGCAGACTGAATCTCAATCGCAACGCCAAAAGGATTCCGAATGGCCTTGATAAATCCCTTGGCGGCATACACTCCCCCCTCCTCTATTTTTTCATAACGTAGACGGAATTTATCGCCGGGCACAACCAGAGTTTCTCCACTGGGATTAATTACCACCCAATCCCCCCGCCGCGCGAGATTGGTCGTTTCCGTAAACCCATCCGAGAGAATAGTTGTCACCTTTTCTCCGGGCTTCGCATAACGAGCATGGACATAGCCGAATTTACGGTAGAGCGGGGCGGTAGCCAGCCCCTCGATAATTTCCGCTGCATGTCTATTAACAGCCTTGTATAATGGCATACCTTTTTTCCCAGTTTAATAATGTCGGGCTGCCGGGAATTGAACCCGGTCTACATCCACCCCATGGACGCGTACTACCGGTATACTACAGCCCGATACTCAATTGTGCATGCTGCGTTTTCTTGTGCGCTCATTGTAGCCAAAACCCCGCTACTCGGCAAATTACGACCAACCCGGCAGATGTCGTTCAATCACTGGACAATTGCTTTATAGCCGAAAAAATCGTTGCAATCGAAGCGCCAAAGCAAGGAGTCCGCATCGATCAAGAAAATAGCGAGCCATGATCCGCCAGCGCAAAATATCAACTCCCGCATTGACGAACTGCACGGCATCAAACTCTTCATGCCAGACGACAACGGCTGGCGCCGAGCCGCCTGGCACATATGAACCGACCGGCAAATTAAAAATACCGCCCTCGGCTAAGGCGCTGTGCGTGCCTTCCAATCCGATATTGGAAATAAGATTCATGACTGGCGTGACAGTCAGCTTGCCGCGGCGCAGGAGCGAATAATTCCAGTTCGTATCCCAGGTGTCCACCAAACCGCGAGCCATCTTATCAAAGATGGCCGTATAAAAATAAACAATATTACTCTGCCGAAAAACAGAGCGCAGCCAGCCGCTTTTATTACGCTCCGCCCATTGCGGCATGCCGGATTCATATAAATTTTGCCAGCGGTCCCGCCAGGTCGCCCATCCCCAAATGGCATAATATTTGGAAAAGAAATATTTTTCCCGCCTAGGCTCATTACCGAGAAAGCTTGTCCCGCTCACCATAGCTACTGCCGGCTCATTCTTGTATCGCGCCAGCATCTCTTGGCAAAATCCAAAAAAATCTGCCGCCGGAAGACAATCGTCTTCAAGTATAATCCCCTCCTCAACCCTACTAAAGAACCAACTTATGCCCGAGGCGACCGCTGCTTCGCAGCCGAGGTTCTCATCGCGAAATAGCGTTTCAACGCGGCAATCCCAATCAATGCCGTCTAGCAGCTGCTGCCGCATCGTGGCGCAGAGGGCAGCTTCGCCCGGTACGGCGGAACGCGGTCCGTCAGCAGCAATAAACAGCTGTTTCGGCTGGGCCGCCCGAATTGCGGCAAGAACGCGCCGGGTCGTATCCGGACGGTTAAACACCAAAAAGAGGACAGGAGTATCAAACATACGTGTGGACCTGAGGGGACTCGAACCCCTTACCTCGGCAATGCGAATGCCGCGCTCTACCAGATGAGCTACAGGCCCACGGCCGGCCACGCGTGCGCCGGAACCGTCGGAAATTATTTCTGTATCAAATCAATCTTTTGAATCTTTACATCATCAATCGGGTGATCATTGCCGTCCACAGCCACTTTCTCGATCTTCTCAACGATGTCCATCCCTGATTTTACGTAACCAAAGTTCGTGTGCATGCCGTCCAACCAAGGAGTCGCGTCTTTAGTGACAATGAAGAATTGTGAGCCGTTCGTGCCTGGTCCGGCATTGGCCATCGCCAGCGAGCCCTTAACTAATTTATGGCTGTTGAATTCATCGGCAAACTGGTAACCGGGGCCGCCCATGCCATGCGTTGAACGGTCGGCATTCTTAGAGTTTGGATCGCCGCCCTGAATCATAAAGTCAGCAATAACGCGATGAAAGAGCGTTCCGTCATAGAAACCTTTTTTGGCCAAAGTCAGGAAATTCGAGACGGTGACCGGCGATTCAGGATAGAAAACGACTTCGATCTTGCCCATATTCGTTTCGAGTACGGCGCCGGAATACTGCGCGGCGAGCGTCTGATCGATCTGCTCCGGGACATTGGTCATAGGTGTTTGGTTAGTTGGCTGAGCGGCCGCTTCCGGCTGAGCATCAGTGCCTGAATAAGTATCATTATACGTATACGTTTTGTTCGCTGAGCCGCAGCCGGCCAAGAACAACGCTAAGAATAATACGGGAATGATTTTTTTCATATTGATTCAATTAAATTATTTTGTCAAAAGATTCTCTTAAACTTTTCATTACCGCAGTAATATCCCCCTCCGCCCGGAATAGCGTTACCGATTCCGCATCAAAAGGATTAGCATGGATATGGAATTGAGCCTGAGGAATCTTGATGTAATCGCCGGCAGAAATGACCTGTTCTTCAAAATTCTCCTCATCACGGAAAAGTCTCATTACACATTGCCCGGAAATCTGAACAAGATTCTCCACTGCCAAAGGCCGATTGTGCTTAGGAAGCTCGCTCTGCGGCCTGATTACCATCACGCCGGTTGTGAACTTTTCATCAGAATGAGTGAAATAAAACTTCACGATCTTGTCCGTGCTTTCGTATGCTTCGATAGAACTCATGTCATTTAACATAAAAATCCTTTTTCATTTCATCGTCTTCGGCAGAACGTTTTTCTTCAATCACCTCTTTCGCTTTGGCGCGCAACTCTTCCAAGTTGAGCTTGTCCAATTCCCGACTCCGCTTCTCGAGATAGTCCTTCTCATTGAGCGCCGGATCCTCGATCACTTCGGAAAGCAGCACGTCGAGAATTGCGCCAATCTTCGGACCCGGTTCAATGCCGAGCAGCTGCATGAGATCATCTCCTTTTATCGCCAGCATCTTGGCTGACACCGGATCATGACGCACCTTTTCCATCATGTACTGCAGATGGCGCAGTTTATAGGGAACGGCCTTGGCAACACCGGAACCGAGACGGTCTGCCACACGCAAATCGATAAGATCAGAGAGGTTCTCCTCCC
Organism: uncultured Gammaproteobacteria bacterium; assembly: GCA_964523425.1. Lineage (GTDB taxonomy): Bacteria > Patescibacteriota > Patescibacteriia > Patescibacteriales > Patescibacteriaceae > Patescibacterium. The sequence continues at coordinate 6,986 of CAZFYY010000027.1, forward strand.
CTACTTTCCTGATAAGCCGCCGCACCGAAGCGGCCGTAACCTCGTCCACATTATAATAGAACATGTGGTTCCTGACCAGCGTGACGATACGTTCAGTATCAGCCGCGGAAAACTTCAGGCGGGTTAATATTTTCTGAACCATTTTCGCGCCAACCATTTCATGATTATAGAAGGTCGCACCGCCGTCGATTATTTTCTTGGTACGCGGCTTACCTATGTCGTGCATGAGCGCGGCCAGGCGAATTTGCCAGGCCGGGTTCGGACAATGGCGCAGCGAAGCCAGATTATGGTCATAGACCGTGCTCGTATGATGATGATTCTGGGCCATGCCGATGCCCTCTTCTAATTCCGGAATGATGTAATGAAGCAGTTTGGTTTCCTGTAATTTTTCCAGTCCGCCCGCCGGCTTAGGCGAAGCTAGGATTTTAATAAGCTCGTCGCGGATACGCTCATTGGCGATAAATTTAATATTGCCGGCTGCCTTTTGAATACCTCGTTCAGTCTTGCCTTCAATGGCAAAGCCGAGCTGACAGCTCAGGCGGATAGCCCGCAACATGCGCAAGGCGTCCTCGCGGAAACGATCCTCTGGCTCGCCGACGGTACGTATGACGCGTTTCTTAATATCTTTCTCGCCGCCGAAGAGGTCAACAATCTGGCCGTCCGCCCCCATAGCCAGGGCGTTGATCGTAAAATCGCGGCGCGAGAGATCGTTCTCCAGCTTGTCTTCAAAGCGCACTTCATCCGGACGGCGATGGTCGCTGTAACCCTGTTCGCTGCGGTACGTTGTCACTTCGACAACCGCCGTCAGCGATTCGCCGTCGCGAATCGGCACTATGACTGTTCCGAAAACGTTTTCATACTTACTGTCGGGCAGCGCTTTTTGGATATCTTCCGGGCGGGCATTGGTTGTGATATCCCAATCCTTCGGCTCTTGTCCAAGCAGCCAGTCGCGTACCGAGCCGCCGACGACATAAGCCTCAAAACCCGCCTCAGTCAGGCGGGTCATGATGTCAGTGATGTAGTCAGGGAATTTCATGTTCTGAGTGTTAGCGACCATGGTACATGCAATCTAGCGAAACGCGCCCATTCTTAATCTCCACTCCTTCGCTCGCCAGCAGCTTAGCTTTCTTCGGGCTGCCGGAAGCGAAACCACCAACTGAGCCATCCGAACGGACGACGCGATGACAGGGAATGTCGGGGGCGAAAGGATTTTTGTTCAAAGCATTGCCGACGGCGCGCGCTGACTGCGGCTTGCCGATCATCTGGGCGATAATTCCGTAAGTCGCCACTTTCCCCTTCGGGATTTGCGCGCAGGCTTTCAAGACTGCCTCGGCAAACGCCAGGTCTTTCTTCTTGGCTAGTAATCCTGCCAGGGCTTTTTTGTCGACAGTCTGTTTCATGTAAAATGCTTTTCGTTCTACGTTATTTCAAAAGCCCCGACGGCAAAAGGTCGCCATAGCCGGCACTGAAGAGATTGATCAGGCTTGGCAGATACAGCCAGGCAGCGATAATCGGCAGCACGATAAGCAGTACTTTAATAAAATCCATGACGCGCACCCATTTTATATAGTTATGGGTCTTGGCGGCCAGGTCGCGGGTTTCACGCGCCAAATCACGGGTCTCCTCCAGGAGTTTAGCGATATCCGCTTTCTCTTCCTTAATCTCTTCTGCAATCATAATGGCTAATATTAGTATAAATATTACTATAATCAGTTTACACTAAAAAGATATAAATGGCAATTTCTTGGTCAGTTATTGACTATTTTACTAATATATGCTATAATTTAAAATCAGCACTTTAACATCCAATTGATGGTTTTTTCTTAGCTTTTCCAGAAGTTGAGGAAAAACCATCAATTATAAATCAAAAAATCGAACATGAATGAAACTTCTTCATTACAGCTAATCAAATTCTTTCTTTTAGACAATCCTTTGCTAATTTTTGATAACATTTATCTCACAAAGAGATTGGAAAGGGGCAGACTACACGACAGTCTCCCCTCAAGTGAACAATTACTATTTGCCCTCGAATTACAAACTCAAACGAACCAAGCTTCATTTTCTTTTGGGCATGGATTCTTACTGCATTTAGCGGTTCCTGACCACGCAGCAATAAACGAAATTCGGGGAATGTGGGAACAGCCTTTCAAAGAACGTACAATCATAGCTGTGCGAAAGCTCCTAGATACTCTATTCGAAATGCGTCTTACAAACTTTAGATATCCACACAAAAGAGAAGCAGTTAAGGCAGAGCTTCTTGCGGAGTATGAGCAGCTGGTCAAAGATTCAAAAAATCTAGATATTGGAGATTTAATCGCTTTCCAAAAATTTGCTAGAAAATTTAAAATGCATCATGATCACTGCGAAAATGAGACGAAATATGAACAAGAAATAGAAAATATCTCAAAGCGCTAAAAGCATAAAATCAATAAAGGATTGTTAGAAATAACAATCCTTTTATAATACCCTCACCGTTCTATAAAAATAAAAAACCACTCCGGTTTTAAGCAAAGTGGTCTTTTGACGCACCCTTCGAACGAACTATCGCTCGCCCGACAAGCATGGGGCCAAAATTAAGGGACTCGCCGCTGTATCTTTCCCCTCTCCGTCATACGGGGGTCAATTCTTCTTGCCTGTTTTTACCAACTTGTTAAGTTCACGCTTAAAGCTCTGCACGTCCTTGAAGGACTCATACACCGACGCGAAACGGATATAGGCTACCTGGTCAATCTTTTTGAGCTGTTTCATTACCGCCTGACCAATCGCGTCGGAAAGAATCTCCGGCTTGCGCATGGCCTGCAAATCGCGCTCTATCATGCTTACCAGCCGCTTGAACTTCTCCTCGGTAATCGGCCGCTTCTCGAGCGCCCGGCGCAAGCCCTTAACCAGCTTGTCGCGAGTGTAATTCTCTTTGCGACCATCGCGCTTAACGATGCTCAGATCGAGTATCTCGACTTCTTCATACGTTGAGAAGCGATAACCGCACTTGAGGCACTCGCGGCGGCGGCGGATGGAAAGGCCGTCCGATGCGACGCGCGAATCAACCACTTTAGTATCCTGGAAATAGCAGACGGGGCATTTCATAATAAAGAAAAACATCCCTCACGGGAGCTAGGCCCGCTGAAGGATGTTTATTGTTAGCGAAATTTTGTTTATCACAATTTTTTCCAGACACAACATGTAGTAGTCGATGGGGCTATCTTAGCACATTAGACAGGAAAGTCAAGAGGCATTCCCCTCATTTCTGAGCTCGCGAACTCGCTTATTTAAGATGCACGCTAATACGATCAGCCAAAGACGGCGTGAGCGGCCAGAACGAAGGCGTAAACTTTAATTCATAGCTTTCAATCATCGGCAGCGACTTAAGATACCCTTCCAGCTGGGGCCGACGGAGAGAAATAATCTTTGTACGGTCAATCAGAGCCTCAGGATCGCTAGCGGCAGCGGAGGCCGCTGTCTTCATGCTCACTTCAGCAATATTATCCTCGGTATCCGCCTGCAAAATTGAAAAGGCGGGACGAGCGGCGGCGGCATCAACCTCAACGCCATTAGGAACAGCAGCGGAAAGAGCTGTATTGGTAAAGTCTTTAACGCTATCGCGCTTGAAGGCAACAATAGTAATCGTACCGCTGGCGGTTGCCTTAAAACCAGTTGCCTCATCATCAGCTTTAGCCGACGCAACGACTTTCAAGCTTTTTTCATCGAGACTGAATAGCTTCTCAGAATAATCGGCATAGGCTTCTTCAATATCCTGTTTGGCCTTTTCCAGTAAGGCAGCCTTAGCCAGGGTCGTGGCCGCAGCAATGTCATCGGCCGTAATGAAGCTCGTGCCCTTTTCCTGATAGCGAACCGATCCGGCCTTAGCTTCAGCATATATCTTATCCTGTAATCCGGCCCATAGTCCGGGAATTGTCAGGCGGGAATCGGCCAAAGAGAAAGAAGGGTCGCTTGCTTCGCCATACACTTCTGCTTCAACCTGTCCCCCGGCCGGAACCGTCACCGTATTACGCAAACGAAGCAGCTGGCCATCCGGGGTGAGCAGACGAGTGGTGGCGACCAGGGGCTGGTCTTTTATATAACCATTAACAAGCGTAACTGTTCCGCTTAATTCAGCGCCGCTTACTTTCTTGCCGCTGGCGGCCTGTGTGATCGATGCTTCAGCTTCCAGCGCCCGAACGACGCCGAGCGTGCTTCCGGCCGGAACAGCATAATCAGCCGGACGATCATAGACCTTAAAAGAAGTAGTTCCCTCCACGGCAGTCTGGCGCGGAGTTACGGCAATGTCGAGCCTGACAACGGCGAAGTACCCGACGGCCGCAAGGGCGACGAGACTGAGAACGACAAAACTAACGGCAATCTTCCGGTACAAACGGAATGTCCAACTGAGCCGGGATCCCTGTATCTTGTCGGCAATCATTTCCTCGACAAAGGGGTCCTGGTAGAGCGGACGAGGCGAATAGCTTTCCGCCAACGGCTCCGGCGGAACAGCCGTATTAGCCTGTATCAAATGATCGAGCTCAGGCGACGTGCGGACGCGCCTCACCTTAATCGTCCCGCTGCCCGATTTCGGTTTGGCTTTTGTGACGCGGGCTTTTTTAATTTTTATTTCAGCTGCCATATAATATGTTTAGGTATGCGCTTATTATAATCTGCTTTTGCTTCCTTGACAAGCGGACTGAAGAATGGTAATTTTTTCTATTGCGTACGTTACAAATTTTTCAAACCAAACATTAAACAATGGCTAATCATTTTATCAAGATCAGCAAGCAAACCGCCACCACATACCGGGTGAGCGAAGTCCCGCGCATTACCAACAATCCGCATTTCCTGGCGATGCTCGCTACATTCAATTGCACGCTCGGCGAAATAGAAGATTTAAATCCCGAGGTAAAATATATCGCCTTCAGCCTGAATATCCCGCCGGAGAATGAAAAAGACGTCAAGGAATGGCTCTATGCCAACGCGACAACGCTCTCACTCACTCCTCCAAAAGACTCCGCTGAACTGCAAAGTGAGAACTGGGATGAAATGTTTGCCTTAGTCTCCGAGAAACCAGAGACGACCATACCAGGCTTTCCTTTCTCCGTCCCCTTTCCCCGCATGTATGGCGGTCAACAATACGACATCATTACTGTTAGCGGAAAAATCTTTCGGGCAGAAGTAAATGATAGCCGCGAATGGATGCAAGAAGGACTGGAATGGAGGACCTTAGGAGAAAATAGAGATGGAAATAAGGAAAAAGCATTTGTCGCCTCCTGGAAGCTTCTTCCAAAAATACCTAAAACAAATGCATAAATTTTGTCTGAAAAAAACAGCCCGGAAAAATCCGGGCTTTTTTATGTAAAAATTTTAGACTACCTGAGCCAAACCGTTAAGACGTTCGCGCAAGCGTTCCAGCAACACGGGCTGCTTATCGACGGACAATTCTGTCTCAATGGTTCGCGCGCCTTGGTCCGAACGTACTTCAAAGAAAACTTTCTGCGTACCGGGATACTCACGCAAAAGAACCTGGAGTTTTTCAAATAGTTCGGCGCTTAATTTTTCCTGCCGGATAAGAATGCGCAGGCCGCTGGGTGCCGCCGGACGAGGCGCAGTCTGAGCGATGGCCTGCCGATAGGAAACGGGCGACGGCTTGACGTATGCCTTAGCTCGGGCCGGCGCCGTTTTGGAAAAATCACGCACGGCAATACTGGCGTTCTCCGGAGTCAATTCAACTGCCCGGTTAGCCAATAATTTTAGCTGTCCATCCTTATCCGACAGCGTTCCCTGGCAAAGGAGCACCTTGCCTTCCTGCCAGAGGAGCGGGTTTTCCGTCAAGAGCTTAGGGAACACAATCACTTCGATATTGCCGCCATCCTCAAGCTTAACGAACAGCATCGTCTCATTTTTTCGCGTCAGAATCTTCTTAATCGTCGAAACGACGCCGGCCACAACCAATTCCCGATTAGCCATCGCCTCAACCAACTCAACCATCGGCGTGGCACAGGCCGCTACAATCGGCTTATACTCGGTAAAGGGATGCTCGGTAATATACAGTCCAAGTAATTCTTTTTCCCAGGCGAGCTTCTCGCGCTGGGTGGCCGGCGGTGCCGGCGACAGCTTGATTTCCTGCAGGCCCGGTCCGCTCGTGCTGGCAAACAGGCTAACCTGGCGATTAATTTTGCGAGCCGTCGTCTCCTTGTGGAAATTTAACAGGGACTCAAGGTTAGCGAGCAGTTGGCCTCGCTCACCCAGAGAATCAAGCGCGCCGCTCTTAACGAGGCTTTCTAATGACTTGCGATTAAGATCCTTATCATCAATCCGCTCCAGCAAATCAGTCGGATGAAGAAATGGCCCATTCGCCTTGCGTTCCTTGATAATCTCTTCAGCAATATGCTCGCCCAAGTTCTTGATAGCCTTCAGTCCGAAACGGATTGTTTTGCTTTGCTCGTCGGCGGCCACCGTATTAGCCGTCGTGCCGCTCGTCACGACGGTAAAATTAGCAAACGACTGGTTGATATCGGGCTGTTGGATTTCGATACCCATATTGCGGCACTCCTCGATCTCAATGGCGATACGATCAGTGTCCTGCTGGTCAGAAGTGAGAAGGGCGGCCATAAACTCAGCCGGGAAATTAGCTTTGAGATAAGCGGTCTGATAAGAAATCATCGCATAGCAAGCGGCGTGCGAACGGTTAAAACCGTAGCCGGCAAACGGTTCGATGAAAGAGAAAATTTCTTCGGCCAGCTTGACCGTCAAGCCGTTCTTGACGCAGCCTTCAACAAATTTTACTTTCTGTTCGGCTAGCAGCTTAACGATTTTCTTGCCGACGGCCTTACGCAGGATATCGGCCTGGGCCATGCTGAAGCCGGCCACATCACGGGCGATTTGCATGACCTGTTCCTGATAGACCGCTACGCCATAGGTAATACTGAGAATCGCTTCTAATTTAGGGTGAAGATATTTCAGCTTCTTGATACCGTGTTTGCCGGCGATATAATCGGGAATCCACTCCATCGGACCCGGGCGGTAGAGCGCGCCCATAGCGATGATGTCTTCGAAGACCGAAGGCTTAAGCTCTTTAAGATAACGCTTCATGCCGCTCGATTCGAACTGGAAGACGCCGGTCGTCTCGCCTTTCTGGAAAAGCTCGTAGGTCTTGGCATCGTCCAGCGGCAGATTGTCGATATCAACTTCGACGCCATGCGTATTTTTAATAATAGTAATCGCCGCCTCAATAACTGTCAGGTTGCTCAGTCCGAGGAAATCCATCTTAAGGAGTCCAAGGTCTTCAATAGGATGAAGCGAGTATTGTGAAACAAGGCTTTTATCGGATGTTGAGGCGAATTGGATCGGAACGTGATCAGTCAGGAGATTCTTGGTAATAAGCACGCCGCAGGCATGAACCGAAGAATGGCGGGCGACGCCTTCCAGCTTGAGCGCGTAATCGAGAATGCGTTTCGCTTCCGGTTCGGCATACATCGCCTTCAGTTCCGGCACCTTAGCCAAGGCCTCTTTCAGCTTCGTCATCGGCGGCACCGCCTTAGACAGCTTATCGCAATAATCATAGGGATAATTAAGCACGCGACCAACGTCGCGAATAGCGGCGCGGGCCGCCATCGTTCCGAACGTGATAATCTGCGCGACGTGATCCTGCCCATACTTTTCTTGCACGTACGACAGCACTTCGTTACGGCGCGTATCGGCGAAGTCAAGATCGATATCAGGCATCGAGACGCGATCTGGGTTAAGAAAACGCTCAAACAGCAAATTATATTTGATGGGACAAAGATTAGTGATACCGATTAAATAGCACACCAGCGAACCGGCCGCCGAGCCGCGTCCCGGCCCGACAACAATCCCCTGCTCCTTCGCCCAGTTCACAAAGTCAGCCACAATCAAAAAGTAGGACGGCCAGCCCATCTTCGCAATAACTTCAATTTCGTAATCAAGGCGCTCGCGGTAGAGCGGCTCGCACTCTTCATAGGTCTTACCGTAGCGCGCAGGCATGACTTCCATTGCCAATTTTTTCAAATATCTAACTCCGTCAAAACCGACCGGCACTTCAAAGTACGGCAGCTGCACTTCGCCCAGGGCGATTTCCACATTACACTTCTCCGCCAGCGCCACGGTATTCTCGAGCGCCTCGGGCAGATGAGCAAAGGAGCTGGCGATGGCCGCTTCCGGCTTGAGCGAATAGTTAACGCCAAGCATCGACATGCGGTTGGTATCTTCTTTTTTCGCTTTATTTTGCAGACAGAGGAGGATGTCCTGAGCTTCATCGTCTTCGCTGCGCAGGTAATGGACGTCATTCGTCACAATCATCGGCAGGTTCATCTCGCGGGCGATCGGAATAAGC
>CAZFYY010000028.1:0-1477 GCA_964523425.1 uncultured Gammaproteobacteria bacterium
CCTCGAGACACCCGAGAGAGCATCTTAATGCCCATGAGAATGTGAATGCTCCGCTGGCTTACCCAAATCCGATAATGGACGCTTCTTCATAACATAGGCCGTCAAAGCCGTAGTAAGCGGCACGGCGATGATGAGTGCTGTGCTGCCAATCAGCGTGCGGGCGATCTCTTCGGCCACTAGTTCACTATTAAGGATGTAGGCAAAGGGCTGCTCCAGCTGCTGGAAAAGAAGGACAAGTGGGAAAGACGCGCCGACGTACGCCAGCACGAGGGTATTAATCAGCGAGGCGATATGTTCCTTTCCGACGGACATCCCCCGCTCGTAGAGCTCCCGGAAAGAAAAAGCGGGATTAGCCCGGCGCAGCTCGTCGACAACTGCCGACTGGGCAGTGGTGATATCATCAAGTACGCCGAGCACTCCGATAATAATTCCGCCAAGAAGCAGGCCGCGCAAGTTAATTGCTCCCGTCTGCAAGAACTGCGCATAAACTGCTTCTTCCGAACCGGCGCCGAACAGCCGCAGCCAGTGGATAACTAGATAATCTAAGCCGAGAGCGATAGCGATCGTCGCGATTGTGCTGATGACGGCGAGCGAGGTTCTGAGCCGGAAGCCGTGCGCGATATAGATCGAGACGACCGCTATGGCCACCGACCCGATAAGACAGATAACTACTGGATCCTTGCCGGCCAAGATTTGCGGAACGATAAACTTGGCGATAACCAGAAAACTAAAACCCAGTCCAAGAAGAGAGCCGAAGCCCTTATAGCGGCCGACGACAACTACTAGCAGCACGAAAAAGGTCGCCAGCCACCAGAGGACATTGAGGCGGTACCGTTCGCTGACCGTGTAATAGATGTTATCACCGTCGTCCACTTTTGTGAGATAAACAACTTCACCTTTCTGCAAACGAAGTTCTGCAGCAGCACTTTTCGGATAATAGCTGACATCTTTCCCGACGCCTTTTTCCGGGCCGCTGATGATAAGGACGCGCACGCTCTGAACCGTCCGATCATAAAAAGGATCATTAGGATCTTCGTTTTCCTGACTGCTCAGCACTTCCATCACCCTAGCTTTATAATATTCCGATTTTATTTTTGGCTGCTCCTGGCCCTGGGCGGTTTTTCCAAAAAACAGCAGGCCCACCGCAACTAAAACTAAGGTGAATCTTGATAATCTTTTCATACTTGTATTTTACTGTATTCAGAACCTCGCCGCAATGAATAATAGCTAAGCCTCATATCTTACATAGCAGGATTCAGGTTGCTGACGGGGCAAGCCCTGAGCAGACCATTCGATTGTTCCGCCAGCTAAGCTGTAGGCTTCAATACCGTACTTTCTTAAGAGCGTGGCAGCGGAGCGAGAACGATTGCCTCGGCCGCATATCAGGTATACCTGCTGCCCCTTCCATTTCTTGCTATTCCTCTTTGCTCCCTTAAGAAAATCTAGATTGACTATTATTTACTAACCGGGCAAGTGT
>CAZFYY010000028.1:1487-2473 GCA_964523425.1 uncultured Gammaproteobacteria bacterium
CTTCCTGATGGTGCAAGTTTAAGCTGACATGGGGATGGTCCATATATTCATGCTCTCCGCGCAAATCAATCAGACGTGCATTAGATCTGAGCAAAATAGGCTTACCCTGCCTCAATTTCTTTCTAATCGCCTCCGCGGATTCAGAGTAAACCCGCTTAAATAATGCCCGGCTTTCCATATCGACATCAGCATAACCATCGTCTTCCATCACGTTGTTTTTTGCTTCAATGTTGCCTAATAGCGATTCATTCACAATACGCGGGAATTTCGAAGCATCCAGGTGCGTAAAATATTCTTCAATATAAGGAAAAGGCGAATCTGGGCAGACGCAGACGGCACATATCTCATGTTGTTTGTTCCTAAACTTATTAAGTATTTTATTTTTCTTCGCCGACCGTAAAAACTGTAACAGGCCCTGCAAAGCGAATCCAGAACTTGGACCGACCAATAATCCACGACGACAAAGCATCAAGCTTCGTTCATAGGCATCTTTCGTTACCACTTCTTCAAGTATGTCGGTGACACCTTGCCAGTCGAAGGCAATTTGGCTCAAGAGATTCCTGGTTCGTACTCCCGGAACCGGATTATTGGGCTTGCGCACGACCGCGACGGCAGTCAGGTGCTTTGATTTTGATTTAAGATACTTTGCCGTGCCAAAGAGCGTACCGGTAGTACCTAAACCCGAGCACAGTATTGTAATAGCACCTTCGGTCTGATCCCAGATTTGGGGGCCAGTCCAGCATTCGTGGGCGGCTGGATTAGCTAGGTTGTCATATTGACCAGGATTGTACGTAGCTTTTTTCTCTCCTTCATTTTTCGCAAGATAGATACCGCTCTCCGCATCATTCGGATCAGGACAAATCGGTTCCTGGTTTACGGCAATCTCTATCCCGAAAAATCTTAAAAGCTGCAGCTTTCCCGGAGAGACCTCATTTGAAACAAAAGCTTTTGTTCGATTGATACCAAATAATCTACCAAGTACAGCC
>CAZFYY010000028.1:2483-15033 GCA_964523425.1 uncultured Gammaproteobacteria bacterium
ATTGCCAGAAGAATTTTCTACAATTTTAGTGATGCCCTCTAGCTCGCCAGAACGTTTCGCCTCCATAAGCATATTAAACGCAGGCAATGACTTCACGTTTGCTAGAGGTAGCGCATTCATCAGTTTCAAGTATATCCGCACGCCTTCTGAATGATACGGATTCAAAGCAGGGGGTAATTCGACCAGAGGAACATACGCAGAATCGGGATTTAGATAATCCTTAATTGCGTTAGCGCCACTGTATACATTGAGGAGATTACTCTTCATGGCTAGGGAATATATGTGGAATCAATTTGGGAAGCCAGGTCACCGAAACGTTCTCGGATATAGGGCTGTGCCACGTAGGCCCGATGAAGCGCCAGTAGCTTCTGATAGCGTTCAGCCGGATCTATAACCGAAGTTCTTAGCTTATCTAAGATGACTTCAAACAGCTTCATATTCTCTTGCTCCACGGCAACAACATTCAGCGCGCCTCCGGCTTGATCTTTCAAGCGCAGATATTCTGATTCTCTAAAGCAACCAAGTAGCCGTTTGGCCGGAATAAATTGCTCAAGGAACTCCATGTCTTGTTCAGACCGCACTTTGTTGCCGATAACGAAAAGAGATTGCGAAATTCCGGCACTCTCGGCAAGGCGTGCATACTGATTATATACTTCAACGCCACGCCGGGTCGGCTCCACGGCCAGAGCAAGCAAGTCAAATTGCGCATGAAGCGTATTAGCAAAAGCATCAACTCCGGCTACCATATCCGCCACAACGATGCCGCCACCGTCCTTGAGGTGGGAGAGGATATTCTCCAAATAGGAAAGGTCATTATGATAACAGCTCGTCCCGATGCCCGACTCATTATAACTGCCGACGACCACAAGCCTCAAACCGAACGTACCGACTGACAACTTGGACAATAGAGGGTCAACAGGGTCGTCCAAATGAACCAGGTTAGACCCTCTGCCAGGCGGCGTAGTTTTTTTAAAATGGGCGAGATCTTTGATTTGCCTGTTCGAACCGGCAAGGTGCTTCTTTATAAAATGCATTGCCCAGGGACTTGAAAGCTCCTGTTCCTTGGTAAGACTGCCTTCTAGGCCGAGCAAAGGCGCGACATGCATATTAAGGTCAGCATCAATTACCAGAACCGATTTTACCTTGTGCGAAGCATACTGGCTAAATAATACAGACAACGTGGTTTTACCGGATCCGCCTTTACCAATAAATGCAATTCTCATACGCAGAACTTATACAGCCCAAAGAATACCAGACCGGGGTGCTGATAACGTCTGTTACAGACGACGTGAAGACGATGAGGTAATCCGGAAATTTCATAGCGTTTCTTGCCGTCTCCGAAATTTCTTTCAACAATCTCTTTGTAGAATTGTAAGTGGCTGATAATCGCTGCGCGTACTTTGGTTTTCTTATATCCCTGAAGATATAGAATTTTCCTAAAATTTTTACAAGTCTGCATAAGAGGGACGTTCATTTCGGTTTTTGGTATATGCAACTTAGTTTCTTTTTCTATAATACGCAACAGAGTTGCGTTTGTCAAGTTTTATCATAAATATTTAATATCGTTACTATTAATCATCTTCACACAAAAAATCTCTTTGTTCTCAGACTAAAATTTTAACTTTTAACGTATTGTCCTGACCTATCCCCTGTTGTATACTGCTCTTAAAAGCTCCTAAGCCACTAGATAATATGGAAAAAGATCTTAATTATAATGAAGAAATAACCGAACTGAAGCAGATTCTTCCAAAGATTTGCCGAGCCGACACGCAGCAATCCAAAAAAGAATGGACTGTCGCCAACCCCTTTCAGGGCCATTGCGCGGTCGTATCTCTCTTAGTCCAGGACATCCTGGGCGGCAGTATCCTTTGGGCAACGCTCGAAGGAACAGGCTGGGCCGGTAATCATTACTGGAACCTCTTGCCGAACGGCGAAGAAATGGATTTTACCGAAGATCAGTTTGGCGGAAACAGACCTGATTTGCGAGGCGAAATAAGAGGGCGGGATTTTCTTCTATCGAGCGATGATACGAAAAAGAAATATCACTTATTAGCCAACAGATATGATATTGAAAAACGCTTTTAGCGCATCAGTAAAATGCCTCCACATATGTTTCAAAATCTGATATTATATAATACAAAAATAGCTAAGAAATTCCGCTCCGACACTCGATGTGGTAGCCAAGTGGTAAGGCAACTGCCCGCACGGCAGCCAACGTAGGTTCAATCCCTACCCACATCTCATGACAGCCCAAGAATTCATTAAACAAAAGCTCCAAAAAATACACCAATCTAACCAAAAACCGGAGAACAACCTGGCTGATTTCATATACGCCAGAATTCTTTCGAAAAGATTTAGGAAATACAGCGTTAATCCCATTGTTCACGATACGGTCCGCGAAGCGATACGGCTCAATATGGAAAAAGACGAGCCAATCAAAATCGCGCTGCCTTTCGGATCATATAAAATCTGGCGACTGCCCGAAAGTCCCGAACCCGACTGGGCCGAGCTGTTTGCTATGATTTATTACGCCGACTGGCTCATGCCAATCGCCAATGCCTACAAGTCCGGCGTCTGGTTTGATTTTTGCGGCGATGATGCCATCCTCGAACTGATGAACAACATCCCCGAAACGGATACGGCGGCCTACAAGCGAGTCTTCCGTAATCTCCTACAGTTCATACGACCTTTTCTTCCGGAAAATTTCCGCTACACCTTCAGTCCGGTAGGCGAACGCTACAGCTCACGGGAAGAATTCCTGAACGATCTCAATAAAAACTTAGCCGAGCAAGAACTGAAGGGCGAAATTGCATTGAGCGAGCGCGAACTCGAGATGATGAGATTCAATATCAGAGCGGACGAGAGCGAGATAATTGACTTCCAAAAGAACCGCCGCCTGCACGACGCCTATATGGCTGTTAGCAAGCGCCGCCCGCACCATAAAGCACCTGACAAGATTCTTATTTCCGCCACGCCGTTTGGCGATCGGACAAGCATTCCTCTCGGCACAACAAAAACCTCAGTAGTTAAATTCCAGACCGGCGTCGGGGTTCTTAAAAGAAACGGAGAGAGCTTTCAGGAATACATCTACTCCCCTTCCCAACTAAACGCCCTTGAATCATGTCATGAACCAATTCATATAGAAGGCCTAACGGACAAAAATTTCCGCCAGATACAAATCATTTCTTAATCCACCCGCCAAAAATACTGACTATACGCGCCCCTTCATGCCTCTCGAAATATACATCCTCGACCTCCTCGGAACGTTCACCTTCGCTTTTTACGGCGCCTACGTCGGGCTGCGTCGGAAATTCGACATTTTCGGCATTACGGTGACGGCTTTTTTGACAGCCGTCGGCGGCGGCACGATGCGCGACCTGTTGCTTAATCGCCTACCTAATTATTTTAGCGACTGGCATTATTGGGCAATTATCATTGCCGGCATTTCCCTGGCAACGCTTCTCTTCCCGCTTTTTTCCAAAATAAACAAATACGCTTTGATCATTGACGGCGTCGGACTGGTCACCTTCGCGTTTATCGGAGCATCGTTCGCCCAAGCTGCCGGACTTGGCAACTTCGGCATCGTCGTCCTGGCGACCCTCACGGCCGTCGGCGGCGGCCTGCTGCGCGACATCGCCATCGCTGAAACGCCGCAAATTTTCTTTAAAGATTTTTACGCCTCCCCGGCCATCCTCTTGGGCGTTCTATTTATACTCTTTAAAGATTCTCTCGCTAACCATCTCCTTATTTACTCTTTGCTTTTTATTGCGTTCCTAACCCGCGTCGCCGCCCTCTATTATAAAATCAACCTCTGGGCCCCCCGAAGAAAGTTTGAATAAAAAACAGCTTACATACATCATACGTAAGCTGCGAATAGATTAAGAAACTTTTTTAAAGATAAACAAATAATTTCCAAACGGCAAGAAAGGCCCGGTACTTTTTTCTATTGTTTCCCAGACAGCAGCCTCGCAGTCGCTCAAAAAAACTTCCGTTGATTCATCGTCGGGAATTCCTGCCAAATCGTTTTTACTTCGTATCACACCAAGCGATATAAAGCTTTTATTCTTTCTGAGAATGCCTGCCGTTTTGCTCCAGTTATTGCACAGGCAGTATCCGCCAACGTGCAGTTGACGCTCAAAGAAATCCTCGGATGGCAGGAATTGCGGGTTGAGAAATAAAATAATATCCGCCTTTCGTTGCGCCACCTGCTTAATATCAAACGTCTCTACATTGTCACAGTAGGCTTCATAGCCGTCCTTCTGTAGCTCAGCGATAGATTCAGCAAACATATCAACGGCAATTACACGGGAATCGGGAAAGGCCCGATGCGCGAGCGGGTCATGCGCCGAGCAGGGATAATAGACGAGCGGGAAATTTTCCGGAAAGCACGTCCTGAAGCAGGTTAACATCTTGGAAAACATCCCTCCCTCAGGATACGATCCTTCTCTAAGAGAAATCATATATACTATTTTTTAAGGTTCTAGAATGTTTTTGTTTACCACGGCAGGCCCGTTTCGTCAATACGCGTCATGCTCTACCTCTTGAGGAATTCCGTCGCCAACTTGACCTTCTCTCTAAAATATGGTAATTAGATTAATTCTTTAACAAAACCTATAACATATACATAATGCACAACGCAAAAAAGGTACAAAAACCCTACTTCGACCACAGACTTAAGAAATGGGTCTACGCGGGGGAAGAATTCATTACGGATAAAAAGAACATTACCGACCAAGATGAAACATTTTTGTTCGTACAAGTTCTCGATATGCTTGGCGGTGCCACGAACTCTCCGGAAGTAACTGCCACATGGCGCCTCTACAAAATTGAAAAAGACGGCAGCCTTGACAGTATGACCATGAATGGCATTCTTATTGACGCGTCTTTTATGAAAGGCGAAGGCGAGGAACAAGAACGCAAGCGCAAAGGTCTCATGCCAGAAAACATAGCCAGCCTGGAGCAATACGCCAAGCTGACTTCTTTTTCCCAGCAAGAACTTCAATCAATTATCAAAGCAAAAATCGAACCGCTTCTTCGCCAGGAAGCAGACGACATTACGACTGACCTGAACTCATTGACAAAGCTCACGCATCCGGAATTGGCGAAATTGGCCGTCCGCATTTCCACGCTCGCTGAACAAACAAACTTATTCTATCCCCGAAGTCACGAAAAACTAATAGATTTTCTCCGGGTTGTTCGCGAACGCTACGCCGAGCTCAAACATCCCACCTTATACGCCGAACTCAAAAAGCTATACACCGATCAAAACTATCAGAACGACGAGAATGATCGGCTGGTCGGTTTTGGTCCGCGGGTCGCGCTCGGTCATCTCTATTTCGAGCACTTCCTCTCATCCGCCAATCCGACGGGACGAAAGTATGAAATCAGCAGTCCTTTTGAAGGATGTTTTATGGATTCGGTACTTTTCGAAAGCGACAGATAATAAACATACCAACCTCCATCCCCCGGGATGGAGTTTTTTTTGAAACCATATGATATACTTACTCCATCATTAACTAAGGGACGCTCCCTCACCATTATGAGAACAAGAAAGAACTTCTTGCTCCCGGCGTTGCTTCTGCTCGCCTGCACGCTCGTAGTTACCAAAACTGCTCACGCCTCGATTCGCACCGCCGACGTACTGGTCAGCGACAGCGGCAGCGATAATTCCCTCAACGGCAGCAATACCGGACGAAAGATCGTCGGCGCCCCCAACGGCGATATCTACGTCGTTTACCATAGCCCGACGCAGGGCATCCGTTTCGCCCGCAGCATCACTGCCGGCGCCAGCTTCACGCCAAGTATTGCCATTGATGATGCCAACACTGACGTCGAAATTACCGTTGACGGCGAGGGTATTCTATATATTACTTGGGTAAAAGACAGCGTTATTATGCTGACACGAAGCACCGATCGAGGCGAAAGCTTCGACGAACCGGTGGAAATCGCCGAAACGCTTAGCGCCTCTGTCCATATCGCCACCGCCACTCCCTATGTGTATATAATAGAGCGCGAGGGGGTTCATCTGCTCAGCAATGCACACAAGGGTGTCGGCGAATTTACATCAACGGTCGTTGACCAACCCAGGATATTCTCCGACGTTCAGGCCGATCCGCTAACCGGCTATGTCTACGTGCAGACCGATGACCCGAATGTACTATATTTTGTTAGTACTAACCACGGAGCCTCCTTCAATCCTTCTATTCAGCCGGGGGCCGATATATATTACTCCACGGCCGCCTTTTCAACCTCAGAGACAAAAAAGTATCTGTATGTCGCCGGCGGCATGAACAGCGGCATACACAGCGCCGCCCTACGAATCAACGTGAACGACAATTCAATCTTTAACATGCCGATGGCAACGATGCCGTCGCAGACCAATCGCTCATTGGCGGCTGATAACTTAGGCAACGTGGTTAATGGATTTTTTGACGGAACATCCCTCAGCTTTGAGGCTAGCGGCGATTATGGCGAAAACTTCACCCCGGCAGTCGCCGTCGCCCAAGGCAATTTCTTGAGCGTTGCCATTAATCCGGTAAACCATGATGTCTTGGTCTTATACGACAAGGCCGGGTCAATCTATCTTTCTACGTACAAGAATGTCCTGCGCACGACGCTCGCTCCAGAACCCGTCCCTGCCGGAAATACCAGCGGCGCCAGCAACGTTGATCCGGCTATCTTCGCTCCGCCGCGCATCGCCGACATTAGCTTCAGTCTCAACGACGGGCAGGCCGCCACGGCCTCGCCGAACGCCACTCTGCGCATTACGGCCGGCGCTGACGTGCGGTCAATGGCTATTTCCCGCAATGCTGATTTTGCGGGAACAAGCCTGCAGCCCATTTCTTCGCCGCTTGTCTGGAAACTATGCGACGATTGCCAAAACGGTCAGACCTATACTGTCTTTCTTAAGCTCTATACTGCACACGGACAATCTCTTCTTCTCTCACGCAGCATCCGCTATGACACTGGCACAGCCTTAACCATGCCGTCCGTCAGCGAAACCAAAGAAGTTGCCCCGACGGCCAAGCCTGCGCCTGCGTTATTCCAAACCGATCTTCGCTTAAGCAGCAGCGGCGCAGACGTCATCCGCCTGCAGAAGTACCTCAATACGCATGGCTTTATCATTGCCAAGAAAGGACCCGGCTCGCCCGGAAATGAAATCGGACTCTTCGGGCCCGCTACTCGCAACGCTGTTATGCGCCTGCAAGCCGCCAATGCCTCCGAGATTCTCGCTCCCTTCGGGCTGCTCAAACCAAGCGGAATATTTGGCGCTTCTACCCGAAAATACGTCAACAACCATCCCTAATATTTCAGGAGTCCACAAAACCGTCCGACATCTAGTGCGGACGGTTTTTGCGTATAGCCAGGCCGGCGCATACTTGATATCATAAGAGCAGCTAGCTGACTCCCATGAAGAATAACCTATCTACCATAAAAGATTATATCGCCGTCTTCCCGCCGGAAACACAGGTGATTCTGAAAAAGATCAGGAATCTGATTGCCTCCGCCGCCCCTAAAGCCGAGGAAGCGATAAAATACGGCATTCCAACCTTTGTCTGGCAGGGTAATCTCATTCATTTTGCGGCTTACAAAAGCCACCTCGGCCTCTATCCGACGCCAGCCGTCATTGCCTCTTTCCAAGAAGAACTTCGCCCGTATAAAACATCGAAAGGGGCCATTCAATTTCCTTTGTCAGAGCCAATCCCCTGGCCACTTATCAAAAAAATAATTCTCTGTCGCATACAGCAGGTCAAAAAAAACAAGTCTAACCCTTAAGTATTTTCCATGAGCGCAAAGTCCCTTATCTGGCTAGGCTTCTTCCTCGGCTCAACCCTGGGCAGCTTTGTTCCCCTGATCTGGCAAGCCGGTCCTTTTTCTTTCTCTGGGATATTTCTCAGCGCCGCCGGCGGCATACTCGGCATCTGGGCCGGATACAAACTTGGCAATGGGTAATAAAACGCAGGTTAGTCAGCGGCGCTTCGGCAATCGGGAGTACTGCGTGGAAACTGTCAGCGAAGGAGCGGCCGGCAGCACCTATACCACCTCAACCTATTCCTTTGACTTCGCCGGACAAAATGTTTCAATACGTTTTTCCCTCCGTACCGTCCGCTGCGAAAATTTTGACGAACCGGAACGCTCCGCCTGCGCGACGGAGCAGCAAGCTTTCCGTCCCGACGACCTGGTCAACAGTCTGGCCAACAGTTTGAAAACAGAAAAGGAATAAAAAAACCGCCTTCGAAAAGGCGGCGGCTATTATTATTCAACATACGGTAAAAGTAGGCACGCTAAAATAGGCGGCAAATTCACCGATAATATCGACAAATTCCGAACTAAGATCAGGTGCTTTTTGCACATATTCTCGCTCAATAGAACGATAAAATGGCAACGAGACTGAACCGGCGATGGCAGCCTGCGTGTCGGCATCACGTGCGCAGGCAACCGCTTGACGCATCGCCATTCCTGCCGAATCGGTATAGAGGAAACAGGCGATGGCCTGAGGAACTGATGGGAAGGACTTGGAAACAGGCTCATTCTTAGAATAGAAGATATCATATTTATGCGGCGCTTCGATAACCGTCATCGGGCCGCCGGTACCGGCGAGATATTTCTCAATCTCATGGGCTATTTCTTCTTTCGTGCTGCCATACACCGCTTCATACACGGCGATAGCAGTAACCATGGCATTCTCCATTGCCAACGGATGAGTATGCGTTACGGCAGTAGTCTGACGGACAAGCTGTTCAAGCTCGTAGCGACTCTCGGCCGCATACGCCACGGCCGCAATACGCATAGCGGCGCCATTGCCGAAGCTATTGGTATTATCCGACCCCTTGCACCATTCCTGAAACTGCTTTCCATACCCTCTTCCCGGATACCGGAAAAAGAAATCTCTGATAATGGCCGCTAAATCAGCCTTGCCATTCTTTCGGCATTCCAGTAGATATTTCTGCAGGGCAACAAACATAACCGAATCATCGGTGAAGCGGGTGCCTTCCGGATATAACGGGAAATTGATATCGGTCGTACGTACTGACGGAGGATGCTCATAGCGATCGCCCAGCATATCGCCAAAAATCGTCCCGAGCGTAACGGGATTCATTAGATGAAAAAGTTGCATTGGTGATTATTTTGTTAAGGTACGAAATGTTCGTACCCCACATTTCATCACAGGCCCCGCCGCCCGTCAAGGCTACGGCCATACAACAAACGGCCCCGAGTGGAGCCGCTGTTTTTGCATCGACAGTCTAATCTTCGATATTGAGCTTGGCTGATCCCCCACCATCGCAGGTAAGATTGTAGCTGCCCGGCTTAGCGATACTGGCGATATAGAAATTTTCGCCGGCAACCGTATGCGACTGCCCCGCGAACGCGATGACGTGCGCTTTCTTATCACGGTTATCGAGCATGAACTTTACATTTTTCTTGAGCGATAAGGTACCGACCCCCGGAGCGATAACGCCGCGGCAGTTTACGAACTGGATGCGATATTCGTACGTGTTGATAGCAATCTGGTAAGCATCACTTTGTTTGACAGCAGGCTTAATCGGAGCCGGCGCGGACTTAGCCGGGTTAGGTGTCGCCGGCGAGACAACTGCAACATCAGCCGCTTCGTCGGCGTTTTTTGGAAGCCCGGCACCGCTCGTAGCAGCGGTTTCCGGCGATACATACTCTTCTGCGCGATTAGCGCTCGGTCGGATTGTCGAATTCCAGATGCCGACTGATATCAAGATGACAGCAACCGCTCCGCTTAACCACCAGCCAAGGTTTCTTGTAGCCATATGAGGTTCATTAATGGATAAGCTTCCAGCCCGTTGGATGTATGTAATAGTATACGCGGACCAAGCGCATATGTTACCATGAGCTCATGGTAACCCCTAACAATTCTCATATGTCCGCCTCTTCCCCTGCCGGTATCGGCCACGTCCATCTCAGCGTTTCTGACCTGGAGCGCTCTCTCGCTTTCTATCGCGATCTGCTCGGCTTCCGTGTCAGCGCGCGCTACGGCGACTCAGCCGTATTCTTATCAGCCGGCGGCTACCACCACCATATCGGCCTCAACACCTGGGCAGGTCCGGGATTGCCACCGGCCGCACCGGGCCAGGCCGGGCTCTATCATGCCGCCATCCTTTATCCCTCGCGCCGCGCCCTGGCCGAGGCGCTGAAGAGATTGCGTGACGCCGCTTATCCGCTCGAAGGCGCGGCCGACCACGGTGTCTCGGAAGCGCTCTATCTGCGCGATCCAGATAATATCGGCATTGAATTGTATGCCGATCGTCCAAAGGAAAGCTGGAAGGTTGATAATGACGGGCTGGTTGAAATGGTTACCGAACCGCTCGACCTAAAGAACTTGCTAGCCGAGCTCGACGCTTCCTAAAAGCTTGTCAGAAAAAAATAACGTCCTTGGAATGTTCCAAGGACGTTGTGCAATCAAGATTTAAAAATACTTCTATTACTTATGAAAGAGTCCCGAATGAAGAGTGATATCTTTAATAAGATCCAGGGGGATAACCACTCCTTTAACAACCATATCCGGTTCGAAAGAATTGGGCATATACCCATCCGTCGGCTTATGCTGCAACTTAGTGAACGTGATAGTCTTCGCGTGCTCGTCAATCTGATCAATAGCGACTGACGGGTTTATGAGGTCCTGCTTATCACGCAAATGGGACGAATATATTGAGTCGCCGTAAAAATCAGGATAGTGCTCTCTGAAATACGCATGAGCCAACTCCTGGTCAAGTTGGAACTTCACGGCTATTTTTTCTTCCTGCAATAAACCTAAAATGGACAGGCGGCGGGCCTCGTCGCCTTCGGCGTACATGTGATTCATGAATAACTCCTTATATTATTTTATTAATGTTCTCTTTTCTGTCGCCTGTACGCTATCATGTTTTGACCATCCTGTAAAGGAGAATATACTTACTGGCAGCGCCGACAAAGACCAAAAAACTCAAGACTATGATTCTTGATACTAAAAGAAGTTTCGTTCTCAATTTTCTTTTCTAAGCGCGCTAAATCGTGCTCTGCGGCAACATCCTGAACAATGCCACAAGCCGTACAGACGAGATGGTGATGATGGGGCAATCCGGCAATCTCGTAGCGTTTTTTATTATCGCCAAAATTAATCTCAATAATTACTCCCTGAACGAGCAGGAACTGCAGCTCCCGGTAGACCGTCGTTTTATTCACCGCCAAACCTCTCTTCTTTAAACTGTCCTGGATTGCCAACGCGTCAACTGGTTTTTTACCTTCCGCAAGATATGACACCACGGCATCCCGCACCCGGGTTTTTTTAAAACCAAGATCGCTAAGCTGCGAGAGAATATCAGCCGCCTTATTCATATATGCCTATAATACGCAACTCAGTTGCACTGGTCAAGACCTCGGACCGCCTCTTCCCTTTCTTAATAGCTTTGCTATGATGGAGCGATGCATAATATAACACTACTATGAGCCACGTACCGATAATCTCCATCCTTACCCCTACCTTTAACCGGGCCGGGACTTTTCTTTCCGAAACGATTCGCTTCGTCCAGAAGCAATATGAAAAAGGTTTTACCCATGAGCACATCATCGTCGACAATGCCTCGGAAGATAATACCGAAGAAATTGTGCGCAGTTTCATGAAGGAAGATTCGCGCATCAAATATATTCGCAATGAAAAGAACCTGTACGCCTCCGGCGCGCTTAATGTCGCCTTTGAACATTCCGTCGGCGAAATTATCGTTCCATTTGACGATGACGATATTATGCCGGCGCTTAGTTTGCAGGCGCGTTACGATTCCTTGCGTAATCCAACAATTCAATGGAGCTCCGGGCAGGCCTTGCTCGTTGATCAGGAACGGCGTCTCAAGGCGCCAGGAGCTACATCGGGGGAATTTATTTCCCAAGCTATCCGCCCCTTCCTCGATGAAAATAATGAGCTGATTCCGTCCTTGGCTCAAGCTTTTTTCCTTTCTTTCTTTCGCCAATGGATGATTTGCAACGATACCGTCTCAGTCCGACGCAGGTGCATCGAGGAGGTAGGCGGCTGGAACGCAGCGTTTAAAGGTTCACAAGACACCGATATGTGGATAAAGCTTGCCAGCAAACATTTCCCATACAAGCTTATAAATGACTATGTTGCGTTTTACCGAACACACACCAATCAAATAAGTTTGCAAAACTCACAAAACGGCGTTTGGAAAGAAATTGCCACTCGCCTGCGTGAAACCTATGGCATTACAGAGGAAATTCTTGATGCGGCCGGGATTGCAAAATAATAGATCATTTCAATATTTCCGGCCCAAAAAAAGATTTTCCACCCACCTATTGACTTATTTATTATTTTCTGCTATACTCTAAGAGCAAATCGAATGGTGAGAAATGAGTCGAGTTTCGTAGATCCATGCACTTTGCATTTTACTCGTTATTTCAAACCAATGAACGGTAGCATCAAAAAGCTTACTGACAAGGGTTTTGGATTCATCGCCCAGGAAGGCCAGGAAAAGGATCTCTTTTTCCACAGCAATTCCTTGGTCGGTGTTCAATTCAACGACCTTCGCGAAGG
>CAZFYY010000029.1:0-14880 GCA_964523425.1 uncultured Gammaproteobacteria bacterium
GACAAAACCCCGGCAATTCACTAAAACTCCTTCAGGGACAACAAAATTGGTAAAGAACCGCCAATTTAGTATTATATCATATTTTATGATAAAAGTCAATAGAAAAGCCGCCCCATAACAAGGCGGCCTTACTATTTGATGAATGTACGTCCTAGCTGCGCTCTTTGCTGGCCCGTACAACCTCAGCGATGAATTCAGCTTTATCCCACTCCTTCGCTTCGCGCTCTCCCCGCTCACGAACGAAGAGCTTGTCGGAATCCTTTTCCTTATCGCCGATAACGAGCATGTAGGGGATTTTTTCTTGAGTCGCTTTGCGGATTTTATGACCGACGGTTTCATTTGAGCTATCAATCTCGACGCGGATGCCCTGCTCTTGCATGACCTTGGCAAGCTCGCCACAAAAATCGTTGTGCGTTTCCGAAACCGACACCAGTTTCACCTGAACCGGCGAGAGCCAAACCGGGAAATTTCCGGCATAGTGCTCAATAAGAAAGCCGATAAAGCGCTCATGCGTGCTGAGCGGCGCGCGATGGATGCAAAGCGGCGTCTCCGGAGTATTCTCACTCGAACGGTAGGTCAGGCCAAAGCGGGCCGGTACGCCGAAATCGACCTGGTTCGTCGCCAGCGTAAACTCGCGGCCGATGGCGCTCCAGACCTGAACATCGATTTTCGGACCATAGAAAGCGGCTTCATCCGGCACTTCAACGTACGGGATATTGGCTTCAATCAGGACCTGGCGGACCATGTCTTCGGTCTCCTGCCAAAGCTCGGGCAAATCAAGATATTTCTTGCCTCGCTTTTCCGGCGCATGAGTCGAGAAGCGCATGACGTACTTGTCAATATTAAAGATCTTGAAATACTTCAGGTACATTTCATTGACCGCGCGGAACTCGGCACCGAACTGCTCCTTAGTGCAGTAGATATGGGCGTCATTCATCTGCATGGACCGGACGCGCATCAGGCCGAAGAGTTCCCCACTCTGCTCATAGCGGTAGCAGGTACCGTATTCCGCCAGGCGTAGCGGCAGATCGCGGTAGCTCGGATTGAGGTTGGCGAAAATCTTATGATGGTGCGGGCAATTCATCGACTTCAAATAGTATTTGTTGCCGTCTATCTCCATCGGCGGGAACATGCTGTCCGCGTAATATGGCAGATGGCCGCTTGTCAGATACATCGATTCCTTGGCAAGGTGCGGCGTGCGGACGCGTTTGTAACCAGCTGCCTCTTCGGTCTCCTTGCCGAGCCGTTCCAGTTCCTCTATCAAAGCAGCGCCATTCGGCAGCCAGAGCGGCAGGCCCGGTCCGACATCCTCGTCAAAGGCGAAGATGGACAATTCCTTACCCAACTTGCGGTGGTCGCGCTTCTCCGCTTCGGCGAGCTGCTGTAGGTGCGTCTTGAGGGCTTCACGGCTCTCAAAAGCCAATCCGTAGATGCGGGTCAACATCTTGTTCTTCTCGTCACCGCGCCAGTACGCACCGGCCAAGCGGGAAAGCTTAAAGCTTTTCGGGGCAATCTGGGAAGTCTTTTCAACGTGCGGACCGCGGCACAAATCCTTGAACTCGCCTACCTTGTAGAAGCTGACCGTCGTTTCGCCGGTCTTGGCCAGATCCTCGATAATCTCGACCTTGTACGGCTGATTATTTTTCTTAGCCCAGTCGAGCGCCTCATCGATACTCATTTCCGTGCGTTCGAATTCAAGATCAGCCTTAACGAGTTCGGCCATGCGTTCCTCGATCTTTTCGAAGTCAGCTTCGAGCGGCTTAGCCGTCGGAAAGTCGATATCGTAATACCAGCCGTCGCTGATATCAGGACCGATGGCGAATTGCGCATCCGGATACATCTCCATCAGGGCGTGGGCCATGAGATGGGATAGAGAGTGTCGTTTAGTGGTTAATGGCAAAGACATACAAAAAATAAATAATGAATGAATTAACAAATTAATTAATTGCTTAATTTATTAATTAGTTAATTAAAAAACCCGCCTTGATAAGAACACGATTTTCATCATGTCGTTATCAGGACGGGGTTGCTTGCCCAAAACGCTGGGCGAAGGCGGCCTCGCGGTTCCACCTGACTTTCCCTGGCTCGAGAGCCAGGAACTCTTTCAAAATCAGCTTAGGCCTCGCGGCTCTTCCCTTGTAGGAGGACCATGGTTGGTAGCCATGGCAATTGCTAGGTAATCTCTATTATACGCCGATTATCGAAATTGTCAATAAAAAAGTCGCGCGGCGTAACCAGCGCGACCTATGTCTCTTATAAACTATACATAAACCATACGGATGAGGTTAGTAAGCTTCTCCTGACACATAGCTTTCGCATCCAGAAGGTCCTTCGCATTTCTATCATATTGATAGATAAAACTTTTCTCGATATCCGTCAAAAGATCGCCCCAATGCTTATTACCTTTTCTTTCCTTATAAGATTTGAATATCCTCACTATTCCTTCTGTCGCAGATCCGGCGGGAAAAATCTGCAAATAGCGAACACCAGCCTCAACAAGTCTTTCTCTTGGGAAATCTTTAATCACCTCATGGAAAGCATCCTCAGCGCATGTTTTCCAGACAGGAAGAGACGCTCCTAGTTTGCCAATTTCCGCCCAGATATTCCACCCCTTAAACGCCAATTCGCATGAGCCCTTAGCCAGTAATTCTTTACTTAAAAAAGACTTGAGGATTTTCTGGACATAAGGATGCATGATCTTAATAGATGATTTTGGGGTGTCCTCGAGCACGTCGCCGATATCCTGTAGTGTATTTGCCTTTATAAGTCGTGATAATAAATTAAATAGCTTTCCCGTCATCAAAAATAATATACCCACGGCAAGAAAGGTCCCAATTGATAAAACGAAAATGACATTCTGATATTTTACGTCATCGGTGGTAAAATAGGCTAAGCAGAATAATGCAAAAATGCCCACTATCAATGCTAAATATTTTTTATTCATTTACTACTCCTTGTTACCCTGAAAGGCTTTTGATTTTAAAGATCTGTTTGAGTTGCCTACATATCATCATCCCGCCGTCTAAATGTCAAGAAGAATTAAAAAAACCAAAACGACCCTTGCGGGCCGTTTTATATTATCTGTGTACAGGTCAGCTTTCCCAATACTACATCATCTTCTTACGAATAAACGTCGGAATGGAGAGCTCGTCATCCTCGTCCTCTTCAGCCGTCGGTTTCTTAGCCGCCGGTTCAGCCTGAGCCATCTTCAAAGGCGAGGGCTTGGACTTAGAGGAAGCCAGATTCGAGGCCTGGTCTTCTTCAATAAAAGGAGTTGGGTTATAGGTGCGTTCCGGAGCGGTGGTCATCGACGGGGTGCCGACCGGGCGCTTGCCGTTGAAGCCGGTTGCGACGACGGTGATCTTGATTTCGTCCTTGTACTTTGGATCAATAACGGCACCAAAAATGATCTTAGCGTCTTCGTCAGCCGAAGAAGTGATAATCTTAGCGGCTTCATTGACTTCATGCATGGTCAGACCCGCGCCGCCGACAATCGTAAAGAGGATACCGCGGGCGCCTTCAATCGACATTTCAAGCAATGGCGAGTTAATAGCCATCTTAGCGGCTTCAATCGCCTTAGTCTCACCAGAAGCGGTACCGATGCCCATGAGAGCCGAACCGGCGCCGGACATGACCGCTTTGACGTCGTTAAAGTCGACGTTGATGAGACCAGGGATAGTAATAAGCTCGGAAATGCCCTGGACGCCCTGACGCAAGACTTCGTCGACGACCATGAAGGCGTCGAGGATAGAAGTCTTCTTTTCAATGACCTGTAGAATCTTGTCGTTCGGGATAGTAATAATTGTGTCCACCTTGTCGGTCAGCTCAGCGAGGCCGCGTTCAGAAATCTGCTTGCGCTGTGCGCCTTCGAAAGCAAAGGGCTTGGTGACGACCGCGACAGTAAGAGCACCTATGTCGCGGGCCAGCTCAGCCACGACCGGAGCCGCGCCGGTTCCAGTACCGCCGCCGAGGCCGCAGGTGACGAAGACCATATTGGCATCCTTCAAGGCTTCACGGATTTCATTTTGTGCTTCTTCGGCTGCCTGGCGTCCGAGGTCAGGATTCATGCCGGCGCCGAGACCGCGGGTGATGTTCTTGCCGATATGAATTTTCTTGGTTGCCTTATTGTAGTGCAGAGCCTGTACATCAGTATTAACCGCAACGAACTCTACCCCCTTGATACCGGAATCAATCATGCGATTGAGGGCGCTCCCGCCCGATCCGCCGACACCGACGACCTTGATCTTTGCAAAACTCTCAATAAGGGGCTTAACCTCTGCCATATGTGTGTATATAAAATAAAAACACTCGTTATTCCATTATAGAACGAGCGTTCTCAAATAGCAAGAATACTGTACACTTTTTGTGTACAGGCCGTTACACTAAGGCTTAAGTGAAGAAAAAAGTCCCTTAACTTTATCAAGCGCCTTCTGGAACGGGAGGCTAGACAGGTTCATACCCTTCTTCGGAGCGCTGTCTTTCGTCATCAGCTCGCCCCAGGTCACCAGGCCAAGAGCGGTCAAATACTCCAGGTCATTGACTTTATCGACAACTGTCGCAACGCTGCGGTTGGCGCCGAGCGATACCGGCAGGCGAAGCTTCTTTTTCGCGACCTCAACAATATCGGCTAACTTAGCTCCCCCGCCGATGAGGCAGATACCGGCTGGCAACATGCCAGCCCGATCAACCTTCTTCAGTTCGGCATCGACTTTCTCAAAAATCTCTTCGACGCGGGCCTCAATAATTTCTGAAACATAGCGTTGTGAGATGACAGTAATTTCGTCAGTCAGATTCTCTTCCTGAACAAGGTCGTTAATATCGATTTCATCTTTCTTATTAAACTGTTCTGATTTGGCCGAACCGTAGCGCACCTTAATCTTTTCAGCCAAGTTAATCGGGCAGCGCAGGCCGATAGCGATATCAGCGGTGATATGAGAAGAACCGATTGGCAGCACAGCGGCATGCAGCAGCTCGCCTTCCTCAAAGACCGCGAGACTGGTTGTCGCCGCGCCGATATTGACGATAGCCGCTCCAATTTCTTTCTGTTTAGGGGTCAGGGCAACGCCAGCAGCGGCCAGGGGCGAAAAGACCAAATCATCAATATTCAAACCGGTATGATAAATGGCCTTGGTCAGGTTCTTAATCTGACTGGTCAAATTTTGGATGATAAGCGTGACAACTTCGAGGCGGATGCCCGTCATGCCCACCGGATTTTTTATATCTTCCTGACTGTCAACAATAAACTTCGAAGGAATGACATGTAAAATTTCGTAATTCGGCGGTACGGCCAAAGCCTGAGCCGCTTCAATCACGCGATTAACGTCTTCGGTGTTGATTTCGCTATCGCTGCGGCTTACCGCTACGACGCCACGGCTCGACTGGCACTTCAGGTTAGGACCATTAATACCCACCCAGGCGGCGGCAATCGGACTGCCCATAAGACGCTCGGCCTTTTCCAGGACGGCAGAAATTGAAGCAGTCGTATCCTCAATACTATTGATAATGCCTTTGCTGACCCCCTCAGAAGGGACTGAAACAGCGCCGATGATTTGCAGCTTCGCTCCGCCTTCAATATCAACACGCTGACCGATGACAAGCCGGGTTTCAAGCGATCCAATATCTAAGCCGGCAATGAGGTTTTCCCGCATAAAAAATGTATAGTGACAATGCGTCTATTATAACAAAAATCTCTAACCTTGCCAATAAAAAAGACGCACAAGCGGCGGCAAAAAGAGGCAGAGACCGACAATGACTGCAAACAGCGAGGCGACTAGGACGGCGGCGGCGCTAATATCTTTAATATGGCGCACATATTGATCCAAACGAGGCTTAAGAACATCGCTAATCTGCTCAATCATGGTGTTTACCAGCTCAAGCGCCAAAACCAGGCCGCACGCCAAGGCCAGAATAGCGCATTCCTGCCAATCAAGCCTCAGGCACCAGGCTAGAACGCCTACCAGGAGCGTAGCTAACGTCTCGATGCGAAAATTCGCCTCTTCCCGCCACGTCTTAGCCAATCCCCGAGCGGCATATGTTAGGCTCTTAATAATACGAGGCGTCTTCATAAAACTTTTTTTATTATTAGATGGCCCAGGCGTTCCATTTCTGCCGCTCCCTTGTCTGTTTCGTCCTCATAGCCCAGTAAATGCAGTACGCCATGGATTACGATGAAAGCCAACTCCCAACGAATCGACGGCGCAAACTGCTTAGCCTGCTGCCGAATTACCCGATAGTCAATAATCAACTCCCCTAAAAAACCATTCTCGGCAATTTCAGCTTCTTCTTCGCGGAAAGAAAGTATATCCGTTACGGAATCTTTGCCACGATAGGTGCGGTTAAGGCGGCGCATTTTCAGATCGCCGACAATGACGACCGACACATCGCCCGAGGCGCGCTGGTGACGTAAGGCAGCTGCCACGGAGCGCTTAATAAGCGCCGTCTCCACTCGTGCCGTCGTTTCATTTGCCACCGTAACAGCCATATGTTACGAAGCGAGGGTCAGACTGCGCAGCATGAGATTGAAAACGTTCTTATATTTTACGACGGGCGTCGCACTAAGATTATAAGCCGCTATAAAGATGTATGATTTATCTTTATTGGTAAGGTAGGCAATATTGCCATCAGTCGTGAGCACTCCATCCCAACCGGCGCTCGTAATAAGCTGGGACGGCGGAATTATTTCGACATTGAACGTTTTCTTATACCAGGTAGCGATATCCTCCCGATCCGAATTAGGCTGTATGAGAATCTGCACAAATTGTCCGTCTTCAGCCGTAAAAACGATTGAATCATCGGTGGTCGCGACCGTCTTCTGCCAGGCCGCTGGATATAACATGCTCAGGTTAAAGGTCGTGTTAAGATAGGTTGCCAGATTCTTATTATCGGAAAGTTTACCGGTTCCGGCTGGGTTATAACCCCCCTCCACTTCCGCCATATCTTTATAGGTGTCAGTATCACTGTCCGCCAGGGCAGGATTTGTCGCCAATAGGACTTCTTCGTCGTTGCTCAAGCCATCGCCGTCATCATCAGCGGCGACAGTCGTGCTGCCAGAAGCGGGTTCTGCTTCGGCCGAGTCTTGCCATAATTCCTGTGACAACTTCCATAGTCCCTTTTCCGGAAGAAAGATTACTGTTCCAATCTGACGCTTGTTGGTTTTGCTCACCGTTAAGACAGCGCGCTGATCACTTACTTCTTCGGCAATATCCTCGGTTCCATCCAGTACCGGCAATGGCTTGAGCCGCAGAGCGGCCAGAAGGTCGCCACCGGCCGGCAGAGATGATTCAATTTTATTTTTTTCCTCAAGCAAAGAGGCGTAACGATCAGCTGTGGCGTATTTAGAATAAGCCGCTAAGTAGCTTTCAACGCTATCAGCTAGTGCCAATTCACCGCGGAAAACTAGGTACGCTTCCTTTGGAGAACCGGATGGGCGCGTACTGGTTGCCGGAGCAAGTGGAACCGGGTCCGTACTTGGATTTTCTGTAACTACCGGCGTAGTTGTGGCCGGCTCACGGCCAAGCAGTTTAAGAAGAAAAGCCGGCTGTGCCCAAAACGCATACAATCCGCCACCTAAAAGAACGAGCAGTAAAATGATCGTAACCAGCACCCATATGCCGCGGATAGCTGTATTCTTGCCGGCAACCTGATTATTTTTCTGAAAGTTCTCCGGCATATAATATATGTCGGCGTTGTCGACCGAGATGCCGGGCGGCGGCGCAACGGTAGTAATTGGCGGCACAGCAGCGGTTCCGCTTGGTGGGGTAATGGGACGGGGCGTAGCCTGTTCGACGGCATTAAGCTGGTTCTGATCAAACATATGCGATGTATAAAATGAAGTTAAAACTAATTGGTGGCGGAGTTTGGGAGCGGAGGCCAGACGGCGTCCGGATTCTTATTGAGAGGATCTCGGCGTCCACGAATTTCACTGCCATCTGACATTCCATCGCCATCCGTGTCTGCCCTGCGTGGATCAGTTTTATACACCTCGGCTTCTTCCCGGTCAGTCAATCCATCGCTATCGCTGTCTGCCTTCGCTGCATCCGTACCTAAGCGTTCCTCTTTGGCGTCATCAAGACCGTCGGCATCGGCATCGGGTAGAACCGTAGACTGAGTGGAAGGAGAAGGCGAAAAAACACGTTCAAAGAAGCTGCTTTTTTCTTCAGGTACCGCCTCGCCATTAATCTGGCTTAGGCCGCGTGGCACTGAACGGTTATTATACCAGAAAAAGAAGCCGATGAGGGCGAGTAGAAGAACTGTAAGCAGACCGATACCCCAGCGCGTGACTGTCTGATTCGAATCTTCAGCACCGGATTGACGCAGGGCCTGATTATATCGTTCTGGGAAGGGCATAGGCGTTACTTAGGGGAACCAAACGTAGCTCGCTGTTCATTAGACGACTCGCTCGAGACATTACCGGCCTTTTTAGCAGTAACCGTAAATACATACTCGCCCGTTTCCAAGCCGGTAACCTCGTACTCAGACAGCGTTCCGCCAACAGAAATAGGAGGCAATGTGCGAGTTATGTCATTTTTTCGGAGATTGATTATATAGCCCTCAGCGCCCTTGAAAGGCAGCCAACGCAGACGGATGCCCCGAGCAGCGGCCACGGCAGAGACGAGATACGGGCGATTAGGTCGAACTTCAATTTCCGTCGAATAATCACTCTTGTTGCCATATATGTCTACCGAGCGCACAGCTAAGTAATATGTCGTACCGGGATTGAGGCTCGTAAAGACAGTATTGGGCTGATTGGCAGCTGGCGTAGTAGTAACTAGGCGACTTGATAAGTATTCCTCGTTACCAGTCCGCGGGCGCGTGCCGAGATAGGCAATGTAAGAAACCGCATCCGGCACCGGACTCCAATACAGAGCGATTTCTCCGTTAGACTGCGGTCCCCCACTGCCCACTCCGCCTGTTCCCGAGACCGCTGGCTTCGCTGGAGCGATTGTATCAAGCGGCGTCAGGGAAACTTCATTGGAGTAGCCGGTTTCCTGATTCTTGTCCGAAAGAGCAGTAACGGCAAAATAATATTTCACGCCATTTGCCAATCCCTCGATCGTTTTTGCCATTGCCGTCACTCCTCCGGGAACGTCTATTGTTCTCGAATACTGACCGCGAGCCGTACCATAATAAACCTTATACTTAGTGGCATACTGCGTCGCTTCCCAATTCAAGGTTATTTTTCCCCCTTCGGCTGCTGCCGTTCCGCTTACCACTGGAGTTACCGGCTGCGTATCGCGGAAGAAGAAATATTCTTTCAGTATTTCCGGCCAACAACTGCCTACCACCGCACACTCAGTATCGCTCGTGCAGGTTTTTCCTTTATTGGCTCCGATCATACAGACGCGGCGGCCGGTGGCCGGGGTCAGCGGCGCATCCTTAATGGCCGGCAAGTCATCGCTTGTTCCGGGTCCGTTGGCATCACGACAGTAATAGAACTCAATACCAGTTACTGAATCTTTCCATGGCCAGTAATAATTAGCCGGTGGTCTATACGTGTAGTAAATCGGCCAAGGATTTTCACATAAGAAGACGCGTAATTGGGAGCTTCCCTGAACTTTGCGTCCGACGGTATTGGTTCCGCTATCAGCCGTAATTGTCACAGTTGCCTGGGCGCTTGTCTGGGCGTCTTTCTTGTTGCCAGCAATGGCTACGACAGCCGGTTGGCCGTTTTCGCCTTCCAAGCTAACAGTACTGCTGTCAGCGCTCGCCCAGCTCCAAGTCCAGTCATACACACCGGCAATTGGCAATATGTCTTGGCCGCGGCCGCGAGCAGAAGCGTTAAGCACCTTGCCATTCGCCTCACCAGCGCGCTGGAAAAGATGGAATGACGGAGAAACAGTGACGCTATCGACGGCACAAATATCAACACCCGTCTTAAAGGTCCAGATTTCCGAATTTGGATATTTTGTCTCAGTGAAATACGCTGGAACGCCTTCCGGCTCCCCCGGGTTAGACATCAGGCCGATCAGGCTGAGGCTGCGTACCTTTGAATCGTAATACTGCTTTGGCGTGCTAGTTCCGAGCTTAGCAAGTTCAGGATCACCCTGCACGACGACAAAGTAGCGGCGGTTTTGATCAAGGGCCTTAGTCAATCGATAACTGACCTTAGACGTTAGAGAATCAACGTCGCGGCCAATCGGCGAACCGCCAATCAGGCAGTAATTGTTCGTATCCGCTACGGCATCCTTGGTCAATAAGACCGGCGCAATGCGCGCCACCATCTTTTTCAGCGGCAAAACCAGACGAGCAAAACGGCTCGTTGGCACTTTCATAGTAATCGGGGTCGAATCAGTCGGACATTCAGAACCCTCGTAATCACCGACGAGCAGAACGTTTCCCGTGAAACTGGCTAATTCCATCTTCTGGGTAAAGTAAGCTTCTATAGCTGGATTACGGCAAACATTTGTTGCATTAGCTTCCGGAAGTTTAGTAGTCACGGATGGTCGCGACCGGCAACAATCACTACCGGTCTGTCCGCAGCCAGTAAGGGCAGGATCGCCGCACTGGGCATCCTTTGTACAACCGCAACACGCACCGCGATTTGCCCCCGTGCAAGCATCCTGGTTTGCTAAGCACGACAAATCCGGATCGATATCCTTACAGGTATCAGTCGGATCATCTTCCGTTGGCGGCTTGCAGCAACAGCGACAGGTGTTGTCAGGAGTTTCGTTGCCGGCAGCAGCCGTGGTTGGACCGGTCGCCGCTTCAGGCGTACGGCATTCATACCCCTTGGTACAGGTTATCGTACATTGCTGAGTGGTAGGATTCTTACAAGGATCCTGTGGGGGCTGTGCGTTTGGCTTACAGGTGCAGCTGGCCATATCGCAATGGGCATCGCCATCACACTTCGGTTCAGCACAATTATTCTGCGTACTGCACGGAATGTCCTGATTAGCGCAATTCGTTATACACTCAGCTAGGAACTTATATCGTCCATCAATACTTGGGGTTGCGTTACAGCTGTTTAATCCGCCCTGCGCTTTACAAGAGAAGAATCCACAGAATTGGACATCGGGAGCTTCATTACCATTACCGTCGCCGTTACCGGGCGCGGTCAACGCATTGTTCTTAAGCTTATTAAGAATATCGCTGGCCTGAAGTTTGCCCGGAACGCGCGGCTGGAGACCATCCACGCTGGTACATTTATTTCCTTTGCCGGGGCGGCCATCAACACAGCATTGCGTATGGCTCGAACACTCTACCGGATCAGTAATCGACGAACAATCCGCACAGAAACCGGTGGGGTTGTCCTTATTAACTGCACAGAATTTTCCTGTTGTTCCAACGCAGTTACATTTTTCATCAGCCGTCGTGCTTGGTACGCCATCTGGGGCACAGCCGGCACAGACACCCATATCACCCCCGGCACCGCAGGAGTTAGCGCAGGTTAAGCCGTTGCCGCTGCAGCAAGCTGGGTTCTCGCCGGTTTCCTTATTATTCAGTCGCTTATCGCAACAGCACTTGCAAGTGGCTTCGGCGGTTGGGCTAGGCTGAGGGGAGCTGCGTCCTGGAGAATTCGGACAAATATAGGCCTCAACACATTGGTTGTTATTGTACCCATCACAGGAATCAGGGTCCGGGCATGAGCTCTGCGTGTTTCCGGGTAGTATTTCACAGGACAGACTGCAGCATTCATTATTGCCGCATTCGTTTTGAGTCGCAGGGCAATGCAAACATTTGCCCGGATTGGCTGGATCACAAGGACCTTTACAGCAAACCGAACCGCAAGTATTTGGCTGATCGCCAGCGCATTGCGGAGCAGTCGTACCGGTTGAGAATTGCCACTCATACACGCTCGTGAGAGCTGAACCATAGCACTGCGCCGAATCGCTCTTGCATTTTCCGCCTTCCGGCAAGCCGCTGGCGCAGCAGAACGCACCGCTGCCGCATTCGGCATCCTGAGTACAGATGCCAACCGCAAAGTTAACACCATTACTTGAGCGCAGGGGCGAACCGGCATTGACGCGAACCGGGCCGCTCGTCGCGCTCGCGGGAACGGTTACGATTACTTTCCACGGTTTAATGCCTAGAGATCCCTGGTCAATCCCCCAGGAAGAAATCTCCGTACCGCTCTGTGGAGTCGTGGAACCATTGAAAGATACCGAGCTATTCTGATCCTTATTCTGGAAATATTCGCCCCATAGCGTAACCGAGCTGGCCACTTGACCGCGGACCGGATCAATTCGGCAGAGCCCCGGATCAGGCGAACCGCTCGTTACTTGGAAAAGCAGGCTGCCACTATCAACCGGCGGGAAGCCGTCACGGGCAACCGTGATTTTATAGGAAGCCGGAGCAATACCTGCTGGCACTTTGACAATAATCTGTTTATCGGTCCAGACGCTCGAGGCGCAGACATCAGGAAATGCGTAATCAGCCTGACTGCCGGAAGTATCGCCGAAGAAGACCTTACTCTTGCCTCGCGTACCACCAAAACCAGTTCCCCTAATCGTCACATACTGGCCAACCGGACCACTGAGAGGATCTATTGAAGCGATTGTCGGACCTTCGTATGGTTCCCGGTCTTTTGTGAAGGCGAGATAATTACTCGCGACATTGCTGTTCAAAACGTAGGTTGTCGTCAACCCCGGCTGCAGGTCCGGAACAAGCGCGCTACCAGTAGTGGCTTGCGTGAAAGTATTAGGCTCGAGACCGATTTTCTTTATCGGATCATCCTGACTGCCAAAGTAAGCCTTGGAAGCTGATAATTTCAAACCGTTATACACTACCTCGGCCTCGAGGCGTCCCTTAAAAGGATTAATGCGGCAGAGTCCCGGGCGGTTAATTGAATTCTTTTTAAAGTTATTAATAAGTGGACCGAATGCGTCATCCGTCGAGTCGCTAACTCCAGCAGTATTCTCAACGGACACCGCTCCATCCGCAGAACCAGCCGGAACAATAGCGATAATTTGCGTATCCGACCAGACGTTTGTTCCGCAAGACGGATTACCCTCTTCCGGATCATTGGCCAAGGCGGCGGCCACGCGTCCGTTCGCGCTCTTAAAGTAAACCTTTCCGGGCGTTGTTCCAAAGCCCTCGCCGCTAATCGTCACAAGATTTCCGGGGGCGCCATTTGGCGTTCCAGTATTGCATTGAACATTCGCTCCGCATTCGTCGTTTGTCGTGCAGGGCTTATCAGTATTGTTGGCACAGAAACCGCCCGCCGGACTAATCCAATTTATCCGTGGGTGCGCCTGACAACGGCAATCTGCCTTGTTATCCTTATTAGCCGTACAGAACGCGCTGCTGCATAAATCAGCGCTGCAGACAGGCGGTTCGCTGCCGGGCGCAGCACAGGCCTCGCCTATACAGGCCAAACAGCCTCCGCCGCAGTCAGTACCGGTTTCGTCGCCATCTTTCACGCCATTACAGCAATGGTTGGCTGACAGACGCAACGCTTTCTCGGCCGAAGCGCTATTGCTATCAAGATCGTAAGCCGTTGCCTTAAGCAGAATAGTCTGGCCGATGGTCGCTCCGCCGGGATTCCAATTCAAGGTCGCAGTATAGGGACTAGGTACAAATGGGAAGGAGTTATTGAGACGGCTGCCAATCGGCTGTCCGGCGGCGAAGAAGTCTATTTTAGAAACACCGTAATTATCGATCGCGCTGGCCTGAAGCGAGTTGTCAGTTGAGATGCAGACCTGGGCAGTTGTCAGGTTAACGCGCGGCGCTTCCGTATCAACATAATTTCCGGTCGTAAAATCAAAGGTGCAGATCGAGGAACCAGTACAGGAAAGCTGCTCAGAATTAACAGTAAGTATGCCGCCCTTCTCATCACTTGTAATTACTGTAACAAAATCACCCGGTTCCTGAGAAACAGTTCCCCGATTCTTAAGTTCGATTGTAATAGTCTTATTGGCCGGAAAACACTTAAGATTCTGATTAGGAGCTTCACAAGCTTTCGTTGGAACAAACTCAATGACCGAATTCGTTACGGTTCGATCGCCACCTACCGGCTTACCGCCATCCAACACGACAAACGTTCTGGTAGTTACCGAAGAAGGAAGAACATTTTTATTGAATTGGACGCGAACAATGGCGTTACGTGGAATGTTAACTGTTTTATTACCCGGGGTAATACCCGTTGCCGCAAACGGATTGTCGCCGCCGTTACCAAACTCTCCCCCGGTTCCCGTGCCGGTACCGCCGCCAGTTGCCTGCAAAAGCTTGCTAAGAATGAAGCTGGCGATGCCGAAGGAGGCTAAAATGATAACGAATCCGATAGCCGCGCCAATAAGAATTTTTTTGGCCTGTTCAATTTTCTCCTCATTGCCCTTAGCGCTCATCCACAAAAATCCGGCATATATAATAAGGCCGACGGCAACGATACCAAGAAAGCCAAGGCCGATGCGAATAACTTTTACGGCTGTCGCTTTTGGATTCTGAGCGGAAAGGCCCGTACCAGTGGCAAAGCCCAAACCAGTATTAACCGGCTGGGTCTGCGCCAGCGCATCCGCCGCTATCGAGGCCGTAAAACCAAGAAGGCAGACGAAAGCTAAGGCAAGCCAAATGGCGCGGATTTTTCTCATAAGTTTGGTGGACAATTTCCGTCGGACGTAAGCGACGCATCCGTCGCAATTAGATTATAAGGGGGCGTATTCTGACGGCAACAAGATGGTTTTTCGGCCGTAGCACCGCAATCATCAGCCGCTGACGGCTTAAAACAGTTCTGATAAATATCCTTTACTCCGGAACCAACCTGCGCCCGATAGGCTGTCGAATCATTAAAGGTTCCATGCAGTACTTTAGCAATCGAATAATCCATTTGCCCGTCAGGCGGGCCTGTCTCCGCATCCTCTTTACGTACCCAATAACCGATCGGCGTAGTAGACAGGCTCCATAGATTAATAAGCTTATGCGTAATATCCTTAATGCCGTTGTTAA
>CAZFYY010000030.1:0-14854 GCA_964523425.1 uncultured Gammaproteobacteria bacterium
GTTGGGCGCTCCATGCTGAACGCGATCGGTGTTGGCTTCGACCCGAAGAACGGCGTGCATTGGTTCGACTACCCGGACGGCGGCAACGCTAAAGACAACATCATGAACATCGCGCCGCTTCCCCCCGGCATCTCCCAGTTCCTCAACGGGCAGAACGAGGATGACCCAACGCAGGTTCCGTACCAGACGATCATCAACTTCATCGGTGGTAACACCTACTACGAGTCGAAGTTCGATGCCGCTGCTCGTGAGATGTCCAAGGCTGGGCTGCTCAAGGATGCCAACGGGAATCCGCTGACCATCGACCAGTACCGTGACCTCGCGGAGTACCCGCTTGCCCGGAAGCTGCTGCTTGAGGCGAATCCCCAGATTCTCGACTACGACCAGGCTCCCGCAACGGCGCTCGTCTCGCAGCTTATCGACCAGCAGAACGCCTTCAAGCAGAACACCATCTCCGCCTACGAGAAGGGTGATATCAAGAACGGCGACTTTAAAGACCAGCTTCGTGAGCACAACACGACCATCGGCAAGCTGGCTTCGGCCATCGTCGCTGAGGCAAAGCAGCACGAGGGCGAGGAGTGGTCGTGGCTGGACGGCTATTACAGCACGTTCGTCACGGACCCTGCTTCTGGCCTGCTCGACCAGGACGCGACTGAGGCAGCGCAGAATGCCTTCTGGACATCACTGGGAGACCGTGAGCCGGTGGCACGCAAGTACATCTACGCCTACTCGGATATCGGTGACTCGGCTCCTGAGAAGGCGTACCACGATGACCTTCGCCGACTGAACGGCTTCGACCCGGAGACTGGCAAGCCCATCATCGGTTCTGACGGGAACCCCCTGCCGAGTTACTACGGCCTTCGCGACAAGCGGTATCTGTCTCAGGTACTCCCGAATGAGGAGTCCAAGAAGATTCAGGACGATGCCCGCGAGTGGTTTGAGCGGAAGCTTGTCGAGAACCCTCCGCCTCCGGGCGTGAAGGTGAAGATGCCCACGGCGGACGAGATTCGCAAAGCGTACATGCAGCAGGAATTGGGGATTGCCCCCACTGACCCGCGTGTGTTCGACGTGATCGCGTACGGCAAGGACAAGTACGAGAACCCTGAGTTCACCAAGTACGCGG
This sequence comes from uncultured Gammaproteobacteria bacterium, assembly GCA_964523425.1. Taxonomy (GTDB): domain Bacteria; phylum Patescibacteriota; class Patescibacteriia; order Patescibacteriales; family Patescibacteriaceae; genus Patescibacterium. The sequence continues at coordinate 1,124 of CAZFYY010000030.1, forward strand.
CGGACCATCAGGACTGGCTTGCATGGCAGGACGACAACCTCTCGTGGTCTACGATGCAGTTGATTCGGGGGAAGTAGGGGGCTCGTAGTAGATCGTGCGTCGCTCGAAGTTGCAGTCGTGACAGAGCCATCCCCGGAAGGTTTCCTTAAGGATGTCGAGGCCCTCGCTGTCCTTCTCAAAGCGGGCGCTTACCCAGTAGGAAAGGCCGTCGGTCAGTTTTTCGCATTTATTGCACCTGCTTTTGATCGCACGGCGCGTAGTAACGGACTCTGGAAGCGGCAGCCCGGATATTGGCCCAAGTTCAGAAGAGTGTAGTGATTCGCGAAGCAGGTGTTTGTCCATGCCTCTATTCTACCACGGTACTACGTAGCACTCACACAGACAGTTGCATTCGCAATCATTATTCCCGTAGCATTCAGGTAACTTGTTCCCGAGGAAAGGGGCATACACGTTGCTGGAATCGCAGGTACTTACTGAGGCCGACCCTCATGCGCCGTTTGAACCACCGGCTGAAACTGCCGACTCGACCGCATACGAGCCTTCCGAGACCCCAGAGCCATCGATTGATAGCGACGTACTGACGCTAAAGCGTTCCTCCCTGCTTGAAGAGTTCGCACGCCTTGAGCGTGATGACGAAGGATTCAGGCGCGAGCTTCACAAGTTCACCGCTCCACGCACGCGAAAGCAGGCTGAGGCTGCTCGTAAGCAGCTAGAAGAAGTGGAACGGACGAACCGCAAGCTCGAAGAGGAAAAGGCGCACCTCACCCTCAACCACTACAAGCTCCAACTCAACACCTTCGACGAAGCCCGCAAGCGGATGTCTAAGGAAGAACTGGCGGACCTCGCAGTCAAGCCAGAGTGGAACGCCCTTGTAGGGGAGATGGACCGGGTTCGCCGCGTTGTCAAAGAGTCCTCTAATTCTCCGGCTACCAGTCGCTCGGACAGCGATTCTGACCGCGAGTTGTATCAAGACATCGATACGATCATCGAGGAAGCAGAAGCTAGCGGTATCTCACTGGAACGCGCCGAATGGCTGCGAACTACAGTGCGTGCCGACGAGCGCGTGAAGAAACTCCCACCGCACAGGCGGTTGGCCTGGGTTGCCAAGGAAATTGCTGACGGACTCAAAGTGGACGCTGCTCCTATTGCTCGTCCTGCGGCTGTCGCCAAGGCACCTGCCCCTGCACCAGTTACGAACCAGCGCCTTGCTGAACTCGCGAAGACTGACACCCAGCATCGAAGCGGCGGAAGTCGCAACGGTACGATGACAGATTCCGAGTGGGCACGGCTCAAGCCCTATGAATGGGAACCCAAGCTCAAGACTTGGGGTGTTCGGACTGTGACTGAGGCTCGCCAGCGGGGTTTCATCGGCGGCTAATAGCTCCTGTTCCCCCGTGAAAAGGGAACAACAATGGCTGCTGTAAACGTCAATATGACGACGGCCTCCTCTCAGATTCCGTCTGGGTGGGAGGACGACTTTATCCGCGCGGCTCAGTTCGAGATGGTGATGCTCAAGCGCATCCTCATGGACTGGACGTGGGAGAAGTCGAAGGGCGATTCCATCCATGTCCGGCGTCTCGTGAACTGGGATGCTGCTACGAAGAACCACGGCGTCGATGCGACCCCTACGGGGTTTACCGATCCGGGTGACCAGATTCTCGTCATCAACAACTTCGAGATTGCTATCGCGCAGGTCGAAGAGGTTGCCACGCTGTTCCTCCCGGACCAGTACATGACGAACATGCGCGACACGATGGGCTACGCCCTCGCTCGTCTCGTTGAAACCAAGCTCACCAACCTCTTCACCAACCTCTCGCAGCAAGTCACGGGCACCGCTCTTGGCCGCGAACTGACGTGGGCTGACATGCTCAACGCCAACGTTCTTCTGCGTCAGGCGGGCATCAACCCGGACACCGAGGAAGTGTCGTTCATGTGCTCTCCGAACCAGGCTGCTGCGTTCAAGAGCTATGACATCTTCACCAACTCCATGACCGCCGGTCCTGACGGCCCTGAAAACGTCAACAAGTCGATGTTCACCAAGAACAAGATTCTCGGTGCGTCGTTCTTCGAGTCGAACCTTCTCCGTTCTGCGGCCACCGGTCAGCACGACATGGCCCTCTTCCATCGCAACTGCTTTGCCGCTGCCTTCGCGCAGAAGCCCAAGCCGTTCGAGGAGTTCCGGGGCATCCAGCTCGCAACCATCCGAGGCATGTGGCAGGCATACGGCTACTGCAAGTTTTCCCGCTACTGCGATACCCCTGGCGACATGACTCCTGTTGACAATTTCGTGTGATTACTTCCGGGCACTTAACATAATTGGAGGGTGTGATGACACACAAGGGTGGTCTTGGTCGGAAGGCTGTTCCTCTTGAAGAGAGGTTCTGGTCGCGTGTCGAAAAGACTGACTCCTGCTGGTTGTGGAGAGGACAAAAGTCCCACTACGACTACGGCAAGATCGGTTCTGGCGGCTCGCAATCGCGGAACATCCTTGCTCATCGTTGCGCTTGGCAACTGACATACGGGGACATTCCTGATGGCCTCTGTGTCCTTCATAAGTGCGACAACCCTCCTTGTGTTAACCCCGAGCATCTGTTCCTCGGAACGATGACCGACAACATGGCGGACAAGGTTTCTAAGGGACGACAGGCAAAAGGCGAGTTCGCTGGATGCACTGCTTTGACCGAAACCCAAGTCCGCGAGATTCGACGGCGCTATGCCAACCGTAAGTTGGTCAACAAGCGCACGGCCAAAGGCGACCCGGACGCGATTACCGCGATTGCTGCTGATTACGGAGTTAGCTTCGTGACCATCTTCGATCTCGTGAAGCGCAAAACGTGGGCGCACGTTGCCTAGAGGACGATTGGCGATGGATGACGGAAAGATGCGAACCGCAGTCTGGGTCCAGCCGGACAAGACCTACGGCGAATGGGAGTGGGTGAACGTTGGTTTCACTACTCCCTACGGCGCTGGTCCTGAAGACGTGGTGGTACTCGGAATCGAAGCGGTCAAGAAAGAAGTTGAACTTCGAGAGCGCACTGATGGCTGGGTCTGGGATATGAATGCCCCGTTCAAGCCGCCGACGCTATCGATGCTCCAGGGCAACAGAGAGCGCCTTTTGACGCTCGACAAGGTTGACCACATTGCAGAGGCAGTACGCCGACGTGATGTGGATGACGCCCAGGACTGGAACTTCTCGATTCGCATCCGTCGCCCTCTCCCGATCGTCCCCAAGTACGTCGATGTGCTCGGCCCCAATGAGGGACTGGAAGCATACGAAAACCTTCACCCCAGCATCCAGAAGGTGCTTGGGTCCGAGACGCCCAAAGTGAGGATCAACTAAATGGCGGAAACCACCTTTGCCGATGTGCTCGACTCCCCAGCGGGAATGGATGCAGCGATGAAACTTGCGGAGGAAGCTGCTCTTATCAGCGGCAACCTGCGGAATATTCGTGGCGAAGTCCAGCCCAACCGGGCGAAGCAGGTTCTTCACCCTCTCCACTTCCAGTTCTGGAAGATGTGTGAGCGGCCTACCTGCCAGATTTCCGGGCATGTCGAGCGACGCGGCTACATCATTCCGGGTTTCGCTGATGCCTCGCTGCATGGGGCAGAGATTGTTCGTGAGTTCCAAGAAGCTACTCACGGTACTCCTCTCCCGCAGTACGGCGTCTACTCCTCGTACGTCAACGACGTGAACGAAGATGGCAAGTCCACCTACGCGAACCTCGGTGCGTTCACGGACCACAACCCGCGAATGCCGTTCAACGAATACACGCCAATGATTGACATCGACACCCTCTCGAAGGATGCGGTGGCTCCCGGCGTGCAGCGTGCTCCCGGTGGACTCCACGAGTTCCCGATCAAGCAGCTTCGTGAGTATCGGTTCCATCACCAGCCCATCGTGAAGATGGTTCGCCCGGACGCATGTGCCGAGCCGGACTACACCTGCGACTGGTGCGGACGTGTCTTCCCGGTGCGAGCCCACCTGACCTCACACACCCAGTCGGTACATCCGCAGATGGTGCAGGGGCAGGTACAGGCAGACGCCATCAAAGACGCCATTGCCGGACCGCTCACGCAAATTGCCAAGCTCACCGCAGATAACTCCGACGTACAGATGCTGCTCGCGCAGATTCTCAATCGTTGGAGTGAAGACGCTACCCCTGAGCCTCCGCGACGCGGACGACCGCCTGGCTCGAAGAACCACGTTCCCTCTGAGGAGGAAAGCTAATGGCTGCTCAGACGGTCACTGACCGCATCTCCCCGTACGAGCTGATTCGGCTCGCGAAGTCTCGTCGCATCACTGGCGACAACTACAAGATGGGCGGCGAAACCAGCCCTGCTACCACCTTCACCGTGACGTTCGTAGTCACTCCGGGTTCTACCCCGACCGGCTACGCCATCACTGCCGACTATAGCTCGACTTGATACGTAGTCTCGTCGTTCTTCGTTTCTAGCCCCTCGTTCACACGGGGGGCCTACCCCAAGGAGGTAGGCTAGAAATGGTTGCTGACACGATTAAGGCATTCGACCTTGCACAGTCCATCATGCAGGGCGGATTTGGAAAGAACACAGGGCTGACCAAGCAGCTCGTCCCTTCCGGCATCGGCAATCTGCTCGCGCAGAACGCTTTCCGCTCGATCTTCTGGCGGCACTTCGACTTCGGTGACACTACCATCGTCACCAGCCCGTTCACCATCACCAAGGACGCAGGCGCGACTACCTTCTCGGAGTCCGCCAGCGCAGTGAACGGTGCCCTGACCTGCTCTACCGGCACCACCGGCAACGACGGCATCTCACTTCATCTTCCCGGCATCTTCAAGGGCGACCTCGACTGCACGATTCTCGTTCGGCAGCAGTTCGATGTCATCACCAACGCTTCAAACGAAGCCGGGTTCATCGACGCCAACTCCGATAAGACGACTACAGTCATCAGCGACATCGACACTCCGACTGTTGCTGGCGGAGCGGCTGACTTGGCTCTCCTCCACCGGGAAACGGGCGAAACGCTCGACGGCACGTACGCACTGGCAACGAAGGGCTCTACGCCATATACCGCTGCCACGACCACGATGCTGCTCCCTGGAGCGCGGACCTCTGATACCACCACGTTCTCTCCGACTGCTGCGACCTATCACACGCTGATGGTCTCGCTCAAGGGCGACGACGTGTACTCGATGATTTTCGACGAGAACGAGAACCCCAAGGCGTTCGCATACAAGGCTTCCGGCATCGAGGGCGGCACTGCGCTGCTCCCGTGGTGGGCGCTCATCACCAAGAACACGACCGCCAAGGTTCCGCTCATCGACTACATCACCGTCTTCCAGAACCGCTTCTAAGGAGGCCGAACGATGGTTCAGCACTCTGTTGCAGCGCCTCTTGGAGTGCTCCGGGGGAATACCAGTACAGGTGTTTCCCTGAGCACTACGGTCTCGTACACGCCTATCCCGGAAGATGCCAAACACCTCTTCCTCAAGCCGCGCAACTTCTCGACTGCGGTGACGGCGGGGATTCTCATCAATCCCTACCTCACCGTGCTCAAGACGATTGACGCGCTGGCAACGGCTCCGACTGAATACTCGTCTGCGGCACAGGACGGTAGCGCATCTACGGATGTGGTGCTTTCCAGCCTCGGTACGGCTGCTCAGTTGGACTTCCTCTATGTCGGTTCTCCCCTGCCCTTTGGTGGAGTTCAGGTCGATGTGGATGCTGCTAACGGTACGGCCAGTGTCATCACTGTGAAGTACCGCAAGAGCGACCTTACGTGGGCTGACATCACTGCGACCGATGGCACTGCTTCTGGCGGCGCTTCGATGGCGGTGGATGGCGCAGTTACGTGGACTGCTCCTTCTGACTGGATTCCGTCGAGCCTCATCGCTGCGGGGGACACGAATCTTACCAGCCCTCCGCTTGGAACACCCCTGTTCTGGACGCGGTGGGAGTTCTCTGCCGGTCTCGATTCCAGCACGACGCTCAACTCCATGCTCGCCATCTCCAAGGAGACTCTGTATTTCGAGTTGGTCTCGGGGGACACCTTCGAGATGGCGCTGGAACGTCCCTACCACGCGGTTATCCAGGCTGTCACCAACGCTGGCACCGCGAACCTCATCGTCAACTACGCCACCGATCCGGGCGGTTACTTCTAGTGGCTGCCCTCGGCTGGCTCCTGAATCTCGACTTCGCAGGGGGCGGACCATTCGTCCCCCCTGCCCCAACTCCGGCAGGCGGCTTCAACAAGGTCGCGTTCCGAGAAGCCATTCACGTCAAGCCACGAGAGAAACCACCGGAGGGCAGCTAGTGGAAGAGTTGATCAGCATCGCTCTCAGTGGGGTAGCGGGTGCGCTCTTTGGTGGAGCGTGGATGTGGTGGCGTCGCCCTCAGGTACGCACAAATGCGCTGCATGAGGTTGAGCGGGCTCCTCTCTTCCACAAGCACGACTGGCACATCATCGGCAAGAAGAACAACCGGGTACGGATGCGCTGCGTAGTTCCCGGCTGTGTCAACGAGCGGAACCAGGACGGGCCTGAGTAATGGCAGATACCACCCTCGAACTCAACGCAGGTAGTGGCGGTGCCGAACTCGCCGTCGATGACATCGCGGGCGCTGTCTACCAGTACGTCGGGTTGGCGTATGGCGGCTCGGGCTCTAAGACTGCGGTCAGTAACTCGAACCCGATGCCCACGAAGATTACGGACGGGACCGATACCGCGCTGGTCACGGCAGCGGGCGAACTCTCCGTCTCCCTTATTACTGCACTCCCGGCAGGCGCGAACGCAATCGGAAAGCTGGCTGCGAACTCTGGCGTGGATATCGGAGATGTGGACGTAACGTCCTTCCCTTCGACCGTTCACTCGGCCGACTTCGATTCAGGCGGCGGCACGGATACCACACTGGCGTTTGGCATCGCGGTCCCTGCAAGCGGTGGCGCAGCGGTCGTGCCTGGCGATGCGACGGCTGGCCTCAAGGTCAACCTCGGCGCAGACAACGATGTCACGGTCACGGGGACGGTGGCGGTTACCCAGTCCGGCACATGGGATGAAGTCGGCATCAACGACTCGGGCAACAGCATCACGGTCGATGACGGGGGAACCACTCTCAGCATCGATGACGGTGCGGGCAGCATCACGGTCGATGGCACAGTAGCGGTTACCAATGCTGGCCTGACCGAACTGGCTGCGGCGATTAATGCCTCGTCTCAGATGGACGTGAACATTGCAGCGTCAAGCGCGACGGTTGCAGTCAGTAACGCTGACATCACCACCATCGCAGGCGCAGTCAGTGGAACCGAGATGCAGGTCGATGTGGTCGCCGCTCTCCCGGCTGGCAACAACGTCATTGGGCAGGTGAAGCTCACGGACGGCACTGATGTCGCTGATGTGCTGGACCTCACGAGCAGTAACCCACTCGCGGTCGCCATCGTCGATACCAACGGTGACCAGATAAGTTCGTTCGGTGGCGGAACTGAGTACACCGTCGATGCGGTGGCCCCGGCCAACCCTGTCGGGGCGACGTTCGTCATGGAGCGTGACGACCAGCTTTCCACGGTGTCCGAGGCTGCGGGTGACTGGACTAACGCACGGGCTACCGCGAAGGGCGCTCTCTGGGTGGCGCTGGCCGACTCTGCCGGTGACCCCATCACGAGCTTTGGTGGTGGCACGCAGTACACAGAAGCCGACACCGACGCTTCCATTACGGGCACGGCGATTCTCTGGGAAGACACGAGCGACACGCTCCGAGCGGTGAGCGCAGCCAAGCCACTACCGGTTGCCATCATCAGTGCGGTCTCTCCTGTGGGCGCTACAAACGTCGCTACGGGGCAAGCGGCTCCCACCAACTCTGCCGCCACTCTCGTCGCCTCACGGGCCACCAGGACGCGCCTGACGCTGGTCAATCGCGGCTCCGTCAGCGTGTATGTCGGACCGGCCACCGTGACTACCGCGAACGGCGTGGAACTCAAGCCCGGTGAATCGATGACCTTCGAGATGGCAGGGACCACGTTGCAGGGCATCACTGCTAGTGGCACCGGCAACATCCACTACTGGGAGGAGTACAACTAATGACTCTCTTCCCTCGGGCGATTCCTCGGGTTTTCGTAGATGGCTCGCGCGACTTCTGGGGCGGAGTCTATGGCACGGACTACATCGTTTCGTGGGCAAATGCGACGGCTTATGGCAACTGGTCTTACACGGGCACTCCTACGCTGATTGCTAACGCCGCTGACGGCGACCTGTTTTCACTGACAGACCACAACCCCGCTGGTCTACAAATAGCCACTGTTGCGTCCGCCCAGTCAATGCGGCACAACGTCCTGACGTTCGGTTCGCGGGAGCACGTAAAAGCAGCCGCCGACATCCTCGGTTACGAGCCAACCCTGCTTTGCTTCCGTGTGCTGGCTCGGTTTTCAGTGAACAGCGCCAATGAGGACCAGACTGGGTTTGGGCTGGTAGCCACGACAGCCGCGACCACCACCAACGCTCAGAAAGTGTGCTGGGTTTCTAGTGATAGCGCCAACTTTAAGGTTCGCTCAAATACGAATACCGATGTTGGAGCGGCGATTGATACTGCATGGCATGATTGGCTGTTCGTCTTAGACGGCGCGAACATCGAGTGGTTCATCGACGGCACCTCGCAGGGAACATGTACTCAGCAATCAGATGCCTACGGAGCAGCGTTTCAGGTGAACGGAGCGGCAGCCCGAACTAACGTTGTTCAAATTTCCACTGTCCATGTGTGGTATCAGTAATGTTGAACACATTTACCCCGTCCCCCGCATCGTCTCGCGTTGATGCCACGCGTTGGCACCTGTCATCGGGCACGCACTTCGCTAACCTACAAAGCTCCGGTACGGCAAATACCGGCTGGACCGCGACGGGTTCTCCCTCGGCACTGACGCCGGGAACCGGCGACTTCAACACCACGGCTGACTTTGCTCCGGCTGGAATCTCGCTTGCGACAACGGCGTCCGCTCAGTCGATTCGCTTTCAGACGCTTCTCTTTGGGTCATACGCACAGTGGGCGATGGCTCGCGACATCCTCGGGTATGAGCCGACGAAGCTGTGCTTTAGCGTCTGGGCATCGTTCGCTGTCAACACAGCAAATGAGTCTCTGACAGGCTTTGGGTTTGTCACTCAGGTTGCTGCCATCACGGCTGACGCCCACAAGGTCGCGTGGATTCATTCGGACGGCACGAACTTCACCTTCCGCGAGAACACGAACACCGACGCTGGCGCTGCCAAAGACACGGCACTCCATCAGTTCATGGTCAAGATCGACGCGACGAACATGGAGTGGTTCATCGACGGCACCTCGCAGGGAACGCTTTCTACCCCTGCCGATGTTTGGCCCGTGTCGTGGCAGGTAAACGGGGCAGCCGCCCGAACAAACACCGTGCAAATGGCGAGCCTGGTGGTCTGGTATGAGTAGGAGTGTGGCATGTCGCATCTGACGGCTTCGTTTACCAAGGCGCAGGTCCAACTCACTGCTATACTGGCAGGAGCGTACCGGACCTACGCACGCCCCTCCCGGCAGTCATTTACGTCTCCCATCGCCATCGGTGACGCTTCATGCTGACTGCTACTTGGACCGGAACGAACCCGAATCTCCTCCAGTTGACGCAGGTCGAACTCATCAAACGAGTCCTTGCGGAGACGGGCCTTGGCGTGACCGGCACAACCTCTGGCACGGGCACCGCCACGACCCTTGTGGATGCGACGAGTCTCCTGAACAACAACAACTCCGCGTCCACCTACGTCGGCGGCTGGGTAAGGATTACGAGTGGCACGCGCATCGGGGAGATTGCCCCGATCACCTCGTATGCCCCCAGCACCGGCACGCTCACCATCGGCACGCTGACTGGCGCTCCCGGTTCCTCGGTCACCTACGAAATCTGGCTGACGAACTTCTCCCCCTCTCAGGGGATTGACGCGCTCAACCGGCTTCTCACGGAGTTGTACTACGTCCCCTGCTGGACATGGTTCACCGAGCACCCTGACGGCGACATGGAGCAGAGCGGCACGGACGAGTTCGCCGCGACGAACGCCACACTCGCGAAGGTCAGCGACCAGGTTGGCGTATCCGGCAAGCGAGCCCTCTCCGTGGCGACAACCTCTGCCAATGGGTATGCCGAGAGTGCGGCCAGCCTGCGGGTGACTCCCGGCACGAGCGTGCTGGCATCGGTGAACTTCACCCCCAACTCTGCCACCGCCGCCACTACCGGCTTCTTCCAGCTGTATGACGTAACGAACAGCGCGGTCCTCGAAACGATCACCACGACCAGCAAGGCGACAGTGCGGCTCTACCGGCAAATCATGATTCCCCCAGACACATCGCTGATTAAAGTGCGGATGGGCACGAGTGAATCTGGCGTCACGTCCATCTGGGATGAACTTGCGCTGGTGGATGCACAGGGTTCGAGTGTTTCTTTGCCGTGGTGGGTGAAGCGGCCCGGACAGGTGAAGGGCATGTACGACTGGCGTCCGTATCAGCCGGGCGCGGACCAGTACGAGTATGAGTCCGGGTTCCGTGGCGTAGACAACAAGCGATACGAGATTAAAGCAGACCAGACCAACTCCGGTGGCTTGCGGGCTGTCGGGAAGATTGGTTCTGTGCCGCCGTCCTTCATGTTCGGCGTGCGAAATGAGACTTCCTTCTCAAGCCTGACGGCGGTTAAGCCTTTGGATGAGAACTGGGTGACGGCGGGCCTGGCCTACCAGTTCCTCCTCATGGCATCAGCCAGAGTGGGAGCGTTTTCCATCAATAACAAGGAATTGGAGCAGCGGAAGGCTTCTTTTCTGAGTCAGTGGAATGCGGCGCGAATGCAACAGGTCAAAGAGTGCCGTGCTCCTGAGAGCGGCCCACAGCCACTCATTGAGGTTTAGTCGAATGCTAGGGGAATCCCGTGTTGATGTTTTTGGAGCCGACAGTTCTATTGCAAGCGGTGGAGGGCACGCAGTCGGGAGATGTGTGTGTGCCGGAGTTCGTGGTGTACGCCGTGATAGCGAGCTACCCAGCCCTTGGGGCTGTCATTGTGGCGCTCTGGAAAGCGGGGAAAGCCCGCGACAACCAGTACATCTCCCACCTCGAAAGGGAGGATTCAGCGTGAAAGAGATGATAGGACGCATCGTCCGCGACACGCCGTTGTCTTTCCAGGGCAACACGAAAGTCATCGACCTTATCGAACAGTCCAAGGAGAAGGAAGGCAAGAAGTAAGTGGTAGCGAACCGTGGCCCGGTCTTGAGGTTCATCGATGGTGTCGGCGAAGGCGGCTGGGGTTCGTCTCCTGTCTCTCTGCCCGGTAACGCTATCGAGTTTCCCATCAAGATTGAGAAGGACACGGACGAAAACACCTCACTGGCGCTCCGCTTCGACACAATCCCGTGGGATAACTCCCAGCCGGGTCAGCCGTGGAGCATGGAACTCTTTCCTTTTGACTCCGGCCTGGCGCGAAGCAAGATGGCGAACCGCAGGAGCTATGCCTTCGCTCCTGCCAATGCCGCCGATTCGACTAACCCAGACGTAGTGGTCCCGTCTCCCAACGATGTCTCCCTGACCCTGACCTCTGCCGCAGCGCAAGGGATTCGAGCGGTCCAGTACACCGACTCAGGCGGCGCATCGGCTATCTACTGCATTGCAGGGACCAGCGTGTACAAGATTACCTCTGGCTACTCCGTCAGCAATGAGCGGGCGCTGGGCGCGACGGGAACATGGCTCACGATTATCGCCGGGGAACTGTTCGCCTGCATCGGCGGAAGCGGGTACATCCAAAAGCGGACGGCATCGGGCACATGGTCCACGAGCGCAGACGTGCGGGCGTACTGCATGGAAGTCGTGAAGGACAAGGTGTGCCGCGTCGGTGGGTCTACCGCTGCGATCGACAACCAGTACAGCGAATGCTCCGCACTGGGGGCTTCGGCTGCTACGACGGCTTTCACCGTGGCGAACTACAACACAGCGGCTGGCTACTACGTCGGTGACCTTTCGTGGCAGACCCATAGCATCTGGGATTTCGCGGGTACGGTTGCATGCGGTAGAGGAGACGGGCTCTACATGCCGAACCCCGAGACCAAGTTCCTCAATCAGACTCCGCAGATTAAGGCTGTTGCCACGCCCGCGAACTGCAAGGGGAGCTTCGCCGCACTGGGCTACTTCTGGGTTCCCTACGCTCGCGGTCTCTTGCGGCTCGCACCTGGATTCTCCGAAGGCAAAGGCCCCGAGACGCTGGAACTGCCGAATGTTGGCTTCCTCGTGCGCGGCGGATTTGAGTGGGACCGCGCTATCTGGATGCTGGCGACGGATGAGCAGACTGGCACGAGCGAGTACCTGATCAAGATGGTCCCCGACCGGCTGGGTATCTCGGATGCTGACTACATTTTCCATGTGGTCGCTCAGAAAACGGTGAACTCCTCGAATCCCGGCCAGTTCATCGTGCCGTTTGTGGGAAGTGGTGGGCCAACTCAACCGAGCATCCTATTTGGTGGTGGAACTGCGGCAACGGCGGCAGGGTACGTGATGCTCGGCAGAGGCTCTGGGCGGGGCATTGAGGACACTGGATACCGTTTCAAGTCTTCCAGTACATTCGTCCCCGGAACGTTCTCTCCTGACCCCTACGGGGCGTTTAACGTGCGGTTGGTTGGCTTCAAGGGCTACATGACTACGAGCAGCAGTAAGGCGCTCACTGTCACTTATGGCATTAGCTCAGCCGCCGTTCCCAGTGCATCGTCAGTCCCTGTTACGGCGACGCTTACCACCCAGGAGGGTGGCGGTAGCAGCTCGGTAACTGCGACGGGGCAATTCACTTTGTATGCGGCGACCGATGCGATTACTCAGTCTGGCTTCTTTCGCGCTGGAGTTACGTTGGCCGGAGACGGGACCAGCAGCACTGCTCATGCCAGCCTGCATCGCCTGAGCGCCTTCGGGTACATGCACCCCCAGACCACGGACGAGATTACCTGCCAGTTGCTTGTCGGCGTTGAGGCAAACCGAGCTTGGGGCATGGTGCGGAGTGGTTGGTCGGACGATACCGGCGTGGCCTGGCTGCGGCGGCAGGTCTATTCCGGACGTGTGTTCTCGGTGGAGATTCCCGGCTATGAAGAAAGCAGGACGACACGATGCTTTGTGAAGAACGTGAGCGGGACGGTGACCAAGACGCAGGCCAGCGCAGGCATTGGGGGAGTGGATACTGAGTACACTGTGACAGTGAAGCTCGTACGAGTGGACTTCGCGAACGCCTACGCCAGCGGAACAGGAGTGACCCCATGAGATTCACGAAGACGGAGCGCCGGATTTACTTCGAGTTGCAGAGTGGGATGCTGGTCCGCAAGGAGTGTGGCGTCGTCACAGTGGAGCAGGCTGAGACTGTGGGCCGAAGGATGGGCGAAGAGATGATCGCTTCCAAGGGCCAGCCGTCTGTGTATCATGTGCGCCTGAAAGACGGCGCGGTGGAAGTCGAGCGTGTCCCGTGGGAGACGAGCGTGCCCACCAAGAATGTCGTCTGGGAGTGGCCGCTTGCTCAAGAGACGAACAGTGCTGGGGCTACCCTCGATTCTGATACTTCCGGGGTTGAGCAAAATGGGATTTCCGACTGAGGTAACGCCTGCGACGCAGGAAGACATTCGCCTGCTGAACAACAGGATTGCCAGCAACGAGACGGTCATCCAAGAGATAAACAAGTGGCGGATGGCGCACGCTGGCATCGATTACACGGCGGCTGGGCTTGATTACCCACATCCCTCTGTT
>CAZFYY010000031.1:0-14778 GCA_964523425.1 uncultured Gammaproteobacteria bacterium
CCTTCGACTACTACGTCCGTAAGGTTCCTGACGCTCGGAGAGAGACTGGATTTGAAACTCAGAAGCGTATCAACGAACTTAAAGAATATAAGGAAACCAAATAGTTGGCCCCGTTTAATCCTGAAGTCCCTCGTACTAATGATCCGAACTACGGAAACAACAGCAGGGCCATAGATACACCTGAGGGCATCCGTCCTCAGGGTGTTTCTCAGAATCAGATTATGCCTGAAGGTCAGAAGATCGGAGATCGATCTGCTGAATATCTAGGCCAAGCTGAAGCCTTTAAGATGCAAGGACAAGCTGCAGAGACGAAAGGTTGGGGAGACCTCTTTGCTAACGTCGTCCAAGGCGCAGACTTCCTTGGTAAGGCTGGAGTACAGCTTGTCAAGAAAGACATTGAGAATAAGGTCTACGAGATAGCGTCCGCAGAGCGCAGCGCGTACACTGCAGAGCTTGAAAAGATAAAGCAGGGCATAGGTGTCGGAAACATCCTAGCAGGCCCCAGCGGAGCTACAGACAGCAATGGGGACCCTGTTCCTGAGGCTGTATCTGAGCTCGGCAATACCCTAGCTGTTCTTAAGAGTGCTAGAGATGGTGGTAAGATAACTAAGACAGATTACTGGGGACGGCTGGCAGCTGAAGCACAGAACCTTCGTAGCCAGTACCCCGGCTTTAAGGCAGAGATTGACGCTGAGTTCGCTAAGGTGACTGGGCAGAACCCTGCTAATGCTCGTGTCAACGGATTGATTACAGAAATTAACAGAGCTGCTGCAGCTGCTGGCAGTACACAAAATAAGACTATCCAGTACATTCTTCGGAATGATTCTCATCCTGATTCTATGAGAATTCTTCAGGAATACAATGCAGGTAAGATAACTGACGCCGAGGTCTACCAGAAGATTGCTCCTTATAAGCAAGCGAAGGAACGTCTTGAAGTTATGGGAGCAGTCCGGCGGGAAGGGAAGGAAACTCGCGAAGAAGCTCAAGTAAAGGATAAGTCTAGAGCAGACTATGCCACAGGTATAGCTGTTGCTGCTTCTGTCGATAAGTTCGCTACGAAGTATGGCTTCAATACAGCTTCCAGTGCAGAGCAACTTGATCAGATGCAACGTGGCGGGCAGATCAGCAATCAACAGTGGGCACAGCGTGGTGCTGAACTTCAGCAGGAGATTACTCGGCTAGAAGTCAATATGATGCAAGATATGAAACGTCTAGGCGTCGTCAAGACTCTCAAGGGAGGACAGGCTGAAGCTAACGAGATTATTCAAGCTTCGCTGGCTCCTATGCACGCGATGCTGAAGGGCATTACCGATAAGAATTCAGGTCAGATGTTCTCTGCTGCCAGAGAAGCTCAAGCAGTTCTCGACGACAACAAGAAAGGTCTTCTCACTGACAGTAAGGCTGGTCCGATATGGGCAGGTCTTAAGACTATGGGAGACCTTGGTGGTGAAGCTTATATGCAACAATGGGCTGCTAAAAATACCTTCAGACCTAACGGTCCTGCCGAGGCTTATTCTGAATGGAGTAAGCGTTGGGCTGCTGAGTTCCAAGCTCAGAATGGCGAAGCTAAGAGAGGCAAACCTACAACCTTCAATGACTTCATCGAAGAGATGAAGGCTAAGAAGATTGACGATCCCATTCAGCAGAAGAGGTTGATGAAGGATAAGGTTGATTCGGTCTCTGAGATCTCTGATCCTAACGTCCCTGATGCTATTAAGGTTAATTGGATTAAATCAGCCTTCTCGACAGGCAACAACGGCTTCCTATCAAAGCTGAATATGGATTCGTTCGATGAACGTGGCCGTCCAATCAATGGCATGAACGCTGTCTTCCAGAAGTGGACTGCTCCTGAAGTCTCTCGTGAGATTGAAAGGCTAGGTCGGAAAGACCCCGCGCTCTGGAACCAATATACCAATTGGGTTAAGAGTACGTGGTCTACTGAGTTGATGCCTCGTGAACTTGCTCAGCTTAGCCAGTACCAAAAGGACCCTAATATCCAGATCGGATGGGACACAGAAAATAAACGGTTCACTGTAGCTAAGACTTCAATTCCTGCCCTTCAAGGCAAGTATCGTGAAGGATTGGGCGGCGAAGGCAGGAACTCTGCCGAATTGATTGCTAACCAACAGCAGTTTGAAACTGTCTCACGATCTATTAATCGGATTAACTCCGGTCTTTACAATCTACGGCACGTAGCCCAGATGGAGAATCCGAGAGATCCTTCAGCTACTGATGCCTTCCTCCTCAGGACTATCGCTCAGGCGACATCTCCTGAAGTGATTAAGAACCTCAACACCCTTCCCGGTGATCTTATGAGCAAGATCCTCTTAGGTAATGCCAATGCCCGTCGTAAATGATGATGGCGTCTATGAGAATGAGTTTCAAGCCGTTGTCGCTCAGTATGGCCTAGGAAGCCCTACGGAGCCCGCTGGTGCGTTAAAACCAACAGGGGGTAGGGATGCCTTAGGCCCTGATAAACTACGCTCTATAGGCCTCTTACAGCTTAAGAATGAAATGAGTGCAGAAGTAGATCCTATCGAGGGGGATTACTACAGAGGCGCTATGTACAACGCCGTTCAAGCTGGAGAAGGAATTCGTACATATCAGTCAACCGATGATCCTCCCCCTCCGATTGACTGGGACAAGATGAATCAAGAGTTTGGGTGGATTCGAAGTACGTCTAAAGAAGATACCCCTGTCGTATCTACAACTGCATCTCCGCTGGTGACTATCCGTGAAGGAGACATCGGCGAAGCTATAAACGTAGCTATGGGCGCTGGCCCCGGCATCGTAGCTGGGCCTAAGTCTGTGGGCGCAGCCAAGAACCTCCTAGATAATCCCTCTGGCTGGTGGAAAGGTGCTGACGGGAAGTATCGGTATGAAATCTCTGATGAAGGGATGAAGCTTGTCGACAAAGAATGGAAGTTTGGAGAGAAGGGTAAGCTCGGGGACTTCATCGAACACCCTGAGTTATTTAAAGCTTATCCTGAATTCAAAGACATGGCCTTTGAAGTCGGACAAAAAACAGATGAGTACATCGCTTCCTTCAACCCTAATACGAAAACACTGAAAATCAATCCAGCTGCTATTAAGAGTGGTGATGAAGGTATTCTCGATGTCATCATCCACGAAATACAGCATGCAGTTCAAAATAAAGAAGGCTTCGCATCAGGCAGTAATCCTACCTTTGCTGCCGAAGAAGCTCTCACGAAGCTTGCTGAGAAGATCTATAGTATGCCTCACAGCAAAGCTAAGTTAGAAGCTCAAGACCTCTATTTCCAGCTTCGCAATAACAAAGACGACTTCGGACAGTATATGTACCTCCGCTCTCCCGGTGAAGTCGAAGCTAACATCGTCTCAGCAAGACGTAAACTGTCAGAAGAGATGAGGAAGAAGTTCCCCATTGAAGATCATAAGCAATTAGTCGAAGGTGAAGTCAACACTACTCACGGAGGTAAGTATCTTCCTGAGTTTTGGTACCCAATGAAATAAGCCCTTACGACCTATCACAAGCACGAAAAAACCCCCTTGGAGAAATCCAAGGGGGTTCTTTATTGCCTACGGCCCGAATCGAACGGTGCGAGTTTATAGTAGGACCACACTACATCGCAGGCAAAGTCTTAGTTGGCAGCGCCAGTGGGCTTCCAAGCTTCCAGAGCCTTCACAGCTTCCAGACCAGCCTTGACGTCATCGATCTTGATGGTGTCCATAGCCTTCTGGTACTCATCCTTCAGCTCCTTCCGGGCAGCTTCGTAGCCGTTCTGATCAGCCTTCTTCGCCGGGTCACGCCAACGGATCAGTCGCGACCAACCGCCATAGTAGCAGTCGTCGAAATCGTCCTCTGCGTCATCCTTCGGCAGGCCGATGATGACAAACTTACCGTCAGTGATACGCGCCTTCAGCTCCTTCGGGGTCGTCGGGGCTTCGTCATCGGTCAGACCGAACTGGGCATACAGCGGACGCTCCTTCGTGTAATAGATGTCTTCCAGACGACTCTGGAGATAGTTCCGCTGATCCTGAGTCTCAGTCGTGGCGGCGTGGACAGTAGCAGTTGCGTAGTTCATGGGGTTAATCCCTTCTTCTTGTTTACAGCCGAATGAGAAACCCTTCTTACAGGGCACAGGCTGGTCAGTAGACAAACTGACTAAAGAACAGAGATTGTTAGGTTTGAACATCGAAGGCCAATAGGTTGTTTCTATGTCGATGGCAACAGGAGGATTACACACTTTGTCGTAATTCATTTTCTTCTTCATTGCCTTTGAATAGTTGTCATAGCTTTTTCTAGCTTGTTTCTTATTCTCTTCGAAGTACTTCCTTCGGATAGTCCAATATTCAGACCAACTTAACACAGTATGCTCCAAAAGAAAAGAGATGCACCGAGCATTCCCGGTACATCTCTTAGTTTGCCAACGTAGGGGAGGAAGTGGATTACGCTGGGGTCTTGTTAGTGGACAGCCTCTTCGTCTTGGACGTAGATGACTTCTTCACCGAACTTGGGCTGACGGACTCCGTCAACGAAGGTTTCGCCTTCGACGATCGGGACCGAGATGGTGCCGTCGGCGTGGACAACTGCGGCGTCTGTCTGCTTGTCCATAGGCTCGAAAGCCTTGTCAGAATGTTCATTCATTTCTTTTCCTTTATTGGGACTTAATGTCCTAAAGAACTGTAGCCTGTCTACTGTACCAGAGAACCGGCTAATGTCAACTTATTTAGAGATTGCGAAGAAAACTGTCGCATAAAATGACAGCCAAATGCATGTCATTATGGCGCTTGCAGTCATTACTGCGCCTACGGTTTTCCAGAAAGTCATTTTACCTCACTTAGCTGCGGGATGGTTGCCGAATACGATTTGCGTGACGACTAACCACACGAGTTGGTACGTTCTTAAGTCTTCCTTTACGGTGGGAGCCGACATGGTCAAGCTCTTTTCCGTCACCTTTATGTACACGTCCCTTGCGCTCAGCTTGACGACGCGCACGATTTCTGTCTGCACGTCTTTTCTTCTGAGCCGGAGTTCCATGATATTCATCGTACTCCTTTCGATAGTCCCTTTTACGTTCAGCCATTTTATTTACGCGTAGTTCCTTCTTTAGTCCGCTCGTTTGCGAGCTTTGTGAGTTTAATCCGAACCATGTCCGGAGTGAATTCCAGAGTGACATCTTCGTCATCGTTAATCATTGACAGTGCTCGAAGGTGAGCCTCGGTCGCAACTATTGCGTGCGCCAGAGGTACTTCAAGGGTTCTGCCGTTCTTCTTTCTCGGTTTGTAGTACTTGTTTGCGGAGATCATCGAGAGCTTCCTTTTGTTCGAGAGCTTCGAACTGCGCTCGTCTATTGACGGCATCTGCTCGCTCTAATGCTGTAAAACGATCTTTCTTAGCTTTAATGCGAAGTCGTTCTCCGCGTGTCTTAGGGTGTTTAGCTTTCATCGAATTCTATTGGAAGGACCTCCGGCAGTTCTATAAAGGCAGTCTCGACGAGATACTCCAGACACTCTTCATCAGTCTTGTCATTTAATTCTAATAGCTCTGATATACTGTATGCAGAGAGTATGACGTCGTACTTCAACTAGCCACCAAGCCAGACAATTAAGCCTGCGACGGCTACTGTAAACATAATCCCCAAACCCATTCCAGTCATTATCCAACTAATCCGCATTCGGTTTAGATCTTTTAGTTCTTCGTCGTATAGGTCGTTGGGATAATCTGGATCGGGGTACATGCTTTTCCAATCGTTTGACACGTTTCTTTTTCTTCTTTACTTTAGGTGGTACAACCCATCCGGGGTAATCACCACTGAGATATTCGTAGGCTCTAAGCAATAACTCTGCGCCATTGTCTTTACGGTGTCTTCCAACGACGTATTTATTGCAAGTGAAACAGAGTAGACCTCTGATATGCCCGCTGGCATGATCGTGATCCACCGCAAATCTGGCTCTGAAATTTGAAGCAGGTCTCTGACAAACTCCACAACGTCCTTCTTGTTTCCGCAGAAGTTCATCGTACTGATCCTCGGTTATTCCAAAGCGTTTAAGTAAATAGTTATTCCTCTTCGAGTTTTTCTTTAAGTCTGTCAAGTTCTTCTTGACGCTCTTTCGTCTTGTGACGTTTCAGAGCTTTAGTCAATTCCTCAATACGTTGTTTAAATGTATAGCGCTCAGCTAAGTCCATGTTCTGCTTTCAAACTATCTAATTCCTTTTGTACTGAAAGTAGTACGCGCTCACGCGCTGCGGCTTGAAGGTTTAATGAACGAACAGCTTCTTCCAAACGTCGGACCTTGGCGACTAATTGATCCTCACGTCCCTTCAACCGCTTACGTAAAGCTAAGTTTTCGACGTGAAGTTGTTCAAACGTGGCTTTGATCTTTTCAAGACGTCTGAAAGAATTGCTGTATTCGTTCATAAATCACCTTAATTATAAAGACTTTTATCAAGATAGTCAATGGCATTAGACAGAAGGTCCTTGTTGTCTTTAAAATTGCCTAAGCCATGGTTGCAATTAAAACAAAGAACGCCTCTGATTTTATTAGAAACGTGGCAATGATCTATATGCAACTTCTCAGTGGTGTTGCAAATTTGACAGTGTTTCACAGTGTCTCGAAGATGATTTGCCTCTTCGACATTTATTCCTAAAATTTTCCAAGTGTTATTTCTGTTATTTCTTAAATAACGCTCAGGATTTTCTTTACGCCATTTACGCTTACGAACGGCGCTAGTTGTATAAGATTTTTCCACTCGCATCTACTTCCATAACATCTGGCTTTCTAATTACACGCGTTAAATAAACAGGACCTGATGCATAAATAAACGTACGTAATTTTGGAAAACAAAGATGTTTATAAGGATTATAAGAAGCCTTCATGTCTAGTTTCATATTACCGGATTTTCCATCTGGTATTTCTTTACAGGTGCATTTCGGAGGCTTATCCAACGCAACAATTTCTTTATAATTTTGAATTCGTTCTTTGATGAATTCAGGACGTATAATGTGCTGGTAGAGACACATATGTCCTAATGTTTTATCAACAGCAAGTAAATATCCGCGATCTTTTACGCGGACAAGAGGGTCATCAGCCGAAGCCAAAGTATAGCCGTCCAGTTGGGCCAGATAGCCAAAAGGATCATCCATTTTAATGGACCCATCCTTGAACTTCTTATAAGCCATGCTGCTAGCAGACTTGACATCAACAGTACAACCGTCAATGACACAATCCCTATGACCTTTGACTCCATCAAGATAGAGAACATCTTGCTCTCCTGTTACTTCATGGCCAGCAGCTTTAGCCATTGCGATAACTAACGCTTCGATTACATGGCCGTAGGTGTACTTGATGCGGGCGGCAGCGGGGAGCTTTTCGCCCAAGCTTGGTGTATGAATCGAGTGCCACAGTTGGCACGGGCACTTCTCTCCCATTTGCGACAGACGAAGTACAGCTCCTGAGTCCTTTTGTCCGCTGCTCTGAACAAGTTGACGTCCGAGCTCCCCAGTAAGTCCTTCAACGTTGGCTTCGGTGAGCCATCCTTCTTCGCTCGTGATGACATTGTAGATATCCCCAATAAGTGTGTGAATGTTTTTAATCATAATATCCTAAAGGCATCTTACGATGCCAATACTTTCTTTATTTCTTCACCAATCTCGTCGATGTGAACGGGCGTGTAATCCCGCACTTCAACTGAGACATTGATATGGTTAGGCGTCGGAGACGCATTCTGATGGATATGTCCGTGGACATTAAAGGCACCATCACGGAGGCTTTCCAACCTAAGTGGGATATGACTCGCTGTGAAGTTGTGCTCTTTAAATCCTTTCCACAGGTCAACCTTCTGGAAGTTCATCTGAAGAGCAGGGTTCCAGATCTTATCATGATTGCCTACGATGAGACGTTTATCACCTTTAAGACGTGACATCAAGTTGTTGAAGGCACCGTGATACTGAAAGGTAACATCTCCAAGATGATACACATAGTCACCGTCTTTGACAACACTGTTCCACTTATCGATCATGTATTCGTGCATCTCTTCGAGACTATCAAAGGGACGAATACGCTTTCCGTCATCGCCTGTGAATTTCAGAATATTCGCATGGAAGAAATGCGTATCTGAAATGAACCATTTCTCATGCGTCATCTGACTCTCCTACTGAAGAAACTGTTTCACTGCCCAGACGTACGCAGGAGCCGTGATAGGGAAGGTGCCCATGAAGATCATCGCAATCTGCGGGACTGGCAAGCCTTCTTTCTTCTTCTCCTGCTTGACGTCCTTCTTCAGCATCTCCTTTTCCCATTTCTCAAACTCCTCAAGTTCCTTCTTGAATTTCATGTAAGCTTTGAAATCGAAGTTATCCTTACGATAAATCTTCTTCTCTTTCTTCTGCTTCGTAGCCCATTCGAGGAGGGCCACCATATCCGAATAATTGCTCTTCATCTTAGTCTCCTTCTGTGAAGGTGGGAGCTCATAGGCTCCCCCTTCCTTCTTGTTATTATTAAGGAGGACGTGAGGCGGGTAGTTGGTATTTGCTGCGTCGAGGAAGCTTGAGGGGGTTAGACAACTTGGCCTCCTTCTAGACTGATGTTCATGAGCTACGGCACAGAAGTGGTAGCGGAAGTTACCCTACCGCGCTATGTCTCAGCGCTTTACAAGGGGTTCATACCGAACTTCTCATTCCCATTCGACACTGCAGCCAGTAGTCGACGAGTTAGTGCTTGCAGTTCGTTTACGCTGTCGTTGTGCAACCGAGACAGCCGGTCTCAGCCACTGACAGGGCCTCCGGTTAAGTCGGAGTATCTTCCTCTGCCGACCAGTAGACGACTGGCGAGGACACTTCCAAGGGGAGTCTGTCTCCCATGTGCAACTAATCCGCCTGCCAATTCAGGGTGAACGTAGCCCGTTCCGGTTGCCGGTCTTGGGTGGGTAGTACGGAGTCAGCGAAGCTGACAGAGTCAACTACGTTGACGAGGTTGTGGACCTGATACCGAGTGAGTAACCGTCGGAGGTGTACTCCGAGTTACACGGTCGATAAGCAGTGAGGTCAACTGGATTGAGAGTCCAGCCTACTCTTAACCATTCTTCTTCTTGAAGCTTGCTCTTACTTTCAGATCGCCGAGCCTACTATTACTACAAGAGAGTGTCGCGACCACTCGTACACCTTTTCACGGGTGTTGCATATCTAGCTAAGTCCATACCTCAGTGCGGGAACCACCCTTCTCAGGACGTCGTCCTACGGAGGACTCGAACCTCCACACGGCCTTGCTCTCAGGTCTCGTTCATCAGAACACTACGGAATTAAACCGTAATCACAACAGAGTGGTACAAGGAAGACTTAGACAGCTCTATCTCTGCCATCTTATACTTCAGCTTAACGGGCTTTCTTACTGGGTGGGGGCTATACCGTCCACCTGAGACACTTCTGTGTGAGAGCCTCCTAAGGAGGTCATAGCGCTGGGCACTCCCAGCTCTACTCTCGTCTGATTTGATCTACCTTCATCCCTGCTAATGAGGCAGGACGGGCGTTGAAGGTTGCCTGCGGATTTGTCTGTGCGTTTGCTAACGGGTCAGTTCTACCCACCGTAGTAGGAATCCGCTTCGCTGAATGTTAACCGCTTCACGGTACGTCAGACGCTTCGGCTCTGGCCTTGTTAGGGGTTTCCGGGCAGGGTGATGTCGTCCTACGACGACTACACAGAGTCTGGGCCATTAGAACCCAACCGGCACTGTGGGAGCGCACAAGCTTTGGACACTGTGCACACAACGCGATGTCCCTTCCTGAAGGGGAGGCCGCTAAGCCAAGGCGAAAGCAGAAAGCAGAGGGATCTCTCGATTTCATGCTTTCTGTTAGGTTTCATCATCGCGATTAAAGAACTAGAACGTAGGCTCCATCAAGAACGACGACGGGCTGGTCTGTAGTAGGATCAAAGCTACTGTTCGGGAATGCCCGAGGCTCGCTAAGCTACGTTCTATTAATTACCAGATCGGCTGGGGTTGTTCGTCCAACCCTTCTGCTTGTTCTTTCATGGCCGGGTCTGGGTAGTCTGTATCCTTATTAAAAGGAACTAAGTCGTCAATCTTCAAACCAGCCCAACGAGCAGCCTTTGCTTTGCTCCCGCTAGGAGTAGGATGTGAATAAATCTCAAGCTTGAGAGTGCCGGTGCTTCCGTTGCCAATAGCGACACCGTCCATCGGGATACCTTCGTTGTTAAGAACAACAGGAGGCGTCATGCCGATGATCTTGCCTTTGATCTTCCGTTCGGTAGGACGGGAGAAGTTAATGTAATACCCATCTTCGTCTTTCTTAAACTGGTTCTTCACACCTTCTGTCTGAAGCTCTCTAATCTTTTCGAGAGATTCCTGATCAGGATGAATAGTGATGCTCCATTTATTATAAAGGGGATCAGGGGTCATGTACTTTACCCAAGAGACCTTGCCTTTGAGATACACATCCTCTGAATTGCCCTGTCGAAAAACAGCCATTAATTAATCTTCTTCCAAATAATTTCCATGCCTTGTTCATTCAAAAGGCGAACAATACCGCGTCCAAGTTCTAAAGCTAACTCTTCGTCAGTATAACCTACAACAGGCCCTGTGTAATCAGACATTAAACAACATCCATTTCTTTGCTCTTATAAATCAATTCAAGCTCTGCCTGAATACCATCGTAATCCATCACAGCTTCGTGATACCGTTCGATGAATTCGTCGGATAGATCAACCTCACGAGCAAGAGGACTATCCTGCGCGTCGCTCAGCCAATAATCAAGCGGACGGGCATCTTCATTCAAATACATCAATTTCGTCATAGTGCAATTAATCCTTTGCAAAGTAAACCATAATATTTGTAGTCAAGAACTTCTCTGAAGAAGGACATCCAAAGAACGAAAGTCCAAGCAAAGAAAAGGTATTTAAAAATTTTAGTGAGTACGACTCCAGTTTGTGTCAATCGTGTAATCCTTTGCTTTCTTATTCCAGAAAGAACCAGCGAGGGGACATTTCAACTTCAGTTCTTCACCTACCTCTCGCAGACTATCCGCCTGCATGTTAGCAATACGCAGTGCTATTTCCATATTATTGGGACACTCAGTTTGCCATTCATCGTGAACCAGATCAACTAAAAATGCATCTAATTCAGGAAGTTTAGGCCACCACTTCAGGGTGGCCATCTTCATGACTACAGCCTCACCGTTTTGGAGATAGCCTGACATGCAAAGATGTTTTCTAGATCCGACTGAGTCGCCGGGTATACGTACTGCACGTCCGTCAAGTCCAACGAACCATCCTCGTTTCGCGTCAGATGGTATGACCGTTTCTTTGAGAGTGGCGAACCCAGTGTATCTCTGTAGAAGTCGGTCATAAGCTTCAGTTGCAGTCCGTTCATCGCAATCGAGTATTTCTCGTAACTTGCCTCCTCCGGCGCCGAGCAAGAGAGCGTAAATGTAACGCTTAGCGGCATCACGGGTTTTAGCTCCCAGAATGGATTGATTAAGACTGTGGGGATCGCCGTTGAGGAGCTCATGGGTGAATTCCTTGTCATCGATATAATGGGCAAAGATACGGAGTTGAATACCTTCTGCATCACAACCAACTAAAAGGCGGTTCTTCGGAGCAATCCAGAGTGACCGCAACTCTTTCCCGTAGAGCTTCTTCTGACCCTTCTGGTCGGTCTCATTCGGGATATTCGCAGTGTTGGGATTTTGGTGGTTCATCCTGTGGGTCCAAGCGCCTATGCCACAGAACCTCCCGTGAATGCGGGGTTGGCGTTCTGTACTGGCAAGACCAAGCCATTCAACAAGAGTTCGGCGTCTGGACTCCAGCAGGATGCGCTTTGCAATCGTCCGGGCGGACGAAGGTGCCTTACTTGGCAATGTATCTAAATTTAATTCGCTGACCTTCCATCCACTGATCTTCAGATCATTAAGCTTACTATGAAGGCTGTCGATCCTTAAGTCAAGCTCTTTAGACCTTCTTCGGGTTCTCTTGAGCTTATTTAGTTCCCGTTCCGCATCGATATGCGTCTTAGTTTTTTCTACAGGTTTCCAGCCAGCTTCATTAAGTACGCCAATAATTTGTTTATGGCTGCTAGGATTAAAGCTAACCCAAGAACAATAACTGAAAGGAGCGTCGACGTTAAGATCAGAGACCATTTCACGAAGGTCCTTAGGAATGGAAGAAAGACTGATAGTACCATGTTTAGTCTCCTTCGGAGTGACTTCCCTAATCAACTTCAATCGAGGAGGAAAGGAAGAGAGGATGGCTTTGTCGAGCTCATGAAGCTCTGACTCAACTTTAGCCAGCAGTCCTTGCGCTTTACTGGAGTTGAAAGCGAAGCCATCCTTCTCTAACTTATTGCAAACTAGTTGGAAGTCGTGTTCCAACTTAATTGATTGTTGACGCTCTGGAGCATTAATATACTTTAGATACTTCTTGTAAATGAGCTCAGTGATGTCAACGTCTCTAATACAGTACTTCTCCATCTCTTCCGAGTATTTGGAGAAGTCACTGAATTTGCCTTTCTCTAATCCGAATTCTCTCCCGTAATCCTCGACTGAATGTCCTTGTCGAGAATAATCAACCAGCTTAGATACGATGAGAGTATCATAAGTTGTGCAGCTAAGGTCGCGTGTGTCAGGGAGTAAATTATGGCACACAGGGAGGTCGTAACCGCAGAGGTTATGCCCAATGAGGACAGTACATCCCTGCAGAAGTTTAACCAGACTGGAAGCTGCTGTCGCATCTTTAGTCACCTCCTTGAATGAATAATAAATACCAGTGTCTATGTCCTTACAGACAACCAACCATATCTGAGTTGGATTGTGAAGGGCATTAGCTTCAATGTCTATAACCAGTTTCAAAGCGCAACCAAGTTTGGGTTAGAAGGAAGAATTCTACCTATAGATATACTATAGGAATACTAAAGTAAACAAGGAATATAAGAGATATAAGGAAATAAGGGAACTAAGGAAACAAGGTATTACTAAGGATACCTAAGATATACCTTGAATAAGATATACCTTAGTATCCTTAGTATACTATAGGAGTAAGGGCGGCTACCTAACCGTCGATACTCCACACGATTTGTAAAACCCGAGATCGATGCAGTTGAAACGCACCGTCTGGGTGACGATGATGGTGCCGAAGACGATTGCAACGGCGGCAAGCACAGGCACAACAATGTTTCTCATTTATTTCCCTCGTGGCAAAATTGCCTAATTAAATAGAAACTGAAGGAGGTCAGGGCGGTAATGGTTAACCGCCGCTCCTAGTAAGAAACCTACTGCTAGTGTGCAGAGGCTGTTGAGAAGTATCCAGAGATCAGTGGACTGCATTGCTGATCACCTCGTCCATCGCATTCCGATACCGTGTCTTGTTCTTAGCGATGGCGATTTCATACTTCTTCGGGTCACGCTTGCTGTACATCTTGATCAGTTCCTTGTACGTCGTCATCGACTTCGCAGTCGGCTGATCGAGATAGATGATGTTATTCGTATCGATCATTCTGTGCTCCGGCCAGTGTCATCTGGCTCTTTTTCCTGCTCAAGTTCAGGAAGGACTTGGAGAAGGATATACCTCTCCGAGAAGTTCCTGCTGATAGCCCACTTCCAAGCGATGCCGGGGCCATACTCGGCTTCAGTTGCGAGGAGTATACCACCGTCGGTGATATGTCCAATTCCAAAGGACTCTGCAAAGACTGCATTCGTCCCTTTCTTCGTAGCGAGAAACCTCGTTCCGAAGGGTAAATTCCTCAGCCAGTCAGTGCCATCGGGTGGCTTCTTATCCGGCTTAGGGATAGCGTCAAAAGGAAGGACGTTGTCGTCCTCCCCTTTGCGAACCTCTTTCAAAAGCTTGTTCATGTAAGCCTCAATTTCTTCCTCTGATGACGGCAAGCAGTTTCAGCCTCATCCCTAGTCTTGAATGGATTTTCTATGCTTCTCTGCTCTCCGTTGAGAATGAAGTGCGAGGATTGACCTCCTTCGTATTCCCGGTCTTTCCAAGAAGCACTCCAGCCTAAGTCTGGAAGGTGGCTGATGGTGAAAGAGTATTTGCCGGAAACGGCTCCGTAGTTCTTACACCCTAGAAAATCTCCTAGATATTTGAACTTCATCTTCCACCTGTTTAAAAAGGCCCAGCTAAAGGCCTAGATTGGCGTCTCTGGTGCGTTTAAATTAGAGGGAGGTAGGGGTACCTACCCTCCATTGAGAACGCGCTGTACGGCCCTCAATTCACGCTCTACAGCCTCTCTTGCTTTTCGGAGGTTATAGAAGTGGATAGCCTCTTCCGGAGACAGGAACCGTCCTCCACAGCGCATGCTGCGCCGGTGGTTGATGAGTTCATGCATCTTCGGAAAGATGTTGCCGCAGCCAGTGCAGTAAGCCGTCCGAGCCTTTTTGTCGGGATTACGCATTCAGTCTTCCTTTCTCAAGTAGTAACTCCAGAGGGGGTAGTCAGCTATGACTTTGTACAGGACTGTCGTTGACGCTCCTGTTTCCCTCAGTATTTGTTGGATGGGTAGCTTCGCAGCCATCGCGGATAAAATTTCGGCGACTGCTCCACTGGAAGCTCTTCGATGTCTTCCATAAGGCATCTACGTCCTCCGCCTCAAACCAAATCTGTCCGTGATACTCACGTTTTACTAGTATCTTCATGCTGCCATGTCCTCAATTCTGGCTTCATCTTGGGCGGATGTGATGTCGTACCCCATGTCTTCTCTAAGAGAGTACGTCGCCGGATCGAAAAGTAATTGGCCAGCCGGGCCCGTTCTTCCGCAGAAACGATTTTTACCGACCACAACAT
>CAZFYY010000032.1:0-14742 GCA_964523425.1 uncultured Gammaproteobacteria bacterium
AATGTGTTGATTACCGCTTACGATACCCCTCCCCTGCTCCTTTGTCAACAATGTCTTGACTATCTTTTAGGGAGCGGTAAAATGTAAGAACGCACCATGGTGCGCCGCCGACGGTTCTTGGCCTGACCGTCAGCAAACTTATTAATTATCGCATCACTATGACCGATAATCTTGACCTCCGCTCGGAAGACGAGCTTGACGAGAACGACGAAGAGGATACTCAAAAAGAAGAAGACGATGAAGATGAAGATGGTTCTCTTCTGACTGACGACGAGGAAGAGGATGATGATGACGAAGACAACGACGAATAATATACTCCTTCCCAAAAACGGCCAGCCGGCCGTTTTTTTGTCCCCATAGCGCCGGTCCGTAGCCTCTGCTATACTCAAGTCATGTTTGAATTAATACCGCTTATCAAAAGCGCCGGCTACATCGGACTTTTCGGCATTACCTTCGCCGAGTCCGGCCTACTCATCGGCTTCTTCTTGCCGGGCGACAGCCTACTCTTCACCTCCGGCTTCCTCGCCTCGCAAGGCTTCCTCGATATTCGCATTCTCGCTCCCCTGCTTTTCGTCGGGGCGGTGCTAGGCGACAGTGCCGGTTATGCCTTTGGACGGCGCTTCGGACCGAAGGTTTTTGCCCGGGAAGACTCCTTATTTTTTCATAAAGACCATATCCTTCGGGCCCAGGCCTTTTTTGAAAAGCATGGTGGCAAATCGATTATTCTCGCTCGTTTTATGCCGGTTATCCGGACCTTCGCTCCGATTCTGGCCGGTGTCGGCAATATGCGCTATCGCTCCTTTCTGACATATAATATTATCGGCGGACTGCTTTGGGCACCCGGCCTGCTCTTTCTCTGCTATTTTCTCGGAAGAATCATTCCTGAGGCCGAAAAGTATATCCTCCCCATCGTCCTCCTCATTGTTTTTGTATCAATTGCTCCGCAAGTTTTCCATATTTTGCGTGACAAAAAAGCGCGCCAACAAATAGCCGCTTTCTTGCTCCGTCTTATTCGCCGCTAGACCTACTGTCCGGCCTTCTTCAGGCAGGCGTTATGTTTTTCCACGGCCTCATTATAAGTTACCGCCAAGCGCTTAGTGCGCTCGACGAGATCATTATATTCGGCCACCATCTTATTATAGACGGTGGCTTTAGCGTTATACGAAGCGTCCTGCGGAGGCAAACGATCCAGCTCAGCTTTGCGCGCCGCAATGTCGCTTTCCAGAACAACCAGACGTTTTTTATTAACATCGATTAATGCGCCAGTAGCTTGGTCGGCGCTCGGACAGGCCGAATCCGGCAGGCCGAATTCCTGCACCGCCAACCAGACCGGCTCTCCCTCAAAATTTCCCACGCGGGCAGCAACGCCGATTTGCGAGTACTTGTTATTGAGAATGTTGGCACGGTGGCCAGGACTGTCCATCCAGGCCTGAACAAGGTCGGCGTCGTCGCGAAAATCACCCAGCGCCAGATTTTCGCCAACTATCAGATAGGCATAATGAACCCCGTTAGCCAAATCAGAAGGACCCTTTCCTTCCGGTGATCGATGGGCGAAATACTGCTGCTTAAACATATCATCGATCTTACGTTCGGCGGCGGCCACTAACTGGTCATTGCTCTGCAGTGGAGCGAGGCCGTTGGCGGCCCGATGCCGATTTGTTTCATTGACCGTTCCGGCTGATGTCAGTATGCCGGTCACGCCATGGCTGGCCCGACGCAACGGCGGCGGCAAGAACGCTTCATCATCGATATCTTTCTGAATCTTCCGCTGCAGAGAAACAGGCAGCTGCGCAAATAACGGCTCGCGGAAATACCACAGTGCCAGCGCAAGGGAAAGAATAAATAGCGTAGTCAGGACAAATTTTCGATTCATATTAGCCTATTGTACCATGGCTCTACGGCCAACGGAAGAAGATGGCGATTTGTGCTATACTGTGCATATATGAAAAAAGCCCATCTTATCATTTTGTATGCCCTTATTATCGCGCTTATTGTCGCGGTAATATACTACCGCGAAAGCCGGCATCTGGTCGGCCCCGGAAAAGTTACTGCCCCGGGACTGATTAATAATTTCGCCGACTGCGCCGCCGCTGGTCTGACCATCCAGGAATCGTACCCAGCCCGCTGTGTTGGACCGGATGGCCGAACCTTTGTACAGCCGGTCCCGCCACCAGACGAACTTTCTCCTTCGTCAGATAACGAACTGAGCGATATCATCCAGATTAGCTCGCCCCGCAACAATGATGTCGTAGCCAACCCACTCGTCATTAAGGGCCAGGCACGCGGCAACTGGTTTTTTGAAGCAAGCTTCCCGGCTCGGCTAGAGGATGCCAATGGGCAAGTATTGGCCCAAGGACCTGTTATGGCCAGCGGAGAATGGATGACGGAAGATTTTGTTCCTTTTTCCGCGTCGCTTGGCTATACAAAGCCAACGACGACAACCGGCCGCCTCGTGCTGGAAAAAGACAACCCTTCCGG
This sequence comes from uncultured Gammaproteobacteria bacterium, assembly GCA_964523425.1. Taxonomy (GTDB): domain Bacteria; phylum Patescibacteriota; class Patescibacteriia; order Patescibacteriales; family Patescibacteriaceae; genus Patescibacterium. The sequence goes on from CAZFYY010000032.1 coordinate 2,479, forward strand.
ACTTGAAAAAAACGCCCGCCAAGTTATTATTCCGATTCGTTTCGAGTAATGCCTATGCGACTGACAGGAGCCCGTCTCGCCCTCATCGCCGCCATAGTTCTCATCGTGCTGGCCGCGGCGTTTGCCTATTTCAAAGGCTACACCGCCTCGCTGCCCAACCGCCAAGCTCCGTACACAGCGCCAGCTACTCCCTCCGCCCCGGTCGCCTACGCTCTGAGCGAAGTAGCGCACGGCCTCTATGTTCCCTGGAGCATTGTGTTTACGTCGCCTAACCGCTTATTAGTAACTGAACGCAACGGCCATCTGCGAATCGTCGAGGATGGAAAGCTGCTTGATCGTTCCCTGGCGGACTTTGCTGTTCCCAGCGGCGGCGAAGAGGGCCTGATGGGACTGGCGCTTGATCCGGAATATGCCGACAACAAGCGTGTCTACGCCTGCCTGGCCCATGGCGTGAAAGGCGACATGCACGACAAGATAATTAGCTTTGTCGATGACGGAGATTCCATACGCGACGAAAAAACCCTCATTGATGCCATCCCGGCAGCGACTAACCACGCCGGCTGCCGCTTGCTCTTTTTGCCCGACAATACCCTGTTTATTACGACGGGCGAAGCCACTAACCGTCAGATTGCCCAAGACAAAAATTCCCTGGGCGGCAAAATTTTGCGTATCAATCGTGACGGCAGCATTCCGGCAGATAACCCCTTTCCGGATTCACCGGTTTGGAGTTTCGGCCACCGCAATCCACAAGGCCTCGCCTACGATGCAACAAATAACATTCTCTGGGAAACGGAGCATGGGCCATCCGGTTTCGACGGTCCCGGCGGCGGCGATGAAATAAATATTATTGAGAAGGGCCTCAACTACGGCTGGCCGCTTATTCATCATAAACAAAAGAAAGACGGCCTCATCACTCCCCTCCTCGAATTCACGCCGGCGGTCGCTCCGTCCGCTATGCTCTATTATACCGGCACTCTATTGCCGCAATTTACCGGCAACTTATTTTTCGCCGGTCTTAAAGGAGAAGGCGTTTTCCGTATGACAATTGATTCAAAAGACCCGAAGCGGATTACTGCTTTCGAGAAGATGAAAGATATCAACGTGGGACGTGTACGGGAAATCATGCAGGCCCCGGACGGGTCAATTTATATCACGACTTCTAATCGGGACGGCCGGGGCAAGCAGCGGCCGGGCGATGATACAATATACCGTCTCGCGCCACAATAGCGATAGTAAGTAAAAGAAAAACCTTCCGGCTCGGGAAGGTTTTTTGAATTCAGAGAATGATTTAATACACCGTCAGCTGCAGGCCCATGAAATGCACGACCGGCGTAAAAATTAGAATTATCCGGATTATCAACAAGAAGACACCCATGCTGATGAGGCCGAAAAGCAGAACGCCGAGAGTGAATAAAAATTTAAAGGCTGATTCCATATAGCGGTTTGGGATTAGAGTTACTTATAGTATACCTTGTCCCCGTACCTTAAATCAATATAGCTGAGCCTGGTCAGCTTATTTCTCAAATCTCCGGACAGGAGAACTTCCAGCCGATCGAATTGGCCAGCCAGCGGCTGATCGGTCGCCAGCAGAAGAATGGCCCCGTCTCGCAGAACAACCTTAACCGTTTCACGGTCGTTATCAACCACGATCTGGCGGTAATTCAGGTTGGCAAAACGTCCGCCCAGCAACTCCCATAACTCGTGGGACTGAGCCAGGGCATTGGCCTGTCCCTGCACCTGTTTGCCGGCCAAGCGAACTGGTCCGTTGTTATAATAAGCCGGCAAACCGGGTTGAGGCGCGCTCAGGGAACGAATTACCCAGCCTTCGCGATCGATAAGATAGTACGCATCAGCTTCGAACCAGGTCGCCACCGGGACCTTCTCCGTCAGAAGCACCTTGATCTTGCCGGGAAGGCGCTTATGAATAGCTAAGCCATCAAGCGCATAGCGCTCTGTAAGCGTTCGTTCGAGCGCCGATTTGTCGAAGACAAAGAGCCTATTTTGCGGCAGCAGCCAAAGTCGATTGCCCTCGCTCTGCCACCAGACTATATCGCGCACGGCTTTCTGTTCGCTCTCGATTGTTCCCTGAACGTTCACTTCCTTAATCAGAAAAACCGACGAAAACGCCCCGAGCCAAATGAGCCCGCCGGCAAGTATCAAGACAGCAAAAAACGTCAGCCAGGCACGCGGCGGAATTTTTGCCAAAAAATTTTTGAAGCGTGATGCGGATACCTTGTCCGCCTGTCGTGCCTTGAAATATGGATTGGCGAAACGATCACGCGAAACTTTGGCCGGGCGATAATTGCGCGGCGGCTGATGAATGGGCATAGTTAAATCTTAAAATTGCGCTGGATGATTTCGGCAATGAGCAGCGCTGCGGCATGGTGACGGCCGAAACGTTCGCAGGTAACCGTTATCTGTCCGTCTGGCATCTGAAAAACAATATGTTGGCCGTTTACGGTTTCCTCGCGACGACTAACGGACCAAATATTTTCGCTGCGTGCCTGCGGCTCCAAGCTAACATAAAAAACCGGAGCGGCCGATCGGGCGCCGAGCTCTCTGACAGGTATTGTATCATAATTTAGAACCGCGAGTCCGTCCGGAGGCAAATGAGCGAGTAAGCGACCATACTCCCCGGCCATCGCCGAAATGTCGGAAAAGTTTTCCCGGTACCTTTGCGTCAGATCGGTGATAATAGCTGCCCGGGGCTTGACGATGCGCAATAATTTTTTCAAATCACCGGGCCGAGAAACTCCTAATTCCAAGATAAGAACATCAGATAGTTTTTTTTCAAAAAAGGCATGTATGGCCATCCCAAGGATTGCCCACCACCGAGCATACGACTCATACCCGCTAGGAAGCCCTAAAATGGCCAGAGGGAGGCCTATCTCGGTATTAAAGCCATTGTATGCCATCTCCGTCTTATGGCCATTCTGAGCCAAAATACGGGCTATCGCCTCCTTGGCAAAGGTTTTATTAACCGTCCCGGCCACGGCGATAACAGCCGGCCTAAATCGCCAAATAAGCAACCGGGCTAATCCGGCCAGGTACCAGTAGAGCAGGTGACGCAAAATACGTTTCATATTTCTAAAAACTCTTTGCAAAGTATCGCTTGAGGCGGCGGCAACCTTCTTCAATATCGGACGGGGTCCGACCAAAGCTCAAGCGCAGATGGCCCTCGCCGCTCGGCCCGAAGGCAACGCCCGGTACGGTGGCCAAATGTACCGTTTCAAGAATGTCCGTAGCGAGCGCTAAGCTATCGGTACATCCTTTAACCAACGGCAGCGTGAAATAGGCCGAGGAGGGACGGACATATTCCAGATAGGCACTCATCTCATCAAGAAAATGACACATCAAGTCACGACGGACAGCGTACTCCTGTCGATACTTCGCCACGTACTCCCCTCCTGCTTCGAGCGCGCCAAGGGCGGCATACTGAGAGATTACGGGGGCGCAGGTAACAAGCGAATCATGAACCTTCAGAATTTCCCGAATAAGTAATTCGTCGGCCTGCACATAGCCAACGCGCCAACCGGTCATGGCGTAGCTTTTGGAAAAACTAAAAACGCGGATAAGGCAGCGGCGAAAACGCGATACCTGAGCCAAGGAAAAATATTCCTGATCGTCATACAAGAAATCCTTATAGGCCTCGTCCGAGATTAGATACAGATTATGTTCCAGGGCCAGCTCGCCCAAAGCGATTAACTCCGCCCGGGAGAACACGGTTCCGGTCGGGTTATTGGGATTGCAATAAAAAATTATTTTTGTTTTTGGCGTAATGGCCCGGCGGAAGGCTTCGATATCAAGCGTCCAGCCGCGGCTTTCGTCGAGAGGTACGGGCACGGGCGTACAGCCAGCCAAGCGAACGGCTTCGCGATAGCTGGTATACGTCGGATCGCAAATAAGCACCTCGTCGCCGGGCATAGTCAAGGCGAGCAGCGACGCGGTGATGCCCTCGATTGAGCCGGCCGTCACGATGATTTCCTTTTCCCAGTCGTAAAAAATTCCTTCACGAGCACAGGCGATTTCTATCTGCTCGCGTAATTCCGGCAGTCCGGGCGACAGCGAATACTTAGCAACCAGGCCATCGGCCAGAGCACGTTCCGCCCGCCGCTTAATCGGCGGAGGAGTGTCGAAACTAGGGATGCCCTGTGCCAAAGACACGACATCGAGATGCCGCGACGCCAGCAGTTCCATCTGCTTGATGACGCTTAATTGGATATCCTTGGTGCGATGGAACATGAAAAAGACTTAGGATTATTGAGATATAATAGCATATTTTTGCCTTGTGTGGCACGCCCGCCGCTGGGATAAAAAGAACCGCCCTGCTCCAGGTCAAAGGTAAAAAAATCCCGAATCTACAAAGGATTCGGGAAACACCCATAATACGCATTGGTACATACTTCTTTAATACGGTCCGTTATACGTCGGTTTGTCTTTAGGGACAACTACTGCCGCTTCCGGGTTTTTGATGCCAGTACGCAGTTCTTTGGCCTTAGCAAGCACCGACTTCTTCACCTCACTACCCATTAAGAGCGTCATGGCCTGGCAAACGGAATTGGAAAAGTTCTGCCAGTATTCTTCCGTACCTTCTGTCCGTTGCGAGATTTCCAGGATTACAACATACAGTATCCTGTTCCTGGCCTTGCGTTCAGCGCCCGCTACCATCCGTATGTGACCGAAGCCTCTGAGCTTATTATCGGGATCAAGCATCGGAGCATTCGCCTCATTGAGCTGCGCCGTCAGTTTGCTGGTATCTTTTTCCAGTAATGATTTGAGAACTAATAGTTCGTCATCGCCCAAAGCTTTGACATCTTCCGCCGTAACCTTGATCAGTTCGTCATAGGTAAGTTGCGGATAGCACTCGGCTAAATTCTTTTTTATCATGGCTTTTTTTCCGCCTGTTTTTAGTTTTTTAAATAATGAATTTTCCCACCTTACCACGAATCTGTTCTTCAGTCAATACAAAAAATAGACAAAAAAATCCCTCGAATCGGCAGGCGAAACGAGGGGTATATCACATATTATTGAAAGGCTTTTTGCACGACAAAATTATATCTATCTGGCACAGGCGGCCTGAAATCTACTTCTGGATCTATGATACCAGGAGGATTATAATAGACATCGACAGAAAATGTTTTCTTGTGCGGTCCATCGGCGGTAATACCGACATGCAGAAGTCTTGGATTCTTTTCCTGACAATTCTGTTTAAGAAGAAAATATGTCACCGCTTTACAGGAAATAAATTTTCCATACGTTTCGACAAACTGTCGTATTTGAACTTCAGTTAAAATAATTTTTTCAAGATTGTCGTGATACAAAGAGTCTTCTCTCAACAGCACTCTTAATAATCCGTCAACGTCTACACCCTCAACCATTACATACATATTGACATTCGCACCCGGAGAGACGCTGGGCTGAATGCGTTTTTCCCAAACGCTTGCCGGATCACATTTTACCCCAACGCGTCTTTCAGGGTGAATAGTTACACGGCTAAAAAGCGCATCTTTAATTAATCCCTTAGACGGGCCTGCCGGATTTAAGCTAAATACTTTGTGACTGTAGACAGGTTGATATGGCAGATGAGTGATGCCGGTAAATATTCCTTGGCGAGTTTTAGTCGAATAGATGGCCGTTAATATTCCGAATTCGCAGCGTTCTTGGTAGTACTTCACATTCTCTTTGAAAAATAAAGGGCTAAAAGGCTTTGCCAAGCGCAGAGAAATATCCCACAGGTCCCCCGCTGAATCATAATGCGAGGTAATGCCTATTATGTGCACTGTTAGCTCATGAGGCTTATCACTTCCTTCTTTAATAACCCTAAAATGCACGGTCTCATTTTTCGAAGATAATCGCAAGGCGTCAAAAAGCTCTTCGCGATTTGGTCCCTGAGTAATTTTTATTTTTAACATTATACAATGTTTTAATGAACTATTTTCCTAAACATTTCCGGAGTTAGGACTTCTCCGGGTGCCTTTCGGCCTTCTTCTCATACGAAAAGACTGAGGCCAAATTAACATAATTTTATTAATCTGTCAACAGTAATAAAAAACCAGCCGCTGTCGCAGCCGGTTTCTTGTTGAAGCTCTAGCGAATTTCCGTAAATGGCACGTACACCTGCAAGGCCGCAGGCACTTTGATCGTACCATCCGCCTGCTGGTGATTTTCCATGAGAGCAATCAGGGCACGGGAAATAGCGATTCCGGTACCGTTAAGCGTATAAGCAAAATGCTTGCCCTCGGCGTCCTTGTACTTAATATTCAAACCGCGAGACTGGTAATCAGTACAGTTGGAGCACGACGTCACTTCCGCCCAGTCGCCCATGCCGCCTTCCTTATTCGGCTTGCCCGGCATCCAGGCTTCGAGGTCGAAGGTACGATATGACGGGTTGCCGAGGTCGGCCGTGCAATGATCAATGACACGGAACGGAATTTCCAGACCCGAGAAAATTTCTTTTTCGATATCAAGCAATTCCTCGTGCAGCTTCTCGGCGTCTTCCGGTGTACAGTAGACGAACATTTCTACCTTGTCGAACTGATGAACGCGGAAAATGCCTTTGGAATACTTGGAGTAGGCACCGGCTTCGGTCCGGAAACAATGCGTGTAAGCCGCATAGCGCAAGGGCAATTTTTCTTTGTCCAAGACTTCGTCAGAATGATAGCCGCCGAGCGTAATCTCGCCTGTTCCGATCAGGCTCAGGTCAGTACCAGCCAATTCATACACCTGACTTGATTCGCCGCGCGGATTGTAGCCGAGGTTCTCGATGATGTCTGTCTTAGCAATGTCCGGCGTCGTGAAAAGCTGATAACCTCGCTTGGAAATGATGTCGATGCAATAGTTAGCCAGCGCCAGATTAAGGCGAGCTAATTCGTTTTTCAGGAAATAAAACTTAGCGCCGGCAACTTTGGTTGCACGGTCCAAATCAAGGATATCAAGCGCCTCGCCGAGCTCGATATGGTCCTTGGGTTCAAAAGCAAATTTCGGAATTTCGCCGACAGTCTCCAGAACCGGATTATCATCTTCGTCAGCGCTGACCTTTACGTCGGGATGGGTCAGGCTCGGCACGGCTAGTAGAAGTTCTTTCAAACGGCCAGCAATCTCCCCTTCTCCCTTTTCCAGAGCGGCCAACTTTTCACCGAGCGCTTTCATGGCGGCAATTTGCTCAGCATCCGGTTTGGACTTCGAGGCGGCATTGCGTTCCTGGCGCAGGGCCTCTGCTTCGGTAATCAAAGCACGGCGCTGTTCGTCCAGTTGTAGCAGCTCGTCAATATCAACCTTTGCCAAGCGATTGGCGCTGTTTTGCTTAACGAGATCGATGTTTTCACGGATGAATTTGAGGTCTAGCATATGTCAATTTTAGCCGAGTTATAGCGGAAAGTAAAGAAAGTCAAATTATTGACAAGTAAAGCAATTCATGCTAATTTATGAGATTATTTCATTAAAAATTAATATAATATATGGCAAAAGCACTCTTCGTAGTAGGCGCAGTAATAATCGCACTATCCATAGCACAGCTAACACATAATACAACCTATCTAGTCTCAGCAATTACTATTTCAGCGGTAACTCTCATAATCCTTGCTTTTTCTCGACCGCTGGGATCCTATTGGCTTGTTGTCCTTGCCTCAAAGTCGGGTGAAGAGCGTTCCATCTTAGTAATTTCTGATACTAATTACTTCCCAGCAGCAAAAGTTATAATCTTTAATAAAGAAAAAAATGGTTCTTCATCTGCCCCGCTAAGTACCTGCTGGAAAGAAAAGATCTCAACCAAAGATTACCGTTTTTTAAAAAAATCAGAAAGTCTTACGGTCATCCAATAACACGACTACTTGCACATAACATGCTCAGAGCTTATCTCTGGGCATTTTTTTATACAATCATGAGAAAAACAAACCAGTATTACTTCTTCGGCCGCATTAGCGGGAAAATCTGGCATTCGCGGATGGAGCGGTTGGCAAGAAAAGAGAACAAGCGTTCGCTGATGCCGAAACCGCAGGTCGGCGGCATGCCGTATTCAAGAGCCTCGACGAACGATTCATCGAACATCTGAGCTTCGTCATCGCCGGCATCGCGCAGCTTCTGCTGGTCAGCAAAACGGCCGGCCTGGTCGATCGGGTCATTCAACTCGCTGTAGCCCTTGCCCATTTCTGAACCGGCTAAAATCACCTGGAAGCGCTGTACGATATTCGGATTATGTTCCTGACGCTTAGCGAGCGGTTCCATAACGACCGGGACATTAACAAGAAAGCCCGGTCCAGCAATTGACTTGCGGCAATACTTCCAGAGGTTGTCGATGGCGCGGGTAATATTAAATCCGTCTGTATCATATTTCACGCTCAGCTTCTGCAACGTTTTTTCAATTTCGTCGATCGTTGCCTTCGTAATATCGATGCCGGTTTTTTCCTTAATGATGTCATGATAGTCATACGTCTGCCAGTCGGCGGCCAGGTCAATCGAGAACTCACCAATCGTAAACTGCAGCGTACCGAAGGTTTCCTGGGCAATATGGCGGTAGAGCTCAGTGACGAGCTTCATGCCTTTCTGGTAATCGGCATAGCCCCAATAGAATTCCATCTGGGTATAGTCCTGGAGATGCTCCGGGCTCATGCCTTCATTACGGAACTGGCGACCAATTTCAAACGTTTTATCGAAGCCGGCGACCATCAGTTTCTTCTGCCAGAGCTCCCCGGCGGAAATTCTCAAATACACATCGATATCCAACGCATTGTGATGCGTGATGAATGGTCGCGCATCCGCTCCTCCGGTCGTCGTTTCCAGAACCGGAGTTTCCACTTCCAGAAAATCACGCGCCACCAAGAACTCGCGCATGGATTGCCAGAAACGGGCGCGCTTGCGGATAAGATCTTTCAATTCCGGATTAGTCAGGATATCGAGATAACGCTTGCGGAGCTTTTCTTCTTCATCCTGCAGACCGTGCCATTTATCAGGCAAGGGGCGCAACGCTTTAGTTAGTAATTTCCAAGACGAAACTTTGAGGCTCTGCTGTCCGGCATTAGTCGTGAATGGAACGCCAGAGGCTTCTAGAAAATCGCCGGTGTCGACATATTTTGTCAGCAGCTTAAACTCTCCTTCCGGCAGATCTTTCTTTGAGAAGACCAACTGCAGCTTTCCGGAATCATCTTCCAGGTCAGCAAAACACAAGTTGCCATGCTCGCGCAGGCTGCGCAGGCGGCCCGAAAGTGTAATCGAAGTCCCGGCGGAAGATATCTCTTCAAAAGCCGACAAAACAGCGCCAATCAGGTGACTGCGGCCTGTCGTCGCTGGGTACGGGTCAATCCCCAGCTTTTTCAGTTCTTCTAGTTTTGCGAGACGGTCGGAGCGTTCGCTGACTTTTGTTTCAGACATACGGAAATAGGCTTAATATAGGTAAATTCTAGCCTAATGCCGCCTTAAAGTCAAAAGCTCGTAGAATCGGGCATTGACTTTAACAAAGAAAAGGCCCACGATTTTCTGCTACCATATAAACAGTCCTATAAACAATCGAACCCTATCATGAAAAAACAAAAATACGATACAGACTATATTGTTCTCGCCGCCTGCCTGATAATCGGCATCCTGTCATTGAAATTGCCCCAGCCCTGGCTGTCGGGCGTAGAGATTCCCTGCTTATTGGTCCTTGGCATCGCCATCAAGAAAGCTTTTATGGCCCACCATAAAAATATTGCGCAGCAGAAGGGCTTTTCTATCCCCTATAAAGAAACGGAAAGGGTAAAAAGCAATTCAGCCGAAGGCATCCTCCTCTGGTTCATTGCCCTTTTTGTCGGGTTTTGCGCCAAGGAATTCATCGCCTTCTACATCAAGGATGACCTCCTGCTCGAGCTTTTTATCTGGGCCATGACTTTCTTTAGCAGTAGCATGCTTATTAGACGACTAGCCCATCCCTCTTGATTTCAAGGGGGCTTTTTTTATCCCCTACCCCGCTATTGACTTTATATGGCAAATATGATATAATTATCTATCGCCGTACCTTGAAAATGACGGATTAGTTAGTGTTTTTTGGACTGCTCTTTGAGCCCGGCAGCACAGGAAAAACTAACTAATTTCTCAAATAAAATACAAACGATGAAAAAAACAAAATTATCCGGCAACACCTATTTTTTTATTTTCGTACTGGTAGTATGTATCATTGTTTCAGTAGTCCTTTTTATACAAAGCAGTATTGGAGGAGGAATTTGTTTTCTCTGCCTTGCTTTCGTGTGCGCTCTATTCGTACGCGATGATATTAAAAAGGCACGGAACGCAACCAAGGAAAGCTCAGTAGAGGCTGAGGCTGATGCCGCTAAAAAAGCGGCTATTCAGCAAGTTAATGGATTCTTGGAAAAAAATGACTACGCCGGATTAAGCGACTGGCTTTCAACCTCGCAGTACAGTATCAGCGGACTGGAAAATTTTTTCCAAAAAGTACTTACGCATATTTATGTTAATAATACATTAGTCAACCTGCCTGAACTAAAAAAAATACAAGAGCAAGATAAGGGCGGAGAGCTCTTTCCCTTTGTCTGCCTGGCGATAGAAAAAATTCTGCCGACTGATGATAAAATATTTGAATGCTATCTGTCGCTCATTGATATATGGCATGATCAGCCGCAGATGCTGGAATATTTCAACCTGATTATTGCCGCTATCTATGATGAGAAGCCTTATAGAAGACAGCGCCTTACCTTGCATCTTGAACGCATCATAAGGCAGAAAATCTCCCATTTCCGCAAACCTCATACCGTACGAGAAATTGGGAAAGAAATCTGCATTCGCAAAGTTGCCAACTACAAAAAATATTTTGATGTCTTTGCCCAGGAAGTATTAGCAGATAAGGTTTCTTACTGGCTATTTACCAGACCCGGAAACACGAAACAAGCATTTGTTACCTATTCGCTGGACAACAAGTTCCCGATGATGAATGTAATGCGCGGACCTCTGCCCCCTACACCCGAAGGATTTAATCCCTACGACCTATTCACGATGCACATCAATCGTGAAAGTTATCTGAAAAATATGCATCGACAAGACTGCAAGCGATTTGATCACTTTGCAAAATAGCGATGCGCAGAAGTATCTTATACAGCTTCAGGAATACCTGAAGCTTTTTTTATACAAAAAACAGCCCGAAGGCTGTTTTCTAAACAGGAAAAAACTTAGGAAATTTTCTTGATGGAATAAGTCATATCCCCCTTTGGTGTCTTGACCGTAACTTTCTCCCCTACTTTGCGGCCGAGGAAAGCGACACCCATCGGCGATTCGTTGGAGATGCGGCCTTCGAGCGGATCAGCTTCGTTGAAGCTGACAATGGTGTATTCTTTCTTCTGGCCATCAATCTCAACGCTGACCTTAGAACCCATGCCGATCTCTCCGCCGTGCGCGCTTTGCACGACCGTTAAGTTCTTCAAGAGATTGCTTATTTCGCCGATACGGCCTTCATTGAACGCCTGCGCTTCTTTAGCGTCAGCGTACTCGGCATTCTCAGCTAGATCGCCGAGCTCCTTCGCTTTCTCAATTCGATCGGCAATGTCGCGGCGCTTAGTCGTGCTCAGCTCATGCAGCTCGTGCTGCAGCTTTTCGTAGCCTTCCTCGGAAATGATTTGCTGGTCGCTCATAATGATACATTAAGCGGAACGTAAATTAATATAATTGATAAAATACCATGACATCAGAATTTTGACAAGGGGTCGGCCTCCAGTTGTTTTTTCTTCATTTCTCCGTGCAAAACAGCCATTACAATTCCCAGATACATGAAACCGAGCGGGTGGTTCAAATAGGGAGTAAAAAAATGCGCCGCAGCCAGAACCAGCAGGCTTCCTCCGGCGACCAGCGCCAGTGAAGAATTTTTTCGGAAAAGGCGCCAGCAATCTTTTAGAAGCACGAAGAAAAGCCAAAGATATGCAGCAACGCCGAGAACGCCGAGCTTAAGAGCGATGTCTAGCCAGCCCCACTCAAAGGCATACGTCGTGTAGCGGCCATCAGCCGTCGTTGAGGTAATGCGCGGATCGCTCGTCACATACGTCAGCGTCTTGCCAAAACCATGTCCCCATAGCGGCGAACGAATTGCTTCCTTGGCCATAACCGGCAGCAAAGACCAGCGCGACGCCGCGCCCGCTTCCATCTGAGTAGCGCGGTCACTTAAAAGCGAAGCATCAAACGTAGCCGAGGGAGCTGGGAATGGGAAGCGGACAACAGTAAACAAAATGGCCAGACCTCCCGCAAAAGCGATGATAACCGTCAGGCAACGTACGAGAATCATTTTCCATT
>CAZFYY010000033.1:0-13164 GCA_964523425.1 uncultured Gammaproteobacteria bacterium
TGTCTTCCACACACGCGCTCTGGCGCAGCTTGGCGGCGCGCAAGAGGCTTTGCAGGCGGAGTCCCGCCCGTCTTCCGTGACTCGTTCTGCCCCGATGGGGCGTCACTCGTTTCTACTAATTCCGCCGCCCCTATCCCTCGCACGAGAAAGGCGCACAATGCGAAATAATTTCAGTCTCTATAAATTAGTTATAGACACATTGCTATAACTCTGTTATAAATCTCCTGTCAACGCGGCAATCAAGTCGCTGACAAATCAGGAGTCGAAATGACAAATTCAGAGAAAATCATCAACGCGATAGATGAACGCAAAGCGCTCTACGCTGAATATCTCAAAAACCCCTCCGCAGAGGGCTGGCGCGCCGTGAACGACGCTGGGAACAATATGTACGCCTTTGTCAAAACCTGCCCACTGACCCGCGCCGAATATGAGGCAATGCTGGGCGGCGAAAACCTCCGCGAGGATAACGCAATCTATTGCTGCGAATCCTCGTGGTGGAACAGCGACGACCGTGATGCCCTCATTTGGAGTTACGCGCACGTCGGGCGGCAAGCGGCACTGCAAATCGAACGTGGCAAATATGTGCCGCCAACTGATGCAATGCTGGGCCTTGAACTCGTCACGGATGGACTGCCTGCCGGTTTTCGTGAATATCAACAGGGAGTACTATGAAAGAGCAACGTTTTTTCGCATTCGCATATTCACCAGACGGCTCAGCAGTATTGCTGGGCCGTGTCGAAAAAGACACACGCGCCGCTGCCACATTTCGCTATTTCCAAATGGATTTAGGCGAAACCGATCCAAGCTGGTACGCAGGCGGTTTTTACAAATCTGAAAAGCTGGCCGTCGAAACCCGCGAACGCATTGGCGGCGCGTGGATCACAGTGGGCACGACCGTTTACCTATGTTCTAAATTGCAAACTGCCCACAAGCGTGTATTAAACGACAAACGCCACCGCAATCGCCGCACAACGCGAGAAATGGCTTTAGAGGCCACGAGGTATGCGCTATGAACGACCTGCCAAAATTTGAAAATTGGGCACAATACACGCTTGATGCGCGCAGGTTCATTCCGACTGTCCTCAATTACGAGGACGAAGCGCCGTGGTCGCAAGAGACACTCGGTTCAATGCTAGGCGTTTCGAGCAACTACATATCCATCGTTGAGCGGGGTGAAAAAGAACCTGGTCAGCCATTCAAAAAACACCTGCGCCATTTACTGATAATGGCACAACACGGACTAGACCCTAGAATGTCGTAAGCCTCCGCTCGGCACCCCTCCGGGGAAGCCGAGACGGGGCGGCGGGACGGGCGGGATACACAGGAAGCCCTGGCCCGCCTCCATTCCGGCGGCTCGCTCAACCGCTCGCACGCCTACACTGCCGGGGGCCGGGGCTCGTTCGCCGCCCCTACAGGGCAGGCTCTCTCGTCGGCGAATCGGCTCAATGTCGAGCGGCTTCAATTTGCTTTTCATCAGGCCTGCGCGTTGGGCTTCCTGTATGTTCTGCGCGTGCGTGATGACCTCTAAATTTTCGACGCAGCAATTCATCTTGTCCCCGTCTTTGTGGTTCACCACTAGGCCCGGCCCGATTGGACCAAAGAAGGCCAGCCCGCAAAGCCGATGCGTCTCGACGGTTCGCGTTTTCCCCGCGTGCGTAAATGTGACGCGCGGATATTCGCCGGTCGTGATGGCAAGCACGTGTTGCGTGCTCTTTAGCCGCACGCGCCCTAGATTGCTGGCTTGCAGGGAAGGGTAGCCCGGCACGTGCCGCCATTCTTCGCCCTCGATCGGGATGTATGGCGCGGGCGCGTCGCATAACGCATCGTGGTTATCACTGCGCGGGGATGATGTCTCGTTATCAGATTCTCGCAGGCCATGCGCCTGTGTTTGTTGGTCGCTCATTGCATCACCTCGCATTCATCGTCCAACGTGCTGGAATCGAATAACGCCGCCGCAAGCTCTGCGCGTAAGGCGCAGAGCCCGTCGAGTTCGGCAATCTCGCTCCAGTCCTTGCGCGACGGCTTCAGCCGTTGAATTGGCGCTCGTCCAATCAATTCGTTGGCCAGTTTCGTGGCAGCCACGTCGCCAGCGCGCTTACCGTGCTTGTCGGGTTGGTCGTTATCGAAGCCAAGCATTACGTCTTTCGATTCGAGCGCTTCTGGCAACCACTCTGGCCACGACGTGCCGCACAGCGCAATCGCGTCAAGCCCGCACGCATGGGCCGCGATTGCGTCGAGCGGACTTTCCACGATCACGATACGCCCCGCGTCGAGTGCGCCAGGCGTTGCGAAAACGCCCGTCTTTATTGGGCCTCGCGTGCGTGTCTTGTCCTCGTTGCCGTCAATTCGACGGTCGTTAATCGCAACCACTTCGCCAGTTGAATTCACGACGGGGAAGAGCACCGCTTTGCGCCTGTGGTGCAGTGCGTAGCGCACGCCACAGCGTTCGGCCACGTCTGCCGCGCCGGTGCGCTGTTCCACGTAATCGCGCGCGGCGGGCACTTGTGCGAGCGGCGCGGCTGATTCGTAGAGTTTGCGCGCCTTTTCGATTTTTGCGGCCTGTTCGGTGCGTTCCTGTTCGGCTTGTGCCTGGCGTTTGGCTTCGATCTCTTCCCGTCTGACTGTTGGGCGTGGCGTCACGTCCCACTCACTTGGCGGATTCTCCCAAAACTCGCGCAGCTTTCCTTTCACGCCGCAAGCGTGGCACTTGTAACCGCCGCTGCGCGTGTTTACGTTGAAGCGCCCGCGTTTCTCTCGCCCAGCGCCGCAGGCAGGGCAATCCGCGTATTGTTTCCACGCGCCGGTGCCCTTCGGCTTGCCCTTGAGTTCTGCCAGCGAGAAGGATTTTTCATATGCAGCCCGTGCCCGCTCGATGAATTCGTCTAACGGCTGGCCAAATTTGTGCACGGGGCGGGGCAGGGGATCGGGAGCCATAGCCAGTGTCTCAAGTTCTAGGGCGGGGTAAGATTCACCCTCTTCGGCCTTAGAGTCTTTGTTGGTCACCCATTTATAAGAATGTAATGGGTGACAAAAAACAGATCCACCTTCCGCACCTTGCAATGCTACTGGCTCACGGTCGAAATCCTCAGGTGTCACCGGTGACACCCCCCTGTCATCCGTGACACCCCCCCTAAATTCTTCAAGGGTGCCTTCTAGGTCAACCAAACCACGAAACCAAATTGTTCTGCCGTCTAGCTTTGCGGCTTCAGCGCAAAGCATACGGCCGATTTCTTCGCCCGCTTTGCGGAGCATCGCGGCTTTGGCGGCATCGCCAAGCATCAAAACATCAAGGCAGGTTCCGGCCCCTTTTTCTGCGGCACGCTTACCCCAGCCGACCGCCGTTTTGACGCAAGAATCAAAATCCTGCTCGCGTTTGTAGCGATTGTGGGGAGCCGGTTTATTGCGCAGCTTGGCAATCAGGGTGGTGGTATAGGCTTCGACGGCGGCAAAGGCGTCTTCCGCCTCGCCAATTTGTGAAGTGTTCAGGAAATCCGTTAGCCGCCACATGAGGGGAACGCGGAAAGTGGAGGGGACCAACTCCGCCTCCGCGCCGTCACCGCTCTTGTAGCCTGGCACGTAAACCAGCAATTCGATGCCTTCAGCTTCCTGGAATTTGATAATGTCGGCCAAATGCCTGCGCACCTTGCGCACGCCTGCTTTCAACTCCATTTGTGGGAATACTGCCGCTGCAATGTCCCTATGAAAGAGGCGCAAGGGTTCGTCTATGCCCTTGGTCATCCCGACCAGCGTTTCGAGCAAGGCGCGTGTATGGGCAATCTTCGGCAGTTGGCGGTAAAAGTGAGTGAGTGCGTGGCAGATCAGCGCAACGTGGGTGTCTTCCCATTCGGCGCTTGGTGGCGATTGCGCGAGTGTAAGAGCCTTCAACGCTTGTGCGCGTGTGGCGCGTGCGGCCTGTGTTGGCGCGATAGTGGGGGAATTTGAGCTATAGACTAACGGGCAATCTGATGTATACTCTGTCTGCATTTAGTATCCATTGCAGCCGCGTTCTTGGTGGAATTGGCTGCGAAAATCAAACGCCGGTCAGCGCGGGCAAAACACTGATCGGCGTTTTGCTTTGTCTGGTTGTTTCGGGCGTTTGAAGTCATCGTTAAAAAATGAAAAGGGCGTTTTCAGCATCCACTCTGAAAACGCCCTTCGCGCGGCTTAACAGCCGGTTGAAACTTGTGGCGCGCATTCGGGTGGATGGTTCCGACTTGCGACGGTGTGTATCATCCGCCTGAATCGCGTTGGTTTTTATGACGACTCATGCTCTCAACTCCAAAGGGAAAGGCCGTCGCTAGCGTGAGCTTAAAACGCTAGTAACGGCCTTAAAACCTGCGGCGGCAGGCTTAAATTTTTGAATTTGAAAACACGAACGCGCCGACTAAGCTCAATCGGAACGGACCAGATCAGCAAAGCGGCGCGGGTTTCTTGTAACCGAAACTTTTTTTCTTAAGAAAAAACGGCATCACTAAGCGATGCCTAAACCGAATAAAATCTAGATTTTAATCGGTTAAAAGCTAACTATCCACGGGTCCTAATCCTACGATTGCCTAGACAATTTGGGTAGACAATAGCTGTTGACTGTGGATAATTTCGGTCTACGGAAACACTACGCGCCATTGCGTGTAGGTCAGGGCTCAGGAACGATTTTGTTTGGTAGACAGCGTTCCTGAGCCCTTTCGCTTTTCAAATAACGGAATCATTGTACTAATTTTGCCTTTCCAGTCAAACACCATTTACGATAACCAAGCTTTTATAAGCGCTGCGGAATCAACATTTTGTGTAGACACAGCGCATCGGCCACAGTCTCTAAATGCTTGCTGGTCAACTGATTAAAACCGTTAACTTTTTTCGTCTGACGAAATGACTGTATAGCTCCGCTTTATGAAAAAAGTTTGCAATGCCATTAGCCAAGCGTTTCGCTAGGTTGTTGTTACTAATGGAAAAACAGCGTTTTAGCTGTTAAACGGAACGTTGACCAACTCCAACGCTTTGCGCCGCGCCTCTTGTCCGCGCCGGTCATAAAGCCCGGTTGTGGCGATATTCGCATGCCCCAATTGCTTCTGAATGCTCGACACATCGGCCCCCGCGTCGAAAAGGTCGCCAGCTAATGAGCGGCGCAGATCGTGCGGGGATAGCTTCTCGACGCCCGCCCGCTTCGCCCTGGCCTGCAGGGCTTTCCAGATTGCTTGTGTGCTCAATGCTTGCCCGGTCAGCTTGCCGCCTTTGGTGACACCGCAGAGCAACGGCGCGTCATCAGCGAGCGGCCCGCGTTCCAGTAGCCACGCCTCGACGGCGCGCACCGCACCAACAGGCAGGGAAGCAATGCGTTCTTTGTTGCCTTTGCCAATCACACGAAGTTCACCCGTTTCCTTGTCCCAATCGCCCAGCGTCAAGCCAGCCGCCTCTGCGCGCCGTAAGCCTGCACCATAGAGAAGCGCCAGCAAGGCCGCGTCACGAATGCCTAGCCGGTTGGCATCACGTGCACAGCTTTCAAACAAGGCGCGAATTTCACCCGTCGAGACATCCCGCCCGCGTAACAGTCGCGAACCGGGCACGCGCTCGACTTTGATCGCGCGTTCGTATTCATCGCGGGACATCAGCCCATTCAACCACGCCTGGCGCAAGACACCGCGCACAGCGTCAAGCTTACGGTTGGCCGTCTTTGGCGAGTGGATCGCCGCCAAGCTGGTCGCAATCGCTTTCACGTGGGCATTGTTGAGCCGGTGCCATTCAATCGCCAGAATTGCGGCCTGATGTGGTTCGGTCGCCAGATCGTGACGAAGTAGGCGCGCCACGCTGGCCAGCGCCTGTGTCTGAACTCTGCGCCCGCCTTCAGTGCGGAGTGCGGCAAGGTAGCCAATCGCCGGATGCTGGTCTATGGCCAGCCCGACCGCCGCTACGGTGGCGAGTGCCCTGTTTTCTTGATTGGTAACTAAAGCATCGCTTTTCATAACCAATAATTTACTCTTGGAACGTGTATCCGTCAAGCCGTTTTACCGGTTTTACGGAAATCCGTCTTTTCGCCTAGATGTCTTCTTTGGTGAATCCGTCCGGCAAACCAAACTCAGCAACAAGAGCATCGCGCACCACATCAGAGACAGAGCGTCGCCTCAGTTTGCCTTGCACCGTCCAATGGTAGGCAATTTCCTTGCGGGCCTTCACGCCCACGGTGATGCGTTCGACTTTCTCGCCTTCCGGCTTTCCGGCTTGGCGGCTTACCGTCTCGACGGTTTGCCGGATTGACGACTGTTCGGTTTTTTCGTCTGCTACATTGGAAGGTCGCGCCACGCTCTGCGCCTTGCCCAGCATCACGGTTATTTTGTCGGCCTGGCTTTTCTTGCTCATTTAAGAATTTCCTTTGCGATTGCGCCGTAGTCGTTCCACAGGTCTAGGGCATGTTCGTCTTTCACATCGCGCAAGAGCACGCCATCAAGCCCCGCCTTCTTTGCTGCGGCATAGTGCCGAATGCTGCCTTTGAATAGGTGCAGGCCCAAGCCTTCGAGTGCAGCCCTTGCCGCTGCGCCTTCGTGGCTGTTTGGGCGTACCATCGCCAGCAAAACCTTGAATGGTGCGCCTAGTGCTTTCAGGTCGTTCACGGCGGGCACTGTGGCATCGAGTGAGAGCGCATCGGGCGCAACAACGAGAATGAGCAAGTCTGCGCCCTGTGCGTAGCCTTTCAGCCGTTTGGCGTCCGGTCGTGCGGGTGTGTCGAAAATGATGTGCTCGCATTCGCGGGCAGCTTTGGCCGCGCCGCCTTCGTCAACTACGCGGAAAGGTAAACTTCCCCGCTCAGCCCAGGAAAGCGCGGTGCAGTTCGGATCAGCGTCTATAACAACAGTGGGGGCTTTCTGATTCAACCAGCCTGCCAAATGAATGGCAGTGGTTGATTTCGATTGGCCGCCCTTGTAGGAAAGCAAAGTTATTATCATTCCGGTTTGTCGTCTTTCCGTTTTTCCGCCTTACCGTCTTGCCGGGTTTACGGACAATTCCTGGCCTTGCGATAGCCCGCCGCTTGCGCCTCTGCCTCGGTCTTGAACGGCACGCGGTTGCGCTCTGCAATCCGGTCATAATCGGGACAATTCGGCGCGTGATAGATCATGCTGTTTTTATTGCCGCGAACAGTTCCGCCCGGTTGCGCTGCCGGTGCCGTCGAGTTACCCGGTGCGCCAGTGCCCTTTTTACTGACATCCGAAAAAGTCCCAGTTTCATTCTCAGGATGCCGATATTCCCACGGCGGTTGGGGATTCGGATCAGCCCACAAGCCCCGCCGCGCCTGGCGCGCTTCCCTTTCGGCGTCTGCGTAGGGTTGGCGACGATCAGCGGCAACGTCGCGCTCATATTTCTTGAAATACCAAGCGAGACCGGCTCGAAGCTGGGCAAAGTTTACATCTTTGCCGTCGAGTAGCACCGTTCCAACCAAGCGCCCGTAGCGGTCTGTCTTACCCGTCTCGACGTTGACCGTTTTACCAAAGACCAAATCCGACAGATTGCGCTTGCTGGCTTGCCCGAAGGCTTGCCCCAGTTCCGGCGCATCCACACCGTTCAAGCGGATTTTGTGCTCTGTGTGGTTGGCATCAAGCACCGTGCAAGTGTCGCCATCGTGAACACCCACAACCTTGCCCGTAAGCGTTTCTGCAAAGGCTGACCAGCACAGGCAAAGCAGGGAACAAATTAAGAGAACCGATCGCAACATCTTCATGCATACGTGCTGGAGTGCTGGCTTACCAGCGTGCCATTGTGCTGACGGTCCAGCGTGCCAACGTGTCAGCCTGAAAGAGTGCCCACAAGAAAACACGCCAGCATTATTTCAGGGAAACACGATTCCACGTTTTCTTGATTTCTTGATTTCGCGATTTCCCGCTGCCCTGCTTTCGCGCTTTCAAGATTTCGTGCTTGCTTGAAAGAATACTGCGTGATTGTAAGAAAATTCAGCAAACCAGTAAGCTTGTAACGTTACCAGTAACTATAAATTTTTCACAATTCCCCCGGTTTGCTCGTTCGCCATCAGGCGGCTTGTAACAGCGGATACGCGCCCATACTGCGGCCCATTGCACTGGCAATCTGGGCTTTCTCTTCATTGCTCAACCCTAGATCGTCAATGCCGCCGCGTGCCCGTGAAATATGCTGCATCGCCACAATGAGCGTGCCCGGTTCATCGTCTGCCAGCGCATCACGTAAGAAGTCAGCAGCAAAGCTTGTGTTTTTGGTTTTAAGGTCGTTTTCGATTACTTCGGCCCAGGTCGTATTCATCGTTGCTGTCTCCCTTGTCTTTGAATTTCACTCCATAGCCGCTTGGCGGTAGCGATGTCGGCATCTTGCTTGGGCTTTGCGCCGCCCAACAGTAGCAGGATGATGTGTGCGCCGCTGAAGGCGAAATACACGCGATAGCCTATGCCTTCGTGAATCTTCAGTTCGTAAACGCCTTCGCCCAATGACTTCCAATCAATTTCCGGCTTGCCTGGATTCCCTGCTTCCAATCGAACAAGCCGCATGTTCAATTTGCGTTGCGCCGTGTATGGCAAGGATTCGCGCCATTGCTCGAAAGCCTGTCTATCGTGAATCTCAACGCGCTTGGGCTGTCCGTCAAACATCGGGGGTTAGTTCCCTGCCTTCTTGCTGGCGCGCTTCTTTGTCGCTGGCTTCGCTTCGGTCGTGGGCGCATCTTTTGGCTTAGGACCGCGCCGCGTTTCCGGCTTTGGTGCACCCGTTGGCACGAGATAATAGTGTTTACCGTTCGGCAACTCTTGTTTCTCGACGCCTGGAATCAAGTCAGCTTGCAGCCAACTCATCACGGTTGGATAAGGCGCGCCAACCTCTTCGGCGTACATTTTTGGTGTGAGCATCTTCGGTTTCTCCCTCTTCATAGCGAACAAAATAGAGTCTATGGGAATTATAGGCAAGGCTTGCAGACAAAAGCAAACTATTTCTATAGACACTACAGAAAAGCGTTGACATATTTCCATAGTATCTATAGAATCCTCCCTGTCAGACAACACACACGGAGGAAAACGCAATGCTCATCAACACTCGAATCTTTAATCAAACAGTCGAAACGGCGAAAGCCAAAAGCGCAAACAACCCCGCGATGCTGCGCGCCATTGATCGCGCGGTCGTGGAAATCAACCGCAGCAAGTATTGGGCCTATGACTCACAGACCAACGTGTTGAAGCTGATGAGCACCACCAGCAGCAAGCTGTATGTGATTGACGACACCCACACGTGCGATGCCAAAAGCAAAACCTGTAAACACGCGGTGGCAAGACGGCTGATGCAACGCTACACCGAAGCTCTCGGCGTAGTGAGTGCCGAAGGCGAACGGGTTGCCGGTGCGGCTCCGATGGCCTGGTCCGCCAACGGTGAACAGTCAGCGTGCGGCTGGAAAGTCCGAGACGAAGAACAGCAACCGGCGCAACCCACTGCTTCGCCAAAGCCCAAGTTTGTTGACGTGTTTCTAGGCCAGCCGCGTGGTGTGGCGCGCCGTCAGCGGTGGGACTGGAAACGAGAGTTTTAAGGCTGCGGCCTTCAGCCCCGCGCGCGGGCGGGTTTCAAGCTGAACGAGTGCCGCCGCCGCTCGTTCCTCCACTCACTCACAAGGAAAGGATTCACTATGAAAAAACTCGCAACACTTTACGCCGCATTAGCGCAAGCCTTGAGCGATGTAATGGCTTACCCAAAACACGGACGCTTAGGCGGTTTGAAGCAGGATGCTGAAGCCGTCTGCCAAGCTGCCAAACTCAAAGCCCTGCCCGCCGCGCAACCAACGGCCAATGAACGCGCCGCCGTGGGCTTACTGGCGCTCGCGCTGGCAGACGTACTCGAACATCCACGCACGCCGGTTGAGCTCTACAACACACTGGTTGACCTCAGCAGCGAAATGGCCAACAAGCTTCACGAACCGGGCAAAGGACCGCATTACGAAGCCGGGCACTTACGCTGGCAAGTGGCTGTCTACGTGCCCGAAGCTGCGCCTTCTCAGGCCGATTTAGCGGTAGAGAATGCCCGCCTTCGTTTGTTGCTGGAACAAGCCAACGAACGCGCCGCCGATAGTGAGCCAGTCGTGAGTGACGAATATGCGCCCGAAGTTGAAGCCCGGCGCGCAGATTACGAAAAGCTGGCCGAAAGCCTGGCGCACATCGTCACGCTTGAAACGAGGCGCGTTCGTTACGGGCCGGACATTCGAATGATTGGAGCTGACAACCCGTGCACGCTGGGAGATGCCCGCGATAAACACCTGCAAGACTTGTTCAACTTTCTGGATTGGACGGATGCCCGCACGTATCGGAAGTTCTACGCCGAATTGCGGCTTTATCTGGATCAGTCAGCCCTTGAACTACAACAGAAAAACTCCGGCACACACGCTGCTACTGTCTAAAGCAAAGGGCCTTCCAGTGCGCTAACACTTGGAAAGCCCTAACAACAAACCACGGGAAGCCCGCAGAATGCTGCCACATAGCGCGATTCTAGGGCTTCCCCTTCACTATTTGAAGGGATGTCATGCAACAACTCAACTTAAACGCGAACGGCACGAAGGCCGCTGAAGCTGTCAGTCTGGTCACAGATGCCGCGCGCAACGTCTACGAAGGCATCGGCTCAAGTGATGATTACAAACGCAATGATGCCAACCTGCGGCTGATTCAAACCTGTGTGGTGACGGTCTCTGCCCTGGCTACGGGGTTTGTAAACAGCTTCGCCCATAAAGACCGGCTTGGCTGGCTTGGTGCTGCGGTGCTGGCCATCCTGATTATGGGATTTGTCGAGAAGTTCTTTTTCACACTGCGCCACGGTCTCACCTCGACATACAAAGCCGGTAAGCAGCGGACCTATGCCCAACTCTGCTACCGCACCATTCAAGCGACGATGATTTTGAATGCCGCCGTCTTGTGCGCCTGGATCGTCAACACGCCCCTGCCCCCGCAATTGGGTTGGTGGTATCGCTGGTCAATCGCGGTACATTTCGCCCTGGCGCTGGTTGGGGTGACGTTGGTACGCGATGCCGATGCCGTGATTGAAAACCGGATGCTCGAATTGAAGGCGCAGACGGCCCGCCAAGACATCATCACGACGCGGAAGGCTGCGGCCATCGGCAATGCTCTGGTGCTGGCTTCGGCCAAAATTAGAGGCTTGTTCGATGCGGTCGGTTTGGCTTGGGGGCTGTTGGGGAAAAAATCTAATTTCACGAAAGACACGCTGGCTCAACTCGACGCCATCGCCCGCGAACAGTTCGCGCACATTGACGGACCAGCCGCCAAGCGTGGCGAGAATTGGCCCGATGATTTAGGCGAGGTATTCGGCCCAAAATCCCCGCGCCGGTGACGGTAAAACCCGCGCTAACGGTAGAGGTTAAGCCGTTAGCGAAGTCATCGGCGGATGGTTCCTCATACCCTCCGTCAAAACCCACCGCACAGCCCTCCGGTACCGGATGGTTTGAAATGCCTGGCCTTGTGTGGGAGTGGAAAGCAGACGGCAGCGTTGAAGCGTGGCATTCACCAAGGCCCAAAGCACCGCGCAAAGAGCGGACCTACTTAGGCCGTTTGGGCGTGCGGAAGCTGGCACAGTTGCAACGGCTGCCGGAAGCCGAACAGCTAGCCACGATCGCCGCGTGGGTTGCCGATCGGCGGGCAGAGAAGGGCATCGGCGCTTGATTTTGCAAAAGCTTTGTCTAAAATCCGATTTAATTCGGCGCGTAAATACCCTAATGGCTGAGGACGCGCCGGAACTTTGGGAGTCGAAAGACTCCCTTTACTTTTTCAGGGACAGGGAAGGCCAGCGGTTCAAAACTCCCGCGTCAGATGGGGTCTTTTGGGTATCTATTGGCGAAGTTCCGCGCGCCTTCGCTCTCTTCGAGCTACTTTGCGCCGTGTGCGTGAAGCTTCTGAATTCTCGGTCTTCAACCACCAACAAAGCCTCTGGCTTGGCCCCCCTATTTTGCCGAGACGTTCCTCGCGCGTGCTCAGTATCGTGTTTCCAATCAACCCGGCAATTTCTAGCTTTCTGAGAACGGCGTAAGCCGTGCCATAACATAAGCCGGTGGTCTCCATGATTTGCTCGACGGTCATTCCGCCGTCAGCGAGCGCGTGTAGCACTGCCTCAACATCGCCTGTTTGTGTGCGCAGCGCCTTCAAGCGAATGGCGCTAACACACGCGGCAAGCTCACGCGCAAAATATGGTTCAGTGCTGGTCAAGAATTCCAACACGGCGCAGAGTGGGTATTTGCACGAAGATGAACGCTGATTCGCAAGCATCGTGAACGCGGATTCGCACGATGGTGAACGCGCGCGGAGCGCGCTGGCGGTTAAGTTTTACTGCTTGGCCTTCACTTTGGTCAAGGCAGCTTTCTTGCGCAGCGAGTCGCCGGTTAATTCAAGCCGATGCGCCCCATTCAGCAGCCGATCCAACAACGCGTCGGCCACGGTCGGCTCATTCAGATATTCGTGCCAGGTGCGGATTGGCAGTTGGCTCGTCAACAAGGTCGAGCGCAGGCCGTGCCGGTCTTCAATCACTTCCAACAAGTCGTGCCGCTCCGTCTGGGTGAGTGGCTTGAGCCCGAAATCATCCAGGATCAGCAACTCCACGCGCGCTAATTGGCGTAGCAGCTTGGGGTAGCCGCCATCGCCGCGCGCCACACGTAACTGGTCAAGCAAGCGGCCCGTGCGTTCATAGCGCACGCTCAAGCCCTGCCGACAGGCCTGGTTGCCAAACGCACAAGCCAGCCAACTCTTACCTGTCCCCGTCGGTCCTGTGATGTGGAGGTTGTGATGGGCGCGCAGCCAATCGCCATTGCTCAAGGTCGTCACCAGCGCCCGGTCGAGGCTGCGCTGGTGGCGATAGTCAATGTCTTCCACACACGCGCTCTGGCGCAGCTTGGCGGCGCGCAAGAGGCTTTGCAGACGGCGGTTTTCACGATACGTGACTTCTCGTTCGACGAGCAGCGCCAGGCGCTCCTCAAAGGCCAGCGCCTGGGTGGGCGGTTGTTCCAGTTGTTGGGTCAAGGCGTCGGCCAGGCCGAAGAGTTTCAGGGCGCGTAAGCGCGTCAGCGTTTGCTGATTGAGCATGTGCCATATCTCCTTTGTGTGACGGGTTATTCGTAGTAAGCCGCGCCGCGCAGATTGGTATGCGGTGGCGCGGGCAGTTCAAGTGTGCTTTCCGGGAGCGGCTGGT
>CAZFYY010000034.1:0-13113 GCA_964523425.1 uncultured Gammaproteobacteria bacterium
GTCATATAGTATTATTCAATAATATTATTTTACTCACCTCCCTATAATCGCAGATCGCGGTATTTCTGCTTGTCCTTTTGGCTCAACTCATACGTGTAGGACAAATAATCATACTGATCGGTCGGGTACTCGACAATCCCCTCTTCATGCCACAGAACAAACACGGCCAGACCAGCATCAAGCGCCATCCGACTGCAGGCCGTACAGCAGGGCTTGCCGGAAAAAGCGATTGCGCCAGAATCGTCGACGGCCGTAAAGTAAAGTGTCGAACCGACGATTTTATCTGGATTACGACGCAAGGCATCCATGATCGCCCGCCACTCGGCGTGAATACAACAGGTCATATCAAAATTCGGCTTGCCGGGGCCAAAGGTATGATTACAGCGTCGATTCGCTTCTTTATCAAGGGCCGGTGCATTATAGCCCTGACCGATAACCACTCCATTCGCCACGATAACTGTACCGCAATGCCTGTTTTGACAGAGCGACTTTCGAGCAGCTTCCGCGGCCACTTCCAGCCAGCGCATTGCCTCCTCTTTTTTGTCTCCTTCTAGATAAGCCATAGAAATCTATTTCAAATTAGACAACCATTGCCAAATCCGGGAAATGACTAAACCGTCAATTTGCGGAACTCACGCTTGCCTTTCTGAATAACAAGACCGTCGCTGCCGATTTTTACGTTGTATTTAACGTCGCTAACAATTTCGCCGGCCAGCTTGATACCGCCGCCTTCAATAAGCCGACGAGCATCGCCCTTTGAAGCGGCTAACTTTGTTTCAAGTAATATATCAATAATAGAAAGAGTTGAGGCCGAGACTTTTACTTCCATGATTTCATCCGGCATTTCTTTTTTCTGAACCGTCTTGACGAAGTGCTGCTCGGCCGCGGCGGCTTTTTTGGGTCCATGATAAATTGAAGTGATTTCCCGCGCTAGGCGCATCTTGAAATCGCGCGGATTGAGACTGGTGTTTTCCAGGCGCTTCTTTATTTCTTTGACTTCTTCCCAAGGCAGTTTCGTGCACAGCTCAAAAGCCGAAGAAAGAATGCCGTCTGGCCAGGCCATTATCTGCCCATACATATTATCTGGCGTTTCGTTGAGTGAAACAATATTACCTTCCGTCTTGCCCATCTTTTTACCCTGAGCATCAACCAGTAACTTATCGCAAATAACAAATTTTTCCTTGCCTTTAAGTGATTTTAGAAGGTCACGGCCGGCCAGCATGTTAAAGGTCTGATCATTGCCGCCGACTTCACCATCAATATCCATAGCAACGCTGTCGTAGCCCTGCACAAGCGGATAAAGGAATTCATGGAGATAAATCGGTTTTTCTTCCTTGAGACGTTCCTGGAACATGTCACGAACCAGCATCTGCTGAACCGTAACATGGCTCGCTAACCGAACAAACGCTTCCACAGTCATCTTATCGTACGTTTTGCTATTGGTTTGCACCTGAGCCGCATTACGACCGCTAAAGTCAAGCCACGCCGAGGCTTGCTTTTTATATATAGCTGAATTCGCTTTCACGTCGGCTCGTTCTAATTGCTTGCGAGCTGATTTCTTGTCAGTTGGATCACCAATCATGCCAGTGAAATCGCCAATCATGAAAATAATTTCGTGTCCGAGCGCCTGCAACTGCGAAAGCTTAGCTATCTGAATTGCGTTGCCGATATGCAAGGATGCCGCCGAAGCATCGAAACCGCAATAGAAACGTAAACGCTTACCGGATCGCAAGGCTTTTTCCAGCGCCTCGCGGCTCGGATAGATCCTTTCCACTCCCCGCTCCAATACTTCCTTGATTTTCGCTTCTTGATTTTCCATAAGATAAATGAGGCCTGTCAAGGCTCAAAAACATGAGCTTTTATGTCAGCTACAGTATACATTTTGAAGGCTAAAAAGTCC
Organism: uncultured Gammaproteobacteria bacterium; assembly: GCA_964523425.1. Taxonomy (GTDB): domain Bacteria; phylum Patescibacteriota; class Patescibacteriia; order Patescibacteriales; family Patescibacteriaceae; genus Patescibacterium. The sequence continues at coordinate 1,901 of CAZFYY010000034.1, forward strand.
ATTCCGACAGACCGGCCGCTAGCGCCGGAAAAGTCCCTGTGAATAAGTCTATTTTTCGTCTAAGGTGAGCAGATTTTTTTCTGCTTGTCCGCCCATACCATATATAGTATACTCAACATTGCTGCGACACTACATATTGCGGTCGCCTAAATCCCCACCTATGACCCTCCACATCACCAAGCGCGACGGTACCCGTGAACCCTTTGATGCCGACCGCATCAACCGTGCCATCGAACGCGCCTGCTATGGCCTGACTAATCCGACGGCCAAGATCACCCAAATCGCCTCTGAAACGCACCTGACTCTCTACGACGGCATTACCTCAACCGAACTCGACCAGGCCGTCGTCAACACCGCCGTCCAGAATATCCAGGAAGACATCGAGTTCGACCGCGTTGCCGTCCGCCTCCTCCTCAAGATCATGTACAAAAAAATTCTCGGCGATTATGAAACGTCCGATGAAATTCGTGAGTTGCACCGCCTCCATTTCCGCCGCTACATCGAACAGGGTGTCACCAGTAAAAGTCTTGACCCCCGCCTCATCGAGATTTTCGATCTCGACGCGCTGGCCAACATCATCGACCCGGAAAAAGACGAGCTTCTTACCTACACCGGCCTCAACACCATGTCCAAGCGCTATCTCCTGCGCGACGCCGACCACAATCTCGTCGAAACGCCGCAGTACTTCTGGATGCGCGTCGCCATGGGCCTCGCTCTAACCGAACAAAACCCGACCGAAATCGCCGCCCGTTTCTATGACAAGATGTCGTCCCTCGAATATATTTCCGGAGGATCAACCAACATCGCTGCCGGTACCAGTTTCCCACGCCTCTCGAACTGTTACCTCATGGACATGGAAGACGATATCGAACATATCGGCAAGACCGTTTCGGATATTATGCGCCTCTCCAAGGCCACTGGCGGCATCGGCCTGTCCGTCACCAAGTTACGCGCAACCGGTTCCCTTATTTCAACCAACAACACCTTCTCTTCCGGTCCCGTCCCTTTTCTGCACATCATTGACTCGACGATTCGCGCCATCTGCCGCGGCGGCAAGAAAATGGGCGCGCTCTGTTTCTATATGGAGAACTGGCATCTCGATATCGGCGAATTCCTCGACCTAAAGCAGAACGCCGGCGACGACTACCGCCGCACCCGCACCGCCAATACAGCCGTCTACATTTCTGATGAATTCATGAAGCGCGTCAAAAACCGCGACTGGTGGTATCTCTTTGATCCAAAGGATGCTCCCAAGCTTGTCGAAAGCTACGGTGCCGATTTCAGCCGCAACTATGCCGAGTACGTCGAGATGGCTGAACGCGGCGAAATTAAGCGCTTTAAGAAAATCCGGGCCGAAGAACAATTCCGCACAATTATTGTTTCCTTGCAAACAACCTCACACCCTTGGCTGACCTGGAAAGACGCCATCAACGTTCGCGCCCTCAACAACAACACCGGCATCATTCATTGCTCAAACCTCTGCACGGAAATTACCCTGCCTCAAGACCGCGAGAATGTTTCCGTCTGCAATCTTCTTTCCATAAACCTGGCCCGCCATATTAAAGAAGGCCGGGTTGACTGGAAAAAGCTGGCTGAAAGCGCCCGCCTCGGTATCCGGCAGCTCGATAACTTAGTCGACATCAATCGCCCGCCTATCCCAGAGGCCGCTCATTTTGACAGTCACAACCGCGCCGTCGGCATGGGCATCATGGGCTTTGCCGACATGATCGAACAGCTTGGCTTCCCTTATGGCAGCCAAGAAGCCTATGAACTCGTTGACCGGGTCTGTGAATTTATCAGCTACATGGCCATTGATGAAAGCGCCAACTTAGCAAAGGAAAAAGGCAGCTATGCCAACTTCGTCGGTTCCGGCTGGTCAAAGGGCTATGTTCCGGTCGACACGATCGCCGATCTCGAACATGACCGTCAGGAAACCGTTACCGTCGAGCGTGGCAACCCCTCGCTAGAATTGAATTGGAACATGCTGCGCGACAAGGTCAAGCAGGGCATGCGCAACGCCACCCTCCTTGCTATCGCTCCAACCGCCAACATCGGCCTCGTCGCCGGAACGTCTCCAGGGATCGATCCTCGTTTTGCGCAGATGTTCTCGCGCAATACCCTCTCCGGAAAATATCTCGAATTGAACTTTAACCTCGTGCGCGACCTCAAGCGCCTCGGCCTCTGGGAGCGCTGCAAGGCTGAGATTCTTACCAACTACGGCGACATCAGCGACATTGACGGCATTCCGGATCATGTCAAAGAAGTGTATAAAACATCTTTTGGCATCTCACCGCATGCCTTTATCGAAGTAGCTGCCCGCGCCCAAAAATGGGTCGACCAAGCCATCAGCCGCAACATGTATCTGGAAACGCGCGATACCGAGGAAATTATGAAAATCTACATGGCCGCCTGGGAGAAAGGCCTGAAGACGACGTATTACCTGCACATGAAACCGCGCCACAATGCCGAACAGAGCACAACGAAAGTAAACAAAGCTGCCGCTATCGGTAAACGCGGCTTCGGCGTCCTCTTTAATCAACTGACTCCCGCCGAATTATCTCCAGTTGAAACGCCCAGCGCCGCGCCAAGCGAACCGGCCTTCTCAATGCCTATCCTCGAGCCGATTACTGTCGATAGCACTCCGGTCGTCACGCCTTCCCCGGCTCCGTCCGCGCCAGTCTCCGCCGCTCCCGCTTCAGGTATCGGCTTCGCTGCCACCGCCCAGCCGGTCAATCCGCCGAGCCAACCGACTCAGTCCGTCAATGAGATGCCAAGCCCGACTTTTAATCCGCCTAAGCCCTTCTCCGTCGTTCCCCCAGCCGCTGCCCCTTCTCCTTCCTCTGCTCAAGCCGCTAAAATGCAGGCCGGCAAAGCCTGCCCGATTGATCCGATGGAACGCCTGATGTGCGACAGTTGCCAATAATTTAATTAAAAAATTAACTAATTAATGAATCAACTAGTTAATTATATAATTTACTAATTTATAAATTTGTAACGTATGTTGCTTGGAAAACCAATGAACGAGGACATGGTCCTCCACCCCATCAAATACCGCTGGGCCTATGATCTATATAACCAGGCCGTGGCCAACACCTGGTTTCCGCACGAAATCGCCCTAGGCGAAGACCTGCAGGACTGGAAAAAAATGACCGAAGATGAACGCCATGCCGTCACCTTCCTGATGAGCTTCTTCAACCCAGCCGAATTGATCGTCAACCGCTCCCTCGCCCTCGGCGTCTACCCATATCTTAAAGCTCCGGAAGCCCACCTCTACATCGCCAAGCAAATGTGGGAAGAAGCAAACCATTGCCAGGCCTTCGAATACGTTCTGGAAACATTCCCAGTTGAACGCGAAAAGATTTTTAACTTCCATCTCGAAGTCCCGTCAATGATTGCCAAGGAAGCATACATCACTCGCTACCTGACGCGCATGACCGACATCAAGCTTGATATTGAGACTCCGGAAGGCAAAAAGGACTTCATCCGCAACCTGGTCGCATTCAATATCGTCATGGAAGGCATTTGGTTCTACTCCGGTTTCATGGTCGCTCTCTCTTTCCGTCAGCGCAACCAGCTCAAGAATTTCGGTTCGATGATCGACTGGGTCATCCGCGATGAGAGCTTACACCTCAAATTCGGCATTAATCTCATCCTGACCATTCTTGAAGAAAATGCCGATCTGATCACCCCGGAATTCAGCCAGGAGATCCAGAATATCATCATCGAAGGCGTCCAGCTGGAAAATGCCTACAACCAGGACCTCTTCCCGAAGGGAATCCTCGGTCTTAACGCCGACTACGTCAACCAGTATGTCCAGTATGTCGCCGACCGCCGCCTCGAAGAGCTCGGCTTCCAGCCGCATTTCAAGGCCGATAATCCAGCCAAATGGATGACTTCCGCTACCGACGTCTATCAGCTGGTCAACTTCTTCGAAACGCAGAATACCAGTTACGAAGTCGACGTCCGCGCTCATTCGCAAAAGCCGAAGAGCGAAGAAGGAGCCGAATAACACTTCCTCTTCAAGCAACTCACTGCTATAACGCAAAAAACCCGCCAACCGGCGGGTTCTTTGTTCCAAATTAAAAACTATTTCTTGCGCTTTGCAGCCTTCTTCTTAGGAGCAGCCTTCTTCTTAGCTACAGGCTTCTTCTTAGGAGCAGCTTTCTTCTTTGGAGCGGCCTTCTTCTTAGGAGCGGCCTTCTTCACAGCTTTTTTCTTAGTTGCCATAGTTGTTTCACCCCCTTTCATAGAAATGTTGTTGCGAGTAACCTCGCGTACTTTTTTTTCATTTCTACATTCATTATACCACGAATTAGAAGTGTCAACAATAATTTTTGCGAAAAATATTTTTTTTCACAGTCACTATGCATTGATGCCATCAAAAAAAATATGAAAATTTTTTATCATCTCCTTTTCTCTAATATTTTTTTTGAAATCTCCGACAAACACAGAAGGAAAATATAATAAAAATAGTTCAGGTCTATTTTTACCTAATATTAAAATAAATCTCGCTCAGATTATAGGAGTAATTTTTTCTATCGAACTTATACTCAGCATTGAAACTGCACGGCAAAGCGTGCGAAGAAAAAAATATTTTCTAAAAAATAATTTTTAGTTTTTCCAGTACTGCCGTCCGCACCCAGTTCTGCCCGCATACCATGACTCGTCATTAAAAGTTATCAACAGGTATTTAAAAACCGCCGATGGTCTCGGCGGTTTTTAATCAGGCGCGTTTTAGGCGAGCGAACGCAATTGGACTTCCAATTTCGACTGCTCGGTTTGATATCCGGCTAACTTTTCTTTCTCCGCCGCGACTAATGACGCCGGCGCGTTAGCGACAAAATCGGCGTTAGCTAGTTTTTTCTCAATGGCCCGTACGCCATTATTTAAATAGGCCAACTCCTTTTCGAGACGGGCGCGTTCGGAAGCAGCGTCAACCGGCGCGTCAAGATATATATCGACGCCGGCGTGACTGGCAAACAAAGCGCCAGCCGGAATGTCACTACTGTCTACATGTATCTCGGCCAGGCCGGTGCGCAAGCCTTCCAGTAAGGAAATGGAGGCGGAAATTAGTCCGGCATGCTCACCGGCTCGGATATGGGCCGCGAGCTTCCGAGCTGGCTCAATACGATGTTCGCTGCGCAGATTGCGGATGGCGGTTATAAGCCCCTGTAAACGGGCAAAATCGCTCTCGGCCACTTCGTTAATGAGCGATTCATCGCTCAGTGGCCAGGGGGCCACTAACAACATGTCTTCTCCCGGCTTAAGCTCCTGCCAGATGGTTTCCGTCACGAATGGCATGAAGGGATGCCAGAGTTTCAAAAGCGTTTCCAATAACTTCTTGCGGACGGTCGCTCCGGCTGTCGAGCCATCAAACTTACCGGCTTCCAAATACCAGTCAGCTACCTCATCAACCGTAAAGGTGCGCAGCACGTCACCGGCACCGGACAAATCATAGGCTTTAATTTTTGCGCTCACTTCGCTAATAACTCTCTGCAGACGGGACATAATCCAGCGGTCAGCCAGCGCCGGCTCAGCCAGCGCGCCTGACTGCGACTCCTCTGAAATAATGAAGCGGCTGATATTCCATAGCTTGTTGGTAAAGTTACGGAAACTGGCGATTTTTTCTTCGCTCAAGCGCACGTCTACTCCGGGCGTATTGCCGATAAGCAGAGCAAGTCGAACGGCGTCCGTGCCATATTCCTTGCCGACGACGGTAGGATCAATGCCATTACCTTTGCTCTTGCTCATCTTCTTGCCATGCTTGTCGAGCACCATGCCATGCAAATAAACATTTTTAAATGGAATCTCGCCGACAGCGAAGAGCGACATCATAATCATGCGCGACACCCAGAGTGTAATAATATCGTAACCGGTTTCCATAACAGCCGTCGGATGATAGGTCGCCAAATCTCCCGTCTTCACTCCATCTTTAAAGGTATCAGGCCAGCCCAAGGTAGAAAAGGTCCACATGCCCGAGGAAAACCAAGTATCAAGAGTGTCCGGGTCCTGGGTCCAGCCTTCGCCCTCCGGCTTATCAACCGAGACGACAATTTCTTCATGGCGATACCATACGGGAATAGGATGTCCAAAAATAATTTGACGGCTAATACACCAATCCCGCAGATTCTTCATCCAATCTTCGTAGCGCTTTTTAAACCGTTCCGTAACAAAGGAGACGTTCAAGCTTTCCGACGCCTCTAAGGCAGCCTGCTTGAGAGATTTGCCGTCCAAACGAGCCAAGGGCGCATCAACGGACACAAACCACTGCTGCGAAGGCAGGGGTTCGATAACCGTGTCGCAGCGGTAACAGACCGACACGTTGTGCATGATCTCTTCTTCTTTTTCGATTAAGCCGCGTTCAGCCAGCACCTTAACCACCTCGGCCCGCGCCGCGGCGGCAGATAAGCCGGAATAGGCAGCAAAGCCAGGCCGTATATTTCCGGCCTCATCAATTACTTTGACAATGGGCAAGTTATTTAGCTCAGCCATGCGCCAGTCAATCGCCGAGTGGGCGGGAGTAACGCCGAGCGCGCCTGTTCCAAAGTCCATATCTACTTCGCGATCGGCAATAATTTTTATAGTCAACGGCTGACCACAGAAGTCACCGCTAAATTCCCGTCCAATGTACTGCGTATACCGCTCATCCTTTGGATTGACGGCGACGGCCGTATCGCCCAGCTTTGTTTCCGGACGGGTAGTGGAGATAGCCACTGGAAAATCTTTCCAGTACTTAAATGTATATAAAGCGGTTTTTTCCTCTTTATATTCCACTTCATCATCAGCCAGGGTTGACTGACAGCGCGGGCACCAGTTAACGATGCGCTCGCCGCGGTATATCGCGCCGGCGTCATACATATCAATAAACATTTTTTGTACGGCCTTGCGACGCGGTTCATCGAGCGTAAACGCCAAACGGGACCAATCGAGCGAAGCGCCGAAGCCCTTGAACTGGCCGAGGATAGTTGCCTGCGTTTCTAGCGCGAAATCATACACTCGCTTGAAGAAATCAGCGCGGCTAAAATCATGGCGCGTTTTACCTTCTTCCTTATATATCTTGCGTTCAACGACGTTTTGGGTGGCAATCGCGGCATGATCCGTACCAGGCAGCCAAAGCGTGCGGTAGCCGCTCATGCGATGGAAACGGATTAATAAATCTTCAATAGCCAAAACGGAGGCGTGACCCAAATGGAGACGGTCAGTAATGTTTGGCGGCGGCAAAATAATTGTGTACGCCGGCGCATCTTCCGCCAGCTTAAGATTATCCGGATTAAAATAACCCGAATCAAGCCAGGCCTGGTTTATGCGATCTTCATGCTCTTGCGGATTGTATACTTTGGCTAGTTCGGGCATATATACTTGTTTATTTAACGCACCAAGCAGGCGAAATAGTAGCTTATTTTTACCAAAATCTATCGTTTTTTGCAAGCCAAGCGGTTGACAAAGCGCTTAGAAAAGAACATAGTGACGATACGTTTTTTCAAAACTTAATAAGGAGAGCACGTGATTCAGCGACTTAACCATCCTGCCAGTAAAGGAACATATCCCCTGGAAAAGGCTTACCCGCCCAATAACGCACTACGAATTCTTTATTGGAACATATGGTACAAATCATCAGCCGCAGAAATCTTAGCAGCTATTAAGTTAATCGATTGCGATGCCCTGTTTCTTTTTGAGCTAAATAGGCGAAGCGGCTTATTGCCAATGATTCATGAAGCCGGTTATGGTGGCAGATTCGTAGAGACCAATAGCTTTGGCTTTCTCAATAAAGTTGACGCCGGCATTGCATTTTTCAGCCGCCTGCGTTGTGGCTATATCAAAAACGTTGTCCTTAGCCAAGGACGACGCGGACTGTGGCGCGGCGGAAAGGATTCGCGCCGCTGCTATCTTGAAGCAAAGCTATGCATACCGGGTCAAGTGGCAATTGTCGTCGGCGGAACGCACACTTCCTATAAGATCCCATTCATAGGTAGCAATTCATATTACCGAGAAACAAGCACGCTCATACGCGAAGCATCCAAGCATAAGCTGCGTTATATTTTCGGTGGTGATCTCAACGCCGAGCAACATAGTCCCTTGCTAGGAGCACTCAGTAATAATTTTGCCTATCTTGATACGGGCAATCGATACAGCTGGGCGGTTCGACGGTGGGCAAAAATCCTGCCAGGGCGATTATTAGATCATGCGTTTGCGACAGATGACTTAGAAGGAACAAAGGCCGAATTTTTAGAAAACTACTCGTCCGACCATCTGCCATTAGTGGTAACGGTTCCACTTAACAGATAATTATTAAAGACCAAAAGGGATATGATTAATTCATATCCCTTATTTTTTTATAAAATGGACGATATTGTTTAAATTTGGTAGTATTTTAATAAGAAAAACCTATGATTACTCCAAAAACCGCCCCAGGCTTTAATGAATATCTGCCGGCTGAACAGCGTATGTTTGACCACCTGGTCAGCCTTATCCGTACGATGTATGAACGGCACGGCTTTACGCCGCTCGAAACGCCTGCTTTGGAACTAGCCCAAGTCCTGCTCGCCAAAGAAGGTGGCGAAACCGCCAAGCAAGTCTATCGCTTCATGAAAGGCGATACTGATTTAGCGCTGCGGTTCGACCTGACCGTTCCCCTCGCCCGCTACGTCGCCGAGCACTACCATGACCTCGCCTTCCCCTTCCGCCGCTACCAGATTCAGGAAGCCTGGCGGGCTGAAAAAGCGCAGGCTGGCCGCTACCGTCAGTTCTACCAGTGCGATATCGACATCCTCGGCAATATCGGGACGACGGCTGACGCTGACATCCTTTTAACAACAGCCGCGACCTTCAAAGCGCTCGGCCTCGGCCGCAGCGTCATGCATATTAGCAATCGAAAAATTTTCGTCGGCTTTCTTGCCAGCCTCAAGCTCTCCGAACAAAGCGTCGAAATCCTCCGCATCATCGATCGCATGGCCAAACAGAGCGCTGATAAAACAAAGAAAGATCTAAGCGTCCTCGGCCTACCAGCCGCCGCTATCGCTCAGATTATTTCCATCGTTAATGCCCAGGGCCTCGAATCGCTGCGAAGCCTAACTATTTCTAATACTCTGTTTCAAGAAGGCCTCGCCGAATTAACCGAACTCGACTCCCTGCTCCGAGCCGGCGGCCTTACTGCCGAAGAATACGTTATTGATCTCGGTATCGTCCGTGGTCTCGATTATTACACCGGCATGGTTTTTGAAACGTTGCTGGTCGATAAGCCCGAAGCGGGCAGCATGGCCGGCGGCGGACGCTACGATAATCTCGTCGGCCATTACCGCAAAGAACCGGTCGCCGGAGTCGGCGCTTCGATCGGCATTTCTCGCCTATTCAATGCGCTGAAAGATTCTCTCAAAAAAGGTCCCGCCACTCCAGCCCAAGCGCTCATCATCGTTTTCAGCGACGCGCTTCTCCCTTATTGTTTCAAAACTGCTTCAACCCTCCGCGCTCAGGGTATCAATGTCATGATATATCCCGGCAGCGACAAACCAGGAAAGCAAATGGCTTACGCGAATAAGATTGGCGTGCCGTTTGTCGTATTATGCGGAGAAGAAGAAGCAAAAAACGAAACGCTCACGATTAAGAACATGGCTAGCGGCGACCAGCAGACAATGAAAATAAAAGAGGCCGTAACGTATCTTGCAAAATCTCTCTAAGCCCATATGAAGCCAACCTCTACACAAGGGCGAGGCGGTTTCACGTTAATAGAACTTCTTGTCGTTATAGCCATTATCGGAATCCTTTCTACTCTGGCAATCGTTGCTCTTGGTTCTGCTCGACAAAAATCTCGCGATGCCAAACGACTCGCCGATCTTAAACAGGTAGCGAACGCCCTAGAGCTGTATTACAGCGACAATAACCAATACCCTACTGCCATTACGCCGGGGCAACCGTTGTCAAACGGAACTACCGTCTACATGGCTTCAGTCCCCAGCAACCCCTCCCCCAGAGCGGATGGCAGCTGTCCGGACCAGAATTACACGTACATGGTGGATAGTACCAATAAAAGCTATTCTTTCACCGGCTGTATCGGCACTTCCACATCTCCTTCCGCTTCAACGAGTTCCTCAACCGTATCCGCTATGCCTTCCGGAACTTTTGTATGTGGCCAAAATATAACCGACAATGACGGCCATCAATATACTACCGTGCAAGTAGGCACTCAATGCTGGATGAAAGAAAATATCCGAACTAGACTCAACCCCGACGGATCATGCATTAATGGTCAAGTAAATAATGTATGTAATATTCAAGCGAACAACACTGCCTTCGATTGCATCAGTACAAGCAGCAACGCCCGTGACTCGAGTGTCGACTGTACATCGGGATATGCAATCTATACCTGGGCAGGGATGATGAATGGCGCTACTACTGAAGGCGCTCAGGGCATCTGTCCGACTGGTTGGCACATCCCTACTAACGCAGAAACTCATACCCTGGAGTTGTATTTGACGGATTCACCGTCAAATGAATCCACCTGTAACGGCGCTAGAAACGGAACAACAAGCTGCGCTACCGCCGGAACAAAACTAAAAACGGGTGGCAGCTCCGGTTTTGAATGGATACGAACTGGCGGCCGCAGTTCCAATGGCTCTACGTTTGTCGACTCGGGCAACGTTGCCTATCTTTGGTCATCAACCCCGTCGGGCGGGACTGCCTGGTACCGCGAAGTGAGTACGGCAGCGACTGACATTCTACTACGTCCCCTGTCTAAATCTTTCTCATACCCCGTCCGCTGCCTGAAAAACTAATGATTATTAACGATCATATAAAAAAGGAGCCTTATATAAAGGCCCCTAATAATTTTCACCGTTAGGCAGCTGTTTTCTTTTCTTCTTCAAGAAGATGAAGGAGCTCCAGAAAATAGAATACAATATCTTTGATATTTTCATAGGTTTGCCTGACAGTAAACGTATACGTACCGCTAACTGCGCCATACTTCAGATGCCCGTCATCAAAAGAAGGCACACTGTGAGTCATCAGCAAGTCGCCTAGCACCACCGGATTCTTACCTTCGACTGGCTCCTGTTTAAGTTGAAAAAAAACATGTCCCGATAATGTTAAATTAACATCACCCTTCTCCGGCACCTCTTCGGCATATATAACACTGATACGGTTGGCTGAACAAATATCATGCTGGAGACTGGAAAAAAATAGAATAGGTTCATCGAGTCGCAGGTCAAAGAGATTTACAG
>CAZFYY010000035.1:0-12760 GCA_964523425.1 uncultured Gammaproteobacteria bacterium
GCCTAACCTAGGCCAAGGTCTTCATTGAGTTTCTGTCTGGCGGCATAATAGCTGGTTTCTATGATGCAGTAGATAATGCCGTTGATGCTGAACTGGAATGATCTCATGATAGGCTCCGTGGGTTTAGGTTAAGAAAAATGCTTGTGTTTCTGTTTGCGGTTGTACTTCTTTTTGTCGCCATGCGACTTTGAGCACATGTTAACCCCGGAAAAAAGCTCTCTGGACATCTTCTTGGCTTGATTCACGCGGTCAATTTTTACCGTAAAGCTTGTTCGTTTTTTCAAAAATGCTTGTTTTTGTTTTTCGGGCCTACTCTAATCCGCAGGCCTGGGCTAAGTCATCGCGCAGGGCTTTGATGACTGACAGTCTTGTCTTGTCACTGACGAAGGGTTCGATTGGAACCGCTTTTTTCGTCTGCTCTTTGAAAGCAGCGAGCTTGTCTGACGGGAGGACCTGTCCTTCTTCAGCTTCGGCAAAGAGCTTGTCGACGGCCGCTTCGCTGTCGGTGGTGAGTTCGCACATCACCGCTAGGAAGAATTCCGTCTTGGCCTCTTGGCCGCTTAGTTGTCGAAAGTTCGACATACTGTCTCCTTTTTTTGATTTTTGTTTTATTCCCGAAGGGGCGAATCGCTTCGCTCACTCAGGAATAAAGGCAAAGATTTTGCCTTTGGAAAAAGAAATAGAAAGAACGAGAAATAAAACAGATTGGATTTTCAAGGCAGGAAAATCCGGTGCGATTTGTGGAGAGCCACCGTTGCTACGGTAATCGCTTATGACCATTCTTTTTTATGGAAAAAGAACATAAACCTTATCCGTAAGACGACTTCTTGCACATAGGGCTGGCCGGCCTTCTGCACATGAGAAGAGGTAATCTTCCCTCCCGCTTTACAACCGTCTCCCATCTGTTGGGGGAGGCGATGTTACGGTATGGTCCGACGTCGTCAAACTTACCCTTACCTTTACCTTTTAGCAATTCTTAGTTAGCTAAACTGTAACGCGTTGCTGGTAGCAAGGGGGCATTGAGCTCGTCAGCTTGCGGCCGACATGCTCTCAGCACCAACTTTCGGAATCCTGCTTTGGCGGGCAGAGATTCTTCTTACTCCACGGACAGGCGCCAACCCATCCCATGGTCTGTTTCATTCCCTCAATTCGTCAAGCGAATTGCGGGAAGCGAAGGAGTCCTAGCGGGCCTAAGGTGCCCTTCTCCTAAGGAAACAGATGGGGATCTGGATTAGCGATGATTTCTCATCACTTACCCGGCGTCGGCAGCGTTAGCCTTCGCCTATCGTCCGTTACCGGACTGTCGCGTTCCCCACGACGAACAAAAAAAACTTGTTGAGGTGCTTTGCCTGGTCTATGGCTGCCTCATACCTGATTGTTTATCGTCGGACACAGCAGGCACCGACTAGCTGGACAGATACCGTCCGGCTCGGCTAGGCCGCCGTTAGTCCGCGGTACGCTTTGATCAGATCAAGGACAGCCTGCTTACCTTGCAGCTTGAGAACAAGTTGTTTCGGGAAGTAGTTGTCGATCTGGTCAAAGGGACGCTTGGACTGCGCGATCATCTTGAGTCTCTCAGGAGGGCAGCAGCCTGCGATTTCAACAATCTTCGCCAGCTTAGTAACACTGGCTTGCTTGATGAATCGTAGGGCTTTGCCTCGGGAGATATCAAGAACTTCGATCGCATCGGCGACGGTGTCCTTGAAAAAGTCCTGTTTCCCGTCCGGATTAAACAGCTTGGCAGCTGTTTTCTTCGGCGGGGCAGGTACTTCTTCCGGTTTCTTGGCAGCGGGCGCTGCTTCCACTTTCTCGACGACCACTACAGTTTTCACTGCGGGCGGGGGAGGAGGCGGCAGCGGTGATCCGCTTAAAGAAACCTTAAGGCCACCCTGCGACATTTTTGCAAACTTATCGGCGATCTCGACGCCGTAGGTTTTCATTAATGCCGCAGCTTCTCTCGGAGTGTCCGCTAATCCCGCCTTCACGACGCGACCAGCTACTCTTCTGAGATACTGCTCCCTTTCCGAAAGGATCACGCCGCCATTGGTGACAATGATTTTCGGTTGGGTAGAAGTAGAAGCTGGTACGGTTGTGTCGGCTTGATTAGCGCTCATGTTTTCTCCTGTTTAATGGTTAACGCAGGCCTGAATGTTTCAGAACTATGTTAACCATTAAACGAGGAGAGGGGCACGACAAGACTTGTTAAGGCACGTACTTTTCTCACAACCAAGCCACGAAAGATTCATGGATTGGATAATGGGATGAAACACAATTGTTTCAGGTTAGATAATTGTAAAGGTCGCCTTTGTATATTTCTTCGGTAGTCCGCTCTTCATGCCAGTCGCTGTTGTACTTTTCTTCTTCGTACTCTTCTGGTTCCTCGTCTTTTTCTTCATGAACTTCTTCGTGTTGCTGTTCACTATGTTGCTCAGCGGGCGGAGGCGGCGGGGGAGGCGAGTCATGGTGGACGATCGCCGGCATTTCCTGTGGCGTCAGATCAGGCGGGGTGAGCAAGTGATGATACAGCCCGTAGAACGTAACGAAGCGGAACGAGATCAAGAGAAAGATGATGAGCGGCTTGTTCATATATTTAATTTTCAAGGGCGTGCGTCTTTGTGACTGCTGCCCGTTAAGATGGTGGAGATATGGAGCTGCCGTATGGCGTATGGTTTTGTCTCGCATCTCGTCCATCTAAACGGACACTCAAGTTTTGGCCCGAAGGCTTTTTGCTTGATAGATCACCCTAGCAAAAGATAAAAAATTTGTCAATAGTATATTACAAATATATTAAAATATCAGTAAATATTGATAAAATATTAGTATTTATCAAAAATAAATGATTATAAATATGTAAAAATATTATTCAATTTTATAAGTTATCCACAGCGATGCACGACCAAATAACTAAAATGTGGCATTTTTCATCTAATATTAAATAAAAAAGATAATATTGAGCTATTTAAGCCTTTGACTGCCGGCCGTAATTGCCCTAAAATAAGTCCATATCAGATATGGCCGATACAAAACCCTTATACCTGACCGAAGAAGAGAAAGTCCGCGAATTTTGGCAGGAAGCCAAGGTTTTTGAGGCTTCCGTCGAGCGGGAAGCGCTGCGGGGCGATTATGTTTTTTACGATGGGCCGCCTTTCGCGACTGGTTTACCGCATTACGGTCACATTGTCGGGCAGATTATGAAAGACGTCGTGCCGCGCTTCTGGACCATGAACGGTTTCCGGGTGGAGCGCCGCTGGGGCTGGGATTGCCATGGCCTGCCGATCGAGAATCTTGTCGAGAAAGAATTGGGTTTTACGAACAAGCAGCAGATCGTCGAATACGGCATCGGCAAGTTTAACGATGTCTGCCGCTCGAAAGTCATGAGCTATGTCGGCGCCTGGCGTGACATGAAAGAGAAGCTCGGCCGCTGGGCGGACATGGACAATGACTACAAGACCATGGATCTGCCGTACATGGAATCGGTCTGGGCCGTCTTTAAGAATCTTTGGGACAAAGAATTGATTTACGAAGGCTATCGTTCGATGTTTGTCTGTCCGCGCTGCGAAACGACTTTGTCACAGTCGGAAGTGAGTGAGGGGTATAAGGATATAAAAGATTTGTCGGTTGTCGCGAAGTTTGAACTGATTGATGAGCCTGGAACGTTTGTTCTTGCTTGGACAACGACGCCCTGGACATTGCCGGGCAATGTGGCGTTGGCGGTTAATAATGATATTGAGTATGTAAAAGTATATAGGGAGGTTGATGGCAAAGGCGGAAATTATATCTTGGCCAAAAAAATCTTTGATGAAGGAAAGGGAAATATAGGGTATGAATTTTCTGGTGTTAGAAGTATAGGGGCATCTGAAACACCTCCAATTGTTAATTTACTTGAAACTCTCAAGGGATCTGATCTAATAGGAAAAAAATATCGGCCACTTTTTGATTCATTTTCTTTTGACAATGCACTTCCGAATCATGAAAATGGCTGGAAAATTTACGCCGCCGATTTTGTTTCAGCTGAAGAAGGAACCGGCATTGTTCATATCGCTCCGGCTTTCGGCGAGGACGACTTGAATCTCGGCAAGGAAAAGAATCTGCCCTTTGTGCAGCATGTCGGCATGGACGGCGTCATTAAGCCGGAAGTCAAAGAGTTGGCCGGCTTGCATGTGAAGCCGATCGAAGACGTTACGTCAACCGATGTTGCAGTTATAAAATATTTGGCGGGCAAGGGCGTGCTGTTTAGCAAGGAAAAATACGAGCACAGTTATCCGCATTGCTGGCGCTGTGATACGCCCCTCATCAATTACGCCACTTCCTCGTGGTTCGTTTCTGTTACTAAGATAAAAGAGAAGGCGCTGGAAACGGCCAAGGAAATTAACTGGTCGCCAGACTATATAAAGGAGGGCCGTTTCGGCAACTGGTTGGAAGGGGCGCGCGACTGGTCTATTTCCCGCCAGCGCTTCTGGGCCTCGGTCATGCCAATCTGGCGCTGCGATGCCTGTCCGCATACTGAAGTCTTCGGCTCGGTTGCTGAACTGAAGGCTGCGTCTGGCCAGGAAGTGAATGATTTGCATAAGCATGTTGTTGATGAAGTTACATATTCGTGTGCGAAGTGCGAGGGCGGAACCATGAAACGCGTGCCAGACGTTTTGGATACCTGGTTTGATTCCGGTTCCATGCCGTATGCCCAGATGCATTATCCATTTGAGAATAAAGAAAAGTTTGAAAAGAATTTTCCGGCACAGTTCATCGCCGAAGGCATCGACCAGACCCGTACCTGGTTTTACTATCTGCATATTTTGTCGGCCGGACAATTCGGTAAGCCGGCTTTCAAGAACGTTATCGTCAATGGCACGGTCGTCGCCGAAGACGGCAAGAAGATGTCGAAGAAGCTGCAGAACTATCCGGACCCGATGCTGCTCATGGACAAGGTTGGCGCGGATGCCTTGCGTGCTTATTTGCTTTCGTCGCCAGTAACTCAGGCGGAGAATATGAACTTTTCAGAAAAGGGCGTCGAGGAGGCTTTGCGCAAAAACATCATGATGCTGGGCAATATCTATTCGTTCTATGCGTTGTATGCCGAAGAGGGAACTGAGGCAGGGACTGATTCCGAGAATGTCTTGGATCGCTGGATTGTTGCCAGTTTGAATCGTTTAATCGAATCCGTGACCAAGGCGATGCAGGCGTATGACCTTCCGAAAGCGATGCGACCGATCACTGATTTCATCGATGAGCTCTCGACCTGGTACATCCGCCGTTCGCGCGAGCGCTTCAAGGCGGATGACGAAGCTGATAAAAAGGCGGCCTTAGCAACAACTAAACATGTGCTGATTGAGTTGTCTAAAGTGATGGCGCCATTTACACCGTTCGTGGCCGAAGCAATCTGGCAGAAAGTGACGGGCAATAATTTTGCCACTACAAACAAGAGCGTGCATCTGGAGATGTGGCCGAAAGCGCAGTCGGTAGATGAGAGCGTATTATCTGATATGGAAACTGTCCGCAAAATCGTGGAAATGGGCTTAGCGGCGCGCGATGCCGCGAAGATGAAAATCCGTCAGCCGCTTGGTAAGATCAATGTTTTGAATATTTCTCTCGAGGATCAGGATCTGGTCGATTTGATCAAGGATGAATTGAATATTAAAGAAATCATATTCATCAAGAGCGAAGGGGAAATAAAAGTTGAGCTCGATACGGCCATTACGCCTGCCCTCGAACGCGAAGGACTCAAGCGCGAGATTGTCCGCCTGGTAAATAACCTGCGCAAGAACCAGGGCATGACTATCCAGGATCGGATTGAATTGCTCTGGAGTTCGGAAGATGAGATTGTTCAAGTGACAATGAGTGAATATGGCGGCGATATTAAGAATGATACTCTGGCTACTGATGTAAGGACAGAAAAGGGAGAGGGACTTGAAGAGCAAAAAGTTAACGGGCATATCCTTAGTCTTTCAATTAAGAAGATCTAATATGGAAATGCCGACGAGCCATAAATTGCTTACCCTTGTAATTATCCAGAGAGACCATCAAGTACTGCTCGGCATGAAGAAGCGAGGCTGGGGAGCCGGGCGTTGGAATGGCTTTGGTGGAAAAGTAGAAAAGAACGAGAGTATAGAAGCGGCGGCAAAAAGGGAAGTGTCTGAAGAGTGTGGTATCCATGAAATAGATCTTGAAAAAATGGGTACGGTGGTTTTCGAGTTCGAAGACGGCACCCAAAGCGCTGAAGCGCATATATTCCGTTCTTCTCGCTTTGGTGGAATGCCGACTGAATCAGAAGAGATGAGGCCGCAATGGTTTAATACTAACGACTTGCCCTGGGAACAGATGTGGCCTTCCGATACATATTGGCTTCCATTAGTATTGGCTGGCAAGAAGTTCAAGGGCAGTTTCTTGTATGATCGTCCTTCGACGAAGGATTATATGAACAAAATCATCAGGAAAAAATTGGAAGAAGTGCAAGTTATAAATTAATAATAATTATATTCATCAATAAAATTTAATTATATGATGCCAGAAATAAATTATTGGGCGATTCTCTTGTGCGGTGTGTTGTCGATGGTGGTCGGCATGATTTGGTACGGGCCGCTGTTCGGCAAGGCCTGGGCCAGGGTCATCAAAGCGACCGAGATGGATAAGGCCAAGCGGGCTGAGATGCAGAAGAAAGCCGGACCGCTGTACGCCGTTACATTCGTCTTGGCTCTGTTTCAGGCTTTCGTCATGGCCTGGTACATCGCTTCGATGACGTCCTCCTCCGGCGTCGATCATGCTATCTGGCTCTGGGCCGGCTTCGTCATCCCGACCGTCGCCGCCGGTGCGATGTGGAACAATGATTCCAAGGAAATTTCCTGGGCTCGCTTCGGCATTCAGGCTGGCTACTACCTCGTTTTGTTCATAGTCTTTGGCTTGATTCTTGGTATGTGGAGATAAACAACTTAGTTCTTTATTTACTTTATTAACTTTTTTACTTAATCATATGGCACTCTGGATAATTATTGGCATCATCGTCTTGCTCGGACTTATCGTCATGGGCATGTACAACGGACTTGTCCGTCTTAAGAATCGCGTCGATGAAGCCTGGGCGGATATCGATGTGCAGTTGAAGCGCCGTCATGACCTCATTCCAAACCTCGTGGAGACGGTTAAGGGTTATGCGACGCATGAGCAGGGAACTCTGGATAAGGTAATTCAGGCTCGCAACGCGGCCATGTCCGCGCAGACATCCGGCAATGCTGCTGAGATTGAGAAGACTGAAAATATGTTGTCCTCAACTCTGAAATCGATCTTTGCGTTGTCTGAAGCGTATCCTGACCTGAAAGCGAATACGAACTTCCTTGAATTGCAGCGCGAACTGTCTGACACGGAAAATAAGATCCAGGCCAGCCGCCGCTTCTACAACACGAACGTCCGTGACTTCAATACCAAGATTCAGGTCTTTCCGACTAACATGATCGCTAGCCAGCTCGGTTTCAAGTCTCGCGAGTTCTTCGAGGCTGGCGCGGAGGAGAAGGAGAATGTGAAGGTTGGCTTTTAAGCGAATATGAAATCTGAGACAATCCACATTATTATCACTGGCGGAACGATTGATTCCTACTTCGAGGCGACTAAAGATACGATTGTCCCCAATAAGAAGACAATCATTCCGGAAACGCTCCAGTGGCTCAAAGTGGACAAGAAGTTTCATTTTTCTAAGGTTTGCATGAAGGATAGCCGCGCGCTCACCGAAAAGGATCGCCAAGCAATTTTGTCAGCCGTGCAAAAAAGCCCGTATAAGAAAATAATTATTACGCACGGTACGTACACCATGCCCGATACGGCTCGTTATCTAAAGGAGCGTCTTAAGATCAGTAATAAGGCTATTGTGTTTACCGGCTCGATGCTCCCGATTTCCGGTTTTTCACCTTCAGACGGTACGTTTAATCTCGGTTACGCAATTGCCGTTTCGGAGTACATGCGGCCGGGAATTTATATTGCGATGAACGGAAGAATTTTTGATCCCTTGCGAACGGTTAAGGATCTAACGATTGGCAAGTTTTCTTCTAAATCATAAATTATGAAAGGAACAATCCTCATCACCGACTCGCTCTTCATCTTTCCGAAACATGAAGAGGAGCTGCGGGCTGCCGGTTATGAAATCGAACGTCTCGATAAGCCGGAAGCGAGCGAAGCAGAATTAGTCGCGGCAGTTGAAGGCAAGGTTGGCTATATCCTCGGCGGCATTGAACATGTTACTGAGAAGGTTATCGCTGCAGCCAGTAGTTTAAAGGCTATCGTTTTCACTGGTTCAGACTGGCGTCATTTCATCCCAGGCAATGAAGCTGCAACGGCGAGAGGAATAGCGATTGCCAATGCTCCGGGAGCGAATAGTTATGCTGTGGCCGAATATACTCTGACTCTCATGCTGGCCATGGTGCGTAACATCTTAACGCTCGGCAAAACGGGAGATAAGAAGTTTATGACTAGCCTGTCTTTACGCGAAGCAACGGTTGGCATTATCGGAGCGGGCCATATTGGCAAGATGCTGGCCTCGATGCTGAAGGGTCTGGGCGTTAAGGAAATCTTGTATTATAGTCGCCAGCAGCATCCGGACGTTGAAAAAGAATGCGGTGCGACGTTTGTATCCCTGAATGAGTTATTGGAAAGGAGTGATATTGTCACGATTCATGTTCCGAAAAGCGCTGGAAACGGCTTTATTGGAGCGGAAGAGATGAAGCATATGAAGGATGGCGCTATCCTGATAAATTGCGCCTTCGCAGGCGCGATAGAGACTGAGGCCCTGTACGCCGAGCTGAGTGCTGGACGTTTGCGAGCAGCGCAGGATGAGCCAGTTGATGAGCGCTTTAACCCTTTACCGCTCTCAGTGTGGTTCAATTCTAATAGTGGTACTGCCTTTAATACGTCTGAGGCTAATACGAAGGCAAGCGACATGGCTACTCAATCAATCCTTAATCTCTTAGAAAAAGGCGAGGATCAATATAAAGTAAATTAATCTAATCTAATTTTTTATCTATGCCGAAGGTTATTCTCTACATGGCCGTCTCCCTCAATGGAATGATCGCCAAAGAAAACGACGATACGAGTTGGATCTCGGACGACGAATGGGAGTTCTATTGCAAGGCGGCCCGCAATGCCGGCAACCTGATCGTCGGGCACCGTACGTATGACATCATGAGCGAGCAAGCTGAGTTTGACGACTTGCGCGACGTCCGCGTTGTCGTTATCGCGCATGATGATTTCGATACCAAGAGCGCTAACCACTGCGTCGTCGCTTCGCCAAAAGAAGCGCTGGCCTATCTTAAAGAAGAAGAGCAGGTCATCGTCGCCGGTGGCGGCATCCTCAACGCCGCTTTCCTGCAGAATAAGATGGTTGACGAGATTTTTATCGACGTCGAACCGGTTATCTTCGGCAAGGGTATCAAGCTCCTGAACGGCGATGATTTTACGCTTAACCTTAAGCTGCTCGGCGTGACGCATATTTCCGATAACGAAGTACAGCTGCATTACGAGGTAGTGAAATAATAAGCTATGACTTCTCTCTATACCAATATTGATTCCAACAAGCGCAAGACCTGGCTGCTCATGTCAGTATTTTTTGTCGTGGTGATGCTGGTTGGCTTCGTTTTTAGCCGCGCCATGGAAACGCCGGCGATTCTGTATTTCGCTGTCGGCTTTAGCATTATTTCTAGTTTCATCAGTTATTGGTGGAGCGACAAGATTATTTTGGGCATGTCAGGAGCGCACCCAGTGTCCATGGAGAATAATAAAGAACTCTATCGCCTGGTTGAAAATCTTTGTATCACGGCTGGGCTGCCCGTGCCGAAGATCTATATCATTGACGATACGGCGCCTAATGCTTTCGCGACCGGTCGTGATCCGGAACATGCCGCCATCGCGCTGACGACCGGCATCATTCAGAAGCTGGAGCGCAGCGAACTCGAGGCAGTAATCGCCCATGAGCTCTCGCATATCGGCAATCGCGATATCCTGATTGCTACCATTTCGACCGTGCTAGTCGGCGTTGTTGTTCTACTGGCCGATTGGTTCATGCGCTGGAGCATTTTTGGTCACCGCAAGAGTAATGACCGCGAAAGTGGACAGCTGCAGCTTATTATTACCGTAGCTGCTTTGGTATTGGCCATCCTAGCGCCGATTTTCGCCTATATGTTGCAGTTTGCCATTTCACGCAAGCGGGAATTCCTGGCCGATGCCGATGGCGCCATGCTGACCCGCTATCCAGAAGCCCTCGCCAGCGCTCTGCTTAAGATTTCTCAGGACCAAGAACCGCTCGAAGCGGCTAACCGCGCGACCGCTCATCTCTATATTGTTTCTCCCTTAAAAGGGGAGGCGGCGACCGGTTTTTTCACGAAATTATTCATGACGCATCCGCCCGTCGCGGAGCGGGTGGCCGCTTTGCGCGGCCTTGACGTCGGCAAGGCGGAATGATATAGATTAGCCGACGTTCATTTTCAAAATCTAACAAAGCGCTCATGAAGTTTTATGTTTCTGGACGTGCGTCCAATACTCATGCCGTCCGCAAGGCTGTTGCGGAAATCAAAGAAAGAGGCCATGAAATAAGTTTCGAGTGGTCTGATCCGACCTTGCGTTCAGCCAAGCCGTTTCATGAAAATCGAGAGTTAGCCGCTGAGTACGCCAGTCAGGCTATTCAAGGAGTGGTTGATGCTGATGTGTACATCATGATTTCTACCAAAGACGGCAATGGCGTCTTTGGCGAATTAGGTGCCGCCTTGGGGATGAATGCTAAAACTGGCAGTCCGCATCTATATGCCATTGGCGCGAAGGAAGAAACCATGTTCCATTTTCATCCGGCTATCCAATGGCGGGAAGACGTTAAGAAGGTTATTGATGAACTTGAGGCGCTGAAGTAATAAAAAACCTCTCTGTTTTACAGAGAGGTTATTTTTATATTTGACAGAGAGCAATTTCTAATCCGGCCACTAACGTATCGACGCGTGAAACTCGGCCGTCTGTTACCGTCGAATGCGGATCATTAGATTGGCCGCCGATTTTTTCGGCGATAACTGTCCCAACTGTTGTGGTGTCAAAGCCGCGTTTTTCGGCTATGACAACATAGGCTTCCGGAAAGGGGACGGCTGGGCTATGGCTTATGATGCGGCGACCATCGTTTGTTAGGATAACAATATAGGCATAATCGATGGTCAGCGGCTTATCAAGAGTGATTCTGAATATTCCGCTTTCAATTCCGACGGCTGCTTTTGCTTCCGGATAGCTTTCAAGCGCGGCTTGGGCTCGTGTAAGGGCGCCGGTTAATGTTTCGCCTGTCTCGCAAGGCTGAGCGTTCTGGCCAGAAGAAGTTTCAAAACAATGGACTTCGTAGCGCAGCCCGATTTTTCTCAAGGCGATCTCCACTGCCTCCTTTTTCAAGGCACTATCTGAGCCAAGAGCTATAATTCTGTTTTCTGACATAGTATCTTGTTTTAAGGTTCGATAATCCAGTGTAATTGCTAAAATAAGCGATGTCAACGGGGACTGGCGGTTTTATGCTATTATAAAGAGAGAAAATTATGAAATTCAAAGTACGATACAAACCCAATTTCCGGTACGAATTCCTTAATTTTATTACCGGTATTTTGTTAATTATCGCTGGCCTTATCAAGCTAGCTGATAAAGATTATGTTACAGTAGCCAACTGGGTCATTTTTGGAGCGATGTACTTGGTGATGGACGATTATACGCCAAAACCCACCCCGCGTAATTCAGTGGAGCTCATTTTTGATTTAGGTCGGAAGATATTCAGTTGGGTAGGGCTTTTCGGATCCATTTTTATCTTGTGGTATTATTTGTTCTTTTAGGGTAGTACCATATATAGTAATCTCAATCATATGCTCGCATTCTTACGCGGAACCATCCTCGCCAAAACAGGAGACTACTTGATTGTCGATGTTCATGACCTCGGTTACCGGGTTTTTGTGACTAAAAGCCTTCTGACTGAGTCTCTGGCCGGCCAGGCGATTGAACTGTTCCTGTATCAGCATGTTCGTGAAGATGCCAGCGACCTTTATGGTTTCAAGAAGCAGGCTGAACTCGAACTCTTCCAATTGTTAATTTCCGTTTCCGGTGTTGGCCCGAAATCGGCCAGCGCCATCATCGATCTTGCGCCGGTCGAAGCGCTGCAGCAGGCGATTGCCGCCGGCGATGATGCTATGCTAACTAAAGTTTCTGGCATCGGTGGCAAAACCGCCCAGCGCGTCATTCTCGAATTACGCGGCAAACTGGCTCATATTGAAACGAGCGGACCGGGACGTGGCGAGGAGATCGAGGCGCTCATCAGTCTCGGCTATTCCTCGCAACAGGCGCGTGAAGCGCTGCAGAAAGTCGATAGCGCGATCACTGACAGCGGCGAGCGCATTAAGCAGGCGTTGAAGCATATATAATACGCAACGTGCTGAGACAAATAATAAATTTTTTAAAGTTTATTGTTAAACATATGAATATCGATATGTCCAATCCTAAACCTGTCACGACTTTGCCTAGTATTTATCTTCTGACAATTCTTGCTTTCGTTCTCGGCTTGGCGTTCAACTATCTTTTTTTTGACAAACTGGTTGGCGTCTCGCTTGTGATATTTACGGCTGTCGTTATTGCGCTAACCATCTGGCTTTGTCATCGCTATGGTAGGTCTTATCGTGCGGGACTTTGGCTGATGAGCGGGGCGTTTGTTTTGTGTTTATTTGTAATTTTAACGGGTAACGAAATACAGAAGGAGCTTAATTTTTTTTTTAATCATTGGGTT
>CAZFYY010000036.1:0-1387 GCA_964523425.1 uncultured Gammaproteobacteria bacterium
ATCATCTGCTCGATCTCGCTGGTCGACTGCTGGGTGCGTGTGACGGGACAGGAGCTTTGAGAACTGGGGTGGTGGGATTTTTGGGGATTGGGCGGGATTTTTTGGGACTTTTCATGGGGTTGGGTGGGTGGTTGTTTTTTGGTCGTTTCGGAGCTTTGAGAAATTTTGGGGTGTTTGTGCGTTTTTGAGTGGTTTGAGACAAACGCTTTGAGAAACGGCGGTTGTCTGGTTTGAGGTGTTCAAGCGTGTTTAAACAGCTGTTTTTTATGTGTTTTACGGATTTTGCTCGCGGAAATTTGCTTATTAAACGAGCAGATGAAAGGGAAGCGAAAGGGAAGTGAAAGGGAAGTGAAAGGGAAGCGAAAATGGCGGCCTTCCGGTGGCCGGTTTCAGATGTCTGTCCCTGCCCAGACAGCCCTGCCGATGATATGGACCGAGCTGCTCCGGGTCTGGTCGAGGCTGATCTGGGCATAGGCGGGGTTGTCGCTGAGGATGAGCAAGCCGCCGTTGGCGAGGTCGCCCTGGATTCGTTTCACCATCAGCGCTCCTTCGACCTGAATGACATAAATTCCATCGGAAAATCGGTTTTTCTGGCTCAAGTCAACCAGCAACAGTGAGCCGCTTTGAATGGTGGGTGACATCGAATCGCCGCGTGCGGTGATGACTGCAAGTCGGCTGGGTGAAAGGCCGCGTCTTCTCAACCATTCAGTCCTGAATGCGATTCCCTCGATTTCTTCTTCGGATGTGGTGATGCTGCCGCTGCCTGCGGATGCTTCGACCTCATATCTTTTGATGATCGAGAGCTGATTTAGAATGTAGTTTGCGCTGGGCTCCATGATGGATTTGTCGATTCCGTTTTGGTTTTCTCGCCCATTCACAATCCACTCAATTGAATGTCGCGTTACCTCAGAAAGCTGCTTCAGATAACGCATGGTTGGTTCTGTTTCTCCATCCCTCCACTTTCTGACGGCAGATTCTGAAGCGCCTATCGCCTCTGCAAGCTTTTGTATGCTGCCAGCTTCATAGACCATCTTGCTCATCCGAGCCCTGAAATCGTCGAGAGTTGTGTCGCGCATCTTGAACCTCGCGTACCGTCTATTCAGGCAAAAAAATGTAAAAAAGTGGTTGACAGGAGCCTAGATTAGCTTAATGTGCGCCCTATACCACTAGGGAGCGCACTTTTGAACAGTATGCACCTCAACGACCAGGCCACTCAGCGCGCCTGGGTCCGCTACGAGCTGGCCAAGCGCGGCATGACGCTGATCGAGGTTGCGGCCTCGGCCGGCGTCAGCAAGAGCGCGCTGTATTCAGCGTTTCGGCGGCCTTACCCCCGCATGGAGTGGCTGATCGCCACTGCGGTGGGGGTGCTGCCGCAGCAGATCTGGCC
>CAZFYY010000036.1:1397-12710 GCA_964523425.1 uncultured Gammaproteobacteria bacterium
GAGCGGTACACGGCCGAAGGGCTGCCAAATCGGCTGCTGGGGCGCCCGCCGAAAAATAATAACGCAGAAGGCGCAAAGTTTGCGCCTCGGGCCGAGGCGCGCAGCGCATGAAGGCGGGTCAGCCAGAGATCTGGGCCAAACCAGACGATTTGGCTGGGTTGCCTGGAATGCCCGCGACGGCGAGGGGGGTGCGTATGCGCCTTGCTTCGGAAAAATCTCGAAAATCCCCCCACCATCGCGGCCGCGAATACTTCGTGGCCGACCTCCCGCGCGAAACGCAGCTTGCGCTGCTGGCGCGGTCTGGCGCTGCGGTCGCGGCGCGCCGAGAAGCGCCGACCGAGCAGTCACGTGACGGCCTGGCTGACTGGCAGCGCGGCACGGAGATGGCGCGGATGCTGGTGTGCCGGCGCATCGATGCGCTGATGCTGGAGGGGATGACGCAGTTGGTGGCGATCGAGACGCTGCTGAGCAGCGTCATCGATGGCAGCGCCGATGCCGAGCTGGTGGCGATGCTGGGACTGGCCAATGCCAGGCGGCGCAGCGATGTGTCGGCGCCGAGCCGGGGGACGCTGTACCGCTGGATGGCGCAGCGCAGCGCCGGCGGGTGCGATCTTGCGCCCAGCGCGCCGCCGAGGCAGGCGGTGCCGATCTGGCTGCCGGGCATTCTTCAACTTTATCAGAACCCGAACAAGCTCAGCATTGCCGAGTGTGTGAGGGATTTCACAGAGAAGCACCCGGAAATTCCGGCGCCGAGCGCACGGACCGTGGCGCGCCACCTGGAACAACTCCCGGTCGAAGTGCGTAATTTTGGGCGGATGGGCCGAGCAAAATTGCGGTCGGTGCAGCCTTTTGTGCGGCGCACCATCGATGGATTGTGGCCAATGGATGTGGTGACGGTGGATGGCCACCTGTTCAAGGCATACACGCGCCATCCGCTGAATGCGAACCTGAAGATACGGCCGGAAATAACAACCTACGTCGACATTTCAACTAGAAAAATAATTGGATTTTCCGCCTGGGTGGCAGAAAGCCAGCACGCGATCTGGACAGCGCTGCGCGGGGTGATTCTGAACGATGAATTGGGGGTTCCAGCAATTCATTATTCTGACAATGGTGCGTATCGATCTGACCAACATCTGGCAATGCTGGATCGGCTTGGCGTCACCGCCTCTTTTTCACAGGCGTACCGCGCTCAATCGCGTGGAGTGATCGAAAGACTCAATAGTTCGGTGTGGATTCCGCTGGCAAAAAAATTCCCGGCTTATGTTGGTGACGATGTCGATCGTGAGTCGGTCAAAAAACAATTGAAAATCGCCAATTCATCGGCAGAAAACCTGCCGGCGTGGAATGAATTTATCGATGTGTGTCTTGAGGCCATCCAAATCTATAACAACAGCGCGCATTCAACACTTAAAGGCGCATCGCCAAACGATGCCTGGAACAAAGCGCTGAGCGAAGGATGGAAGCCCACGAAATTCGGTGAAGGCAGCGTGCACGATCTGCTGCCTTCGGTAAGTCGGACGGTTGATCGTGGCTGGGTGAGGTTGCCATGGGGGCATTACTTCGCTGATCAATTGCGGCACCACCACGGTCGTTCCGTTGTGGTTGGCATTGAGCCGACGGATGGGCGGCAGGTGTGGGTCAGTGATGCATCCGGCGTGCTGTTATGCACGGCGTTGCGCGATGGAAATAGCCGGCCCTATTACAGCGAAACGATGCTGGAAAACGCCCGCGCACGGCGCGAGGCGGGCAAGATTCGGCGGCTCGATCAGAAGGCAGCTGCTGCGCGTGCCGAGGTGCCGGCCATTGAGCAGGCCGATGCTGAATTCCTGTCGATTTTCGACGATGTCGTGCTCGACATTGCCAGTTTCAAACTCAAAAAACAGGAGGTGTGAGGTGATCAAAGAGCAGCGGGTGATCGATCCACATCAGGCGCTTATGACGCTGCGCAGGCTGGCAGCGCGGAATCTGGCGAACGCCCGTGATGTGCTGGGTGTTCGGCGGAAGTTGCGCACGGAGCTGTTGTTCGAGCGCGAATTTGCGCAGTTCGATGGCTGCGCGCAGGCGGCAGTGATGGCGCGCATCAAGCAGGTCGAGGCCGAGATTGCCGAGGCCATCTATGGCGACCTGAACGCCGCCCTCAACCACTATGCCGAGAGCGTTGGGGTGCGTGATCACCTGCGGTTGGTGGGTGATGACGGTAAAAAAAGTGTGCCCGACCAGGCGGCAACCTGACGGGCACTTATCGCCGCGAAAGCGGCATCGGAGCGGAGTGATCATAGCATGAAAACCGGAAAAGTCGTGCCAATCAGCACGGAAGAGCTGCGCGCGAAGGTGCGCGCCGAGGTGAAGGGAGCCGGGTTGGCCCAGTCGCGGGCGGCGGTGGAGATCGGCGTCTCAGACTCTGCATTCTCGCAGTGGTTGAGCGGTAAATATCCCGGCGACAGCGCCGCCATCGAAACCAAGGTGCTGCGCTGGATCGAGGCGCGTGCCGAGCGCGCCGAGCTGGCGCAACGGCTGCCGGAGGCGCCGCAGTTCGTCGACATCCCCACCAGCCGCCGCATTCGGGCAGCGCTGAGCTACGCGCAGATGGCAGGCGATGTGGCGCTGGTGCATGGCGGTGCCGGCATCAGCAAAACCACCACGGCGCAGCAGTACGCGGCCACGCACAACAACGTGTGGGTGGCGACGATGACGGCTTCGACGGCCACGCTCGGCGCCTGCCTGGAGAGGGTGGCGACCACCTGCGGTGTGCGGGTCACCACCGGGCGGGTGGCGCGCATCGAGGCCGATCTGGTTGATCGGATCGACAACAGCCGTGGCCTGCTGATCATCGACGAAGCCCAGCATCTGAGCACGCGCGCCATCGAGGCGCTGCGCGCCATCCACGATGCAACTGGGGTCGGGCTGGCGCTGCTCGGCAACGACCAGGTCTATTCGCGCATCACCGGCGGACGGCGTTCGGCCGAGTTCGCCCAGCTTTTTTCGAGGATCGGCAAGCGGGTTAGGCTGCAACTGCCATCGAGGGCAGACGTGGATGCGCTGCTGGCGGCATGGGCCATCGAGGGGCCGGCAGAGCGCGATGCGGTGCTGCAAATCAGCCGTAAACCGGGCGGGCTGCGCGGTGTGACCAAGACGCTGCGCATGGCCAGCATGGTGGCCTCTGCCGATGGGTCAGAGGTCAATTCCGGGCACATCAAGGCCGCCTGGGCCGACCTTTCAGGAGAGTGAAATGAGCATTAAAGAGTGGTTTTCGCAGAGCGCAGAGGTGGCCTTTGCGCACTACGTCATCGCCCGGCTGCGGCGAGGGTTGCCGGTAAACGAACAGCAGTTGATCGAGGCTGCGCTGATCCTGCAATGGCAGATCGAGCAGATCGACGAGGCGCTTTACGCGATCACCCCGGAGCAGGAGGACATCGGCGATGTATTACAGCGACCGATATATCGAGCGCCACGCTGAGCGTTTTGTGGCGCTGAAGCTGGCGCAGCAGGGCGTGACCTTCGAGCGCTACCTGTACGCACCGGTCTGGTACGGCGGCGACGATGACGCCGACCAGCAGTTGCGGCGCCGCAACGGCACGGCCTACGAGCCGATTCGCCGGCGGCGCAAGCTGCGCAACCGCATCATTTGCAATTTCAAACGAAAAATCAGAGGCAAAGACAATGGAACCGAAAGACCCGATTGATCTGCTGTGCGAAGACTACTCCCGCGAGCGCGACGAGCTGCTCGAAGTGGTACAGGGGGTGCGTGACCGACTCGATCAAACGCAGCGCAAGGCGCTGCCGAGACTGCGCGCACTGGTGCGTGCGGTGGCCGATGCCAGGGCGCGGCTCGCCAATGCCATCGAGTCGGCGCCAGAGCGCTGGAAGGCCAGTAACGGCAAGCGCAGAACCGAGGTGATGCATGGAATCAAGGTGGGGATGCGCAAGGGGACAGGCCGGCTCGAATGGGACAACGACCAGCAGTTGTGTGACCTCATCCGCCGGTTGATGCCGGATCAGCAGGATGTGCTGATCCGCACCAGCGAAGCGCCGAACCGCACAGCGCTGAGCGACCTGCCGGCCGCAGATCTGCGCCGATTGGGTGTGCGAATCACCGACAGCGGCGACCAGGTGGTGATCAGCCCGGTTGACAGCGCGGTTGACAAGCTGGTTGACGCGCTGATGCGTGATGCAGAGCGGATCGAAAAGGTCGGTCAGCCTGATGCTGTGGAGGTGTGAAATGCAGCAGATCGGCGCTGAAGAGCGACGGCGGCGGCAGTTGGCGGCAATCCATGCCGCCAAGGCCAGGCTCGGCATGGATGAAGATACCTATCGGGCGATGCTGCATCAGATCGCGCGGGTCAGCAGTTCGGCATCACTGAGCGAGGCTGACCGGTTGCGGGTGATCCGACATCTGGCCACCCTGGGCAACACCGGCTGGAAGCCGGTGGATGCCAGATCGAGCCTACGTCGAAAGATCGACAAGCAGTTACAGGCAATCGACCGGCCGCCAGCCTACGGCGATGCGCTGGCGCTGCGCATCTGCAAGGTCGAAAAGCTGATCTGGTGCGACATCGCGCAGTTGCGCAAGATCGTCGCAGCACTGGCCTACCAGCAGCGCCGCGAAGCGCAGAAGGCGACCTGATGCGCCTGCGCTGCCCAATCTGCCATGCAGAAAGCTCCATCGAGGCCCACGCCGAAAACATCTCGGCGAAAGAGTTCATGGTCATGCTCGATGATCTGCCGCGCGAAGTGGCCCGGCCGCTGCTGGCATACCTCGGGCTGTGGCGGTCGGCCAGCCGTGCGCTGTCGTGGGAGCGCGCGCTGCGCATCGCCGATGAAGTGTTGCGGATCGAGCCAGACCTTGAACGGCTCGGCGCCGCACTCTCCGCCACTGTCGAGTCGCTGCGCGAAAAGCGCAGCACCGGACGCGACGGCCGGGCGCTGAACAGCCACGGATACTTGCAGCGGGTGCTCGAATCAGGCCCGGCAGCAGGCAGAAAGGCGCAGGCCAGCGAAGCCGGGCCTGCCGCATCTAGCCGCACTGCGCAGGCGCTGGCTGCACTACAGGAGCTGAAGCATGGACCCGAACGCGGCCGATGAGTGGTTCACTGACCGGGTCATCAGCGGAGTGCAGTCGATGGTGACGCTGCATTTGCCTGGCGGCCCGCCTGCCGACACCGTCGCCTACACCGCGCAGGTGTGGGTTGCATCGCTGTGGGGCGCGCGGCGCTGGCAACAGGATCCGGATGCCGACCGCATCGACGCAGCCTTTCAGCGGCTGCTGAGCAGTTGCGACCGCTGGCCGGCGCCGGCACGGCTGCTCGATTTGCTGCCGGCTCGGCAGCCCGAGCGCGAATTGCCGCCGCCGCCCATCAGCGAGCAGCGCCGCCGTGAAAACATCGTTCGGCTGCGGGCGATCATTGCCGACCTTTTGAGGAGGGGTTGAGAATGGAGCTGTTTCCGGACCTGCCGATCGATGCCGATGCCATCGATCATCTTGCCGATCCCGAGATCCGCGAAGCCTGGCCGCAGACTCTCAATGATCTGCTCGACATCTTCGAGGCAGAGCTGCGGCACGATGGCATTGCCGATGATCGATCGCAGCGCCTGGCGCAGCGGCTGACACGGGCGCTCTCATCCTACTGCGGCGGGCAGCAGACCTACATCCCGACTGGAGAACGGCTCGAACTTGCCTTCCGCGACAAGCAGATCTGGCGTGATTTCACCGGCAGCAACGCCAGCGATCTGGCGCGCAGGCACAAGCTGACCGAGCGGCAGATTTATAACGTGCTCGCCCGGCAGCGGGCGCTGTACAAGAGCAGGATTCAACCTGGGCTGTTTTAGGGTTTCGACCAATGCTTGAGATGGCCGGCGCTGTCGAAGAACAGGTAGGTGCCGGCGCCGATGCTGTAGCGGCCGGTGCCGAACGGGTTGTATTCCCAGGTGTCGCCCCACGAATTCTCCCGCGTGCCGGGGCAGTACCAGCACGGGCTGCCCCACGCCGCGACCACTTGATCCTTGCTCATGCCGACCCGAATCCTGTCGTGTTCGATCGACTCCTTGATGGCGGCCGGCGTGGCGGGGTCCGCCAGCACCTGCTTGCGCAGGTTGGCCTCATAGGCGAGGCCGCAGCCGGCGACGAAGGCGAGCAGCAGGGCAATGATCAGCAGGCGTGCGGTTGGCATCTGCATCCCTTGCGGTGAAGCGGTTCAGCCTGCCAGTCGAGGCGACCAAACCAAAATCCATCTGGGGCGGTGATCTTAGCACCCCCACCGATCAAGAGGCAAAGCAGTGGAAGAGCGCGAATACGAACAGGCCGAGCGGCTTGCAGAAATCCAGCGGGAAACGGCAATCAGCGCGGCGCGCTCAGCCATGACGCAGGGGCGAATTATCGAGCGGGACGGGCAGAGGCTCTGCATCGACTGCCTGGATGAGATCGGCGCCGACCGGTTGCGGGTCACTCCCCATGCCGGGCGCTGCACAAGCTGCCAGGAAGACCACGAACTGCTGATCAGAAAGGGGGCGGCATGACGCCGAAAGACTATTTGCAGACAGCGCTGATGATCATGCAGGTGCTGTCGATCGTCAGCTCGGCGCTGGTGGCGCTGATGACCTGGTGGGTGTCGCGCAGTCGGGCACGACGCGAAGAGCTCGACGAAGTGAACCGGGCCATGGCCGCCGTCGAGCGCAGGGTGTCTGCGCTTGAGGTCGAGATCCAGCACCTGCCGGACCACTCAGGAGACATGGACCGAATATCGGCCAATATCGCCGAGTTCAGCCGCAGCCTGGGCGAGTTGAATGGCGTGGTCTCAGGGCTGCGCCGGGCCGTCGATCTGATGAACCAGCACCTGCTCAGTAACACCCGGAGTGGCTGATGAGCTATGCAGATGTCCTGACTGCTGACCGCCGCCTGTGCA
This sequence comes from uncultured Gammaproteobacteria bacterium, assembly GCA_964523425.1. Lineage (GTDB taxonomy): Bacteria > Patescibacteriota > Patescibacteriia > Patescibacteriales > Patescibacteriaceae > Patescibacterium. The sequence goes on from CAZFYY010000036.1 coordinate 8,300, forward strand.
TCCTGCGCCTGGTCAGCGCATCGCCAAACTGGCGGGTTTCTGCCGCGCCCATTGCGGCGGCACTGCCGCAGTTTGGCCACGCCATCAGCCACGACACGCTGACGGCAGACCTGTTCTGGCTGGACGAGCAGCGGCTGATCGACCTGAGCGAGATCGGCGGCCTGCTGGTGGCCACCGGCAGGCAGCGCGGCGTCGATGTCGCCAACGGTGTCGCCAGACACCCAGGCGTGCGCCGGCCTGGCCCCGAAGAGCGGGGGACCGACTGAGATGGGCGGCGCATCCAAAATCCGCCGGCTCGACCCGGCTGTGCGCGAGCAGATCGATCGGCTGATCCGCAATGGCCACACCATCAACCAGATCACCGATCATCTGGCGCTGCTGCTCGATGAAGCTGCGCCGGCGCGGTCGAGCGTCGGCCGTTATGTGCAGAATGCGCGCAAACAGATGGAGAAGTATCAGCAGGCACAGGATCTGGCGCGGGTCTGGGTCAACCGCATCGAGGAGGAGCCGGACGGCGACGTGGGCCGGTTGCTCAGCGAGATGCTGCGCACGGTGGCCTATCAGGCCATCGGCACGCTCGATGAGAGCGACGATGGCGTCAGACCCGGCGACGTGATGATGCTTGCGCGGGCGATCAAAGACCTTTCAAGCGCCGATAAAACCCGTGCCGATCAGGTGCTGAAGATCCGCAAGGAGCTGATGGCGAAGGCCGCAGCGAGCATCGAACGGGTGGCCGGCAAGCGCGGGCTGTCCGAAGAGACCATTCAAGAGCTGCGCCGCGACATCCTGGGCATGTCATGACTGCCGCCCCACCGGTACTGCTCCCCTATCAGCGCGCCTGGATCGATGATCAGTCGCCGCTGAAGGTGTGCGAAAAATCGCGCCGCACCGGTCTGACCTGGGCAGAAGCCTCGGATGATGTACTGATTGCCGCCAGCCAGGACGGCCAGAACATCTACTACATCGGCTACAACCAGGACATGGCCATCGAGTACATCGAAGCCTGTGCCGCCTGGGCAAAGACATTCCACTGTGCGGCCGGCGCCATCGATGAAGGGATCTGGGGCGAAGATGACCCGGATCGGCACATCAAGACCTACACCATCCGCTTCGGCAGCGGCCGGCGCATCGTTGCGCTCAGCTCTCGCCCTGCCAACCTGCGCGGCAAGCAGGGCGTGGTGGTCATCGATGAGGCCGCATTCCACGACAAGCTCAGCGAACTGCTCAAGGCGGCGCTGGCACTGCTGATCTGGGGCGGCCGAGTGCGAGTGATCAGCACCCACAATGGCGACGACAACCCGTTCAACGAGCTGATCAATGACATCCGCAGCGGTCGCCGCAGCGGCAGCGTGCAACGCATCGAATTCAAGGCGGCGATCGAGCAGGGTCTCTATCGGCGGGTCTGTCTGCGGCTCGGCAAAACATGGAGCGCCCCGGCCGAGGCCGAGTGGATGCAGGAGGTCTACGCCTACTACGGCGACGATGCGACCGAAGAGCTCGACGTGGTGCCGAGCGCCGGCGATGGCGTGCCGCTGACGCGGGCGGCCATCGAAGCGGTGATGCGTGCCGATGTCCAACTTGAGGTGCTGCGGCTCGATGACCAGTTCGCCCAGCATCCCATGGCGCAGCGCGAGGCCGAAGTGCATGACTGGTGCGAAGCGCACCTGCTGCCGCTGCTGGAGCGGATTCCGCCGAACCGCAACTGCTATGTCGGCGAGGATTTCGGGCGCACCATCGACCTGACGGACATCTGGATCGCCAGCGAAACCGCGACGCTCGGGCTCGAAACCGCAGCGGTGGTCGAGCTGCGCAATGTGCCCTACGAGCAGCAGCGGCAGGTGGTGTTTTACGTCATCGACCGCCTGCCGCGCTTCGCGGCGGCCGCCTTCGACGCCAGCGGAAATGGCGGCTACCTGGCCGAAGTGGCCATGCAGCGCTACGGCGCATCGCGCATCGAGCAGATCAAGCTCTCCACACAGTGGTACCTGGAGCATATGCCGCGACTGATCGCCACGGTGCAGGATCGCGGCATCGACCTGCCACGGCACGCCGACGTGCTGGCCGATCTGCGCTGCCTGCGCAGGGTTGGCGGCGTGATCCGCATCCCGGATGGTGGCAGGGCGCGCGGCAGTGACGGCGGCCAGCGCCACGGCGACAGTGCCATCGCGCTGGCCATGATGCTCTATGCCCGAGCCGCGATGGAGCCGGTGGTGATCGATTACGAATCAACCGGCTCGCAACGGCTTGGCAGAGAGGTCGATCAATACGGCGGATACATCGGCAAAGACACCGGGCGCGGCTTTGGCGTGGTCGGGAAAAGGCTCGCAAGCGAGGGCTATCAATGAGCTATGTGATGAGACCAAGCGGCATGATCGTGCCGAGCAGTTTTGCCGAACCGCCATCCAGAAAGGGCCCGGAACTGCGCGAGATCGCCACCACCGGCATGGGCAACGACATCACCCGTGGCTTCGTCGATCCGATGATGCTGCTGCGCCCGCAGGACAGCGTACTGCGGCTGCGCGGCGGAACACACACGCTCTACGCCGAAGTGCTGCGCGATGATCAGGTCGGCGCCTGCATGGCGCAGCGCCGGCTCGCAGTGACCAGCCGCGAATGGCAGGTGGTCGCTGGGGGGGCGCAAGCCATCGACGAACAGGCAGCCGAGTTTCTGCGCGAGCAGTTGCTGCGCATCGAGTTCGACCGCATCACCGACCGCATGCTCTACGGCATCTTCTACGGCTACGCGGTGGCCGAATGTCTGTGGGATAAAAATGGCGGAAAGGTGTCGATCGGCGACATCCGCGTGCGCGATCGCCGTCGCTTCGGCTGGGATGGCGCCGGCAATCTGCGGCTGCGGACGATGAGCAATGTCGACCCCGGCGAACTGATGCCCCCCGAAAAGTTCTGGAGCTACGCCACCGGCGCCGACCACGACGACGAACCCTACGGGCTCGGCCTGGCGCACTGGCTTTACTGGCCGGTCTATTTCAAGCGCGGCGGACTCAAGCTGTGGACCACCTTCCTCGACAAGTTCGGCACCCCCACCGCCAAGGGCACCTATCCGGCCAATGCCACGGCGGCTGAAAGGGCGCGACTGCTCGATGCGCTCGAAGCCATCACCAGCGAGAGCGGCGTGATCCTGCCCGAAGGCATGGCCATCGAGCTGCTCGAAGCCGCCCGAGGCGGCAGCGCAGACTACGCCGAACTGTACGGCCGCATGGACCGCGCGATCGCCAAAGTGATCCTTGGGCAGACCGCCACCACCGAAGGCACTCCGGGACGGCTCGGCAGCGACGACACGCAGGGCGACGTGCTGGAGATGCTCGCCAAAAGAGACAGCGACCTGATCTGCGCCTCATTCAACGCCACAGTCGCGACATGGCTCACTGCCTGGAACTTCCCCGGCGCCGCCGCGCCGAAGGTCTGGCGAAATTTTGAAGAGGCAGAAGACCTGACCACGGCTGCCGCCCGCGACAAAACCCTGTTCGAGATGGGGTACAGGGCAACGCCGGAGCGCATCGAACAGACTTACGGTCCGGGGTACGAGCTGATAAAGCCCGACCAATCCGCCCCGCCGCCGGCGCTGCCGGCCGCGTTCGCCGAATCACCAGGAGCGGCGCGGGCCGAAGACCAGAACAGCATCGATGCCGCCGCCGCCGAACTGTCGGGAGACTGGGAGCGGCTGCTCGGCGCACGGGTGCGCGAGCTGATCGACATGGCAGAAGCCACCGACGACCTGGCCACCTTCCGCGCCCGCCTGGCCGATCTGGCCGGTGCCGCCCCCGACCCGACGATGGTCGATGCATTCAAGCGGGCCGGGTTCTCCGGGCAACTATTGGGGCGGCTACGGGCGGAGACGGATAGGGGGGAAAGATGGCCAACTTCAGCCCAGCCTTTGACAAGATGATCCGCAACGAAGGCGTCCGAGCTGAAGGCACAGTTATGCAGGAGGATTTAAAGTGACACCAGAACAACGAATTGACGCGGCTCTTGACTCGGTGCTGAAAGCATCCGGTTCGGCGCTCAGGCATTACACGATGCCGAAGACTTTGGCAGACATGCGCGAGGCGATGCGCAAGGCGATGTTCGACGAATACATCCGAGGATTAAATGAAAGCATATCGAAAAGACGGCCGCCTGGTGATCGAGATCAGTGGCGAAGCAACGACATCTAGCGACTTGCTAGGCGTCATTTACCACAAACAATGCCGCGACTGTGGGCAATTCCTGCCGCGTGACAGGTGGGTGAGGACCGATGATCCGTACAAGGCACACGGACTATGCAGAGATTGCGGCATCATGTACGACGATCCAGCGTTCATGTGACGCCTAACGTGGAGTTCAGCGGCCGTACTCGGTCCGCTGGAATGACTAGTTGGGCGTTTTGGCGACCGATTGGAGAATTGGAAAT
>CAZFYY010000037.1:0-12635 GCA_964523425.1 uncultured Gammaproteobacteria bacterium
GGCTAAGGCTGCCCGCCGAATCATTGTTACCCGTAAGCCAGAAGTCATTGCCATTACCGGCAGCGTCGGTAAGACAACAACTAAGGATGCGATTGCGGCTGTCCTGTCGTCGCGTTTTGCGGTGCGCGCCACTCATAAAAATTATAATAATGAAATTGGATTGCCGCTAACCGTTATCGGCGCCGCTTCGCCTGGGCGTTCTTTGTTCGGCTGGCGCGCGGTATTAGCTGACGCGAGGAAGATAGCGACTGATCGGCAGGCTCCTTATCCGGAAATGCTTGTTTTGGAAATGGGAATTGATCATCCCGGCGACATGTCGGCGCTGGTCGCTATTGCGCCGCCCGCTCGCGCTGTTATTACCAGGCTCGGAACGGCTCATGCCGAGTTCTTTGAATCAATCGCTGATTTGCATGCCGAAAAGCTGAAGTTGGCCGAGGCTCTCGGCCCCGACGGCGTTTTTGTTTTAAATTATGAAGATGAACGGCTGCGGGCGGCCGGCAGCCAAAGCAAAGCCCGGACACTTACCTATGGTTTTTCAAGACAGGCCGACGTCTGCGCGGAAAATATTTCGCTCCATGTTTCCGATGATCCGGGAGTCAGCTTCAAACTCGTTTATGACGGCTCGGCCGTTCCCGTTTCTATTCCCGGTTTGATTAGCCGACCGGGCATATTGGCTGCCCTGGCTGCCGCTGCTGTCGGCTTTAGCTATGGGCTGAACGCCATTGAAATTGCCCAGGCGCTACAAACCTTCCAAACTCCGGCCGGACGCATGCGTTTGTTGGCCGGCTCGTATGACGGATTCCTAATCGATGACAGTTATAATTCTTCGCCGGAGGCCGTCCGTGAAAGTCTTGATACGGTTGCGGAAATTGACCAGACCCAGTATGCCGAATCATGGATAGTCCTCGGCGATATGCGCGAACTAGGAGCCGAAAGTCGCCGCGCCCATCACGAGATCGGTGAGTATGTGGCCAGTAAGGGTTTTGATCATCTTATTACGGTTGGCGCCGAAGCATCTTTGATTGCCGAAGAGGCGCGCAAGAAAGGAATGAAGACAGAGCAGATTGTCGGGTTTGCTGATGCCGCTAGTGCGGCGGAATATTTGTTCGAGAAAGTTAGACAGCATGACCTGGTACTCGTTAAGGGCTCACAGGCTGTGCGACTTGAAAAAATTGTTAAGCGTCTCATGAAAGAGCCGAAACATGCCGAAAAATTGCTTGTGAGGCAGGGAAAAGAGTGGCGCTAATCTTCGTGTTGACTTGTTAAGCGGCGATCTGGAGACTGTGCTATACTTCGGGTATGTGGGAAGAAACTAATAACAAGTTGCGTTGTGAGTACCAATTCAAGGACTTTACGCAGGCATTTGCTTTTATGGTGAAGGTTGCGGCTGTTATTGATGCGCATGACCACCATCCGACCTGGACAAATACCTATAATACGGTCTCTTTTGCCTTATCAACGCATGATCAGGGGGATATTGTTACGGAAAAAGACCGAGTATTAGCTAAGGCGATTGAAGATGTCTACCGCTCATTTCCCCGAACTTCGTAGGCGTTTCAGGAGCTCGTAACATTCCGTCGTTTCTCGCGTATCCTATTACATGACATATACAAACCATTTGCGTCGTTTCGGCGCTGTTTTTTTATCGCTCGCTCTTGTATGTTCTTTTGTGCCGCGGTCGGCCGTTGAAGCCGCCGGTGAATTCCGTTCAATTGTCTTTCCGGTAATTGGAACGGTTTCGTATTATGATGATTTTGGTGCGCCGCGTAGCGGTCACACGCATGAAGGCAATGACCTTATGGGCAAAAAAATGCTGCCATTAGTAGCGGTGGCGGACGGTACGATTTCCTGGGTCCAATATCCTCAGCCGGATTGGGGCTACGCCGTCAATATTCGCGATGCTGAAGGATTCAACTATTGGTATTTGCACGTCAACAATGACAATCCGGGAACGGATGACGGACAGGGAGGTGGTTTTCACGCCTATGCGCCGGATATTTTTAGTGGCGCGCCGGTGGTTAAGGGCCAATTGATTGGTTGGATGGGGGATAGCGGTAATGCCGAAAGTACCGGCGCCCACCTGCATTTTGAAATACATGATCCCAGCGGTGCGCCCTATAGTCCCTATGCCAGTTTAAAAGCAGCGCCCCGTATTACAACGCCGGTTGATGGGCCAAAATTGGCTAACGAAATATTGCCGTATGGAAATTTTAAAGGCGGCGCGACTGTCGCCGCTGGTAACTTTGGTGGAAATGCAACGTTAGTGACTGGTGCCGGGCCGGGCGGCGGTCCGCACGTTAAGGTGATGAGCGCTGACGGTACCCTTTTGAATCAATTTTTTCCTTACCCGATGGCGTTTCGTGGCGGAGTAAATGTTACGGCGGGCGATATTAATGGCGACGGCATCAGTGAAATCATAACGGGTGCCGGTGCCGGCGGCGGACCGCATGTCCGCATCCTTAGCTCAACTGGTATTCCTCTGGGACAATTCTTTCCGTACCCTGCGGCTTTCAAAGGCGGCGTTCAGGTAGCGGCTGGTGACCTTGATGGCGATGGCAAAGCGGAAATAGTCACCGGCGCCGGACCGGGCGGCGGACCGCAGATACGCGTCTTCCGGGCAGATGGAACAGCTATTGCCGGCTTCTTTCCGTACAACAAAAATTTTAAAGGCGGCGTGAACGTTGCTATCAAGCCGGCAACGGCTGGTTCGCCGGCTCGAATCGTTACCTCGCCGGGTCCCGGTGGTGGACCGCATGTCAGGACTTTTGATATGACGGGAAACCCTGATACCGAATTCTTTGCCTATGACACTGGATTCAGCGGCGGCGTAAAAGTAGCGGTTCAGGCCTCGTCTCTCTCGGGTACATATACGATTATCACCGCTCCGGCCAGCAAGGGCGGACCGGACATTAAGCTGTTCTCCTCGTCCGGTCAGCTTGTCGAAAGCCGCAAGGCGTACGAGGAATGGTGGCGCGGCGGTTACTCGCTGTTTGCTACCCCTTCCACTATTTATATCATCGCTGACGGGCGTCGTGCCTCGCTGCGCGAAGTTCCGGCCGCTTATAGTGGCTGGGGCGGCAATAACCAGGGTTCGGGCAACGGCAGCAATGGAAACGGAAATGGAAATGGAGGCTGGGGCAACTGGGGCGGCGGCGGTCGCGGCTGGTGGGGAAACTAACATATAAAAAAACGGCTGCTTAGGCAGCCGTTGTGACAAAATATCTAATTATATTTTCGAGAGCTTTAATATTTCTTCGCCGATCATTTTCTTAACACCGGGATGCAGTTTGTCTGAAATTTCATTCCAGAGCGTGTCGAATGATGTAACGCTCCGAAGGGCGTGCCCCAGTTTCATTATAAGAACAGGTTCTTTTTTCAGTTTAATCAGACAGCGCAGTGCCTCAGCATACAGTTCGTGCTCCACGAGATACTTGAATTCTAGCTGCACGTAGCCATCGCCTTTTTCCGTTTGCAATTCAACAAGAAGCTTCAGGTATTCCCTGTGCGGCAGTCTATTCGGCCAGTGATGCGATGTGTTGATGAGTTCATGGCTCATAAACATGCAGGGATCGTCATTGGGAAAGATATGCCTTCGCCTGATAATTTCTCGCAGCACAACGGTTGAGAGACAGCCTGGCAACGATACACCCGGCCAGAGCATGATAGCCTGGATAAAACCCGGCTCTTTAACCTGTAGAGCGGTAAGGCATAATTGATTAAGGGCACGGAAAGCAGAGTGGCGGCTTTCGATGCTGATTTCCTGGAACAGTTTAAGAGTGTCCCAGTAGGCTGATTCAATGACATCATGGAAATAGAGCGGCAAATCGCCTTTAGATAAATCGATGTCCGAAATCTCTAATTTCCAGGTACAGGATGGCGGCATCGAAGGATTGAAAGCAGCCAGCAACAACATAATTTCCCGCCATTCATCATCAGTCAATGAGTTGAAAAAGGTAAGATAGGCTTTTTCTTCTCCCATTTGTATATAGCGCGCTTTGTAATTGCGCAGTTTATTGATGAGTGCCTTGAGATTAACCCTGTTTAGCCGCAGATTTGGTTTTTGCATGATTAGCGATTTATTTTTTGAAAGAATGTTTTACCATATCGTTTATTTACGTATTTGTCAATATTAGCAGTCTGTCATACTGAATAATGTTTAGGCGCGACCTTTGACTAAATGGTATTTTTTACGTATGATTGTATCTTATGAAGATGTGAGAACGTCTTACAAGCAAAAGCAGTAGTATATGAGTACGAAAGAAGAACCCAAAAAAATAAAGGGAGCCAAGCCACCATCCGCTCCCTTGTTTGGCCTTATTAAGCCTTACTGGCGCCTTATTGTGCCTTTGGTTGTGGTTGCGCTGGCGGCTAATGCCCTGACGCTCTGGCTGCCTCGCCTCATCTCGCATGGCATAGACAGCTTTTTGAGCGGTCAGGGATTGACGAAGGTGCTATGGGAATTTTCAATTGCTTCCGGAGTAATTTTTGTCCTGACCTATTTGCAAAGCATCGCCCAGACCTACGCTTCGGAGCGGGTGGCACGCGATGTTCGCCGCGATTTGTCCGACAAAATCTCAACGCAGAGTTTTTCCGAAATACAGCAGGCCACTGCCGCAAAATTGTTAACAAACTTAACATCCGACATCGATTCAGTAAAGAACTATGTTTCGCAGGCCATCGTCAACATTGCCTCTTCACTGTTTCTTATTGTCGGGGCGAGCGTTCTGCTTATTTCCATAAACTGGCGTCTCGGTTTAACCGTCCTCATTATCATTCCAATTATTGCCGGGACGTTCTTTGTCGTGCTTGGCAAAGTGCGGGCGCTTTTCCTGAAGACGCGCGAGATTATCGACTGGCTTAACAAAGTCATTAACGAAAGCATTATTGGCGCCGCCCTTATTCGCGTTATTAATTCGCAGAAGCTGGAGCATGCCAAGTTTGCCGACGCTAACGCCAACGCCCGCGATGTCGGCACGAAAATTCTCAAGCTTTTTTCGGCAATGATTCCAATCATCACCTTCGCTTCCAACCTGGCCATCCTTCTTATTCTTGTTGTTGGCGGTCGTTTTATCATCAACGGCAGCATGAGCTTCGGCGACTTCGCTTCGTTTAACAGCTATTTGGTTATTCTTATTTTCCCGATTCTCTTAATCGGTTTTATGAGCAATATCATCGCGCAAGCTCAGGCATCGTACGACCGTATTGTCGCTGTCTTGCGCGCGCCTGCCCCGCGTGAAGAGGGGACGATTGTGACGCCGCTGCAGGGGGAAATCAGTCTTGAGCATGTGCAGCTAAACTTCGGGGAGAAGCCGGCCCTGAAAGATGTTTCCTTGTCGATTGTTCCTGGTAGCAAGACGGCGATTATCGGACCGACCGCCGCCGGAAAAACCCAGCTGCTTAATCTGATGATTGGTCTTATTCAGCCGACGAGCGGGCGGGTGGCCTACGATGGGCGCGATATTAACGAGTACCGCCGCGAGGAGCTCTATAAACAGGTCGGTCTGGTTTTTCAGGACAGCATTGTCTTTAATATTAGTCTGCGCGAAAATATCGCCTTTAACACCGAGGTGAAAGAAGCGGATATGTGTATGGCAATCGACACGGCCGAATTATCCGACTTTATCGCCACGCTTCCTGACGGATTAGAAAGCATGGTATCCGAGCGGGGAACGAGCTTGTCCGGCGGACAGAAGCAGCGCATCATGCTTGCCCGGGCGCTGGCGATACATCCAAAAATATTGCTTCTTGACGACTTCACCGCCCGGGTCGATTCGGCGACGGAACAGAAAATTCTGGAAAATGTTGAGCGGAATTATCCCGGCCTGACGCTTGTTTCCGTCACTCAGAAAGTTTCATCGGTCGAGAAATATGATCAGATCGTCGTCTTGATGGAAGGAGAGGTCATAGCCAGCGGCCGGCACGAGGAATTGATGCGGACTTCACCTGAGTATGTCCAGATCTATGATTCACAGCAAAGCACCAGCGCTTATGAATTACAATCTTAGCAAACAAGAGCCTGGCCAGAAAACCTCTACCTGGCAGGCGATAAAGAAGTTGTGGCCACTGATCATTGAGGAAAAGAAAATCATGGCCTGGGCGATCGTCGCGGTGGTTGTTAACTCCGGACTGAGCCTGACGGCTCCGCGCTTAATCGCCCATGCTGTCGATACCTTCATTGTTGGCCGCAATTACGGCGGCGTTCTTTTCTATGCCTCTATTATTCTTGGGCTGTATATTCTTGGCTTGGTAACGAATTACATCCAGATTCGTCTGATGGGCGGCGTCGGCCAACGCGTTCTCTACCGCCTGCGTAACCGCATTTTCGAGAAATTACAGGAACTGCCGGTAGCTTTCTTCAATCAAAATAAAGCCGGCGACCTCATCTCCCGTATCAACAACGATACTGATAAAATCAACCAGTTTTTCTCGCAGGTGCTCGTCCAGTTTATCGGCAGCCTTTTTCTCATGCTCGGCTCGGCGGTTTTCCTTCTCAGTCTGCATGTTACTCTCGGAGCGGCGACGCTCGCGCCGGCGCTTGTCCTCATTTTAATTACCCAGCTGCTCTCGCCTTGGGTGAAGCGCAAAAACCTGACTAGCTCACAGTCGCTCGGCGGTCTCAGCTCGGAAATCCAGGAGAGCTTGAATAACTTCAAAGTTATCATCGCCTTTAACCGCCGCGACTATTTCAAGAAGCGCTTCCAGGAAGTTAATGAACAAAATTACAAGGCTTCCATCGGCGCCGGTATCGCTAACAATACCTTCACGCCGATATACGGACTGGCGTCCAACGTCGGCCAGCTTATCGTGCTGGCTTATGGCATATCCCTGATTGCGAGCGGCCACTTCAGTATCGGTTTGCTTATCAGCTTTCTTTCCTATGCCAATAGCTTCTATAATCCGCTGCGCCAGCTCGCAGCGCTCTGGTCAAGTTTTCAAACGGCCCTCGCCAGTTGGGATCGCGTACATGAAATTCTCGTGCTGGAGAGCAACTTGCCGCTGTTGACGGCGGCGGCCGGAGGGGATTCCGGTGCCGTTATGGAGTTTCGTAACGTGCATTTTTTCTACCCGGGCGGCCAGCCAGTCTTGCATGACATTATGCTTCGCCTCGAAGCCGGAAAAACCTACGCGCTGGTCGGTCCGACCGGCGGCGGTAAAACGACGACTGCTTCGCTGATGGCCCGTCTCTATGATCCGACAACCGGAGACGTCTTGCTTAACGGCCGTGATATCCGCAGCTACTCAGCGGCTGAGCGTTCGAAAAAAATCGGCTTTATTCTGCAGGAGCCGATACTCTTTAGCGGCACGGTACGCGAGAATATCTTGTACGGCAATGAAGCATATGCCGCTGCTGACGAATCGGCCCTCGCGCGAGCCATTAAGGCGGCTGGCCTGGAAAAAATTCTGAGTCGCTTTGACGACGGTCTTGATACGAAGTTAACGGCTACGGGCGATGCGGTCAGTCTCGGTCAAAAACAATTAATCGCTTTCATGCGCGCCGTCTTGCGTAATCCTGATTTGCTTATTCTTGATGAAGCGACGGCCAATATCGATACGGTTACCGAACAGCTGCTCGAAGAAATTCTCAGTAATCTGCCGGCTAAGACGACCAAGGTTATTATTGCTCATCGTCTCAATACCATTGAAAATGCCGACGAGATCTTTTTCGTCAATGGGGGAGCGGTTATGCCGGCCGGTTCTATGGAACAGGCCTTGGAAATGCTCTTGCATAACTCGCGCCAGACCTAATCGCTATTACCTGTAAAAATCCAGCCTTTTCTTCGGAAAAGGCTGTTTTTGTATATATTTCCCCTAATAATCGCCTTTCTTAGAGACATATTGACAAAGTATATAAAATGTGCTAGAATACTATATCGGGTAGAACCTTGAAAACACAGCGTTTATTAGAGAAAAAGCGATATTCCAAGCTGCTTGGCGTATGGCCTTTTCTCTAATTAAACCAAATAGAAAAATGGCTAAACAGGCAATCGATTTATCAGGTGGTAAATCAACCGCGGCAAGCACCAGAGAAGTACCAGTTATCGTAACAATCAATAACGAGGCTGGGCGCCTCGTAACACACGGTAACGTCGACCCCGACGCTGCCTTGTCCATTCAGGTAGTAAAGAAGAATGTTCCGCAATACTCGGACGCTGAAATTAAATTCGTTGATGCGAATGATAATGGCAGCGGCTTACGCGGCGATGATTTTGCAGTTGATATTTATGCCGGTGGAAAGGGTCATAAAGGCTCTCATGAAGAGAGTGGTGTCGGCTCCGCCTTCCAGCATGTCTTAACCCATTTCGCTTCCGACAACGACCAGAGGATTTTCGATTCTTTGGCAACCGTCATTACAGTAGACGATTCCTACGGGAATGCGGTCTATCATTTGACACCAGATACAATCGGAACACGCGCGTTCCAAATGCTCAGTCAAACGTCTTTTTGCTCGACATTCGGAGCATATAAGAAGAAGTTGTGTGATGATCTTAAAGTAATACATTTCACAGGAATGATTTATGAAGGCTTCCTGGAAATCGGCCGACAGAAATTTGGACTTGAGTCAGATTCTGACTCGCCGATTAAAACGTTGAATATCACATTGAATGCTGCCGCTTGCGTGTGGGCACATTCAAAATATTCTTCACCAAACAAAGAATGGAGCTTTGAAGAGCGTTCCGGCTCGCAGCCTTTCCGTTCGGTCATGGTCAAATATGCACCGGCAAAGGACCAGGAAGCTATGAAATCAATTATTGATTTCGTAGAAGCCTATTCTTTAGAAGGCGATGCGCTTTTCTCTAGAAAAGAGTATGGCTTATCGGAAGAGACGGCTGAACAATTAGCCGAGACTTCCTTAGCTGCCATCTTTAATGCCATTAAAACTCAGTCTGCACATTCCTTGACCCTTCTGCATCATGCAGCGGTTATATTTGACGGATTGTTAGCAAACGGTAAGACGCGCTTACATGCCCTGGATCTCATAAAGACACCTCGTGTCAAATATTGGTACTACGGCAAGATTGCGCTGGTTAACAATACGGGCTGCCCAAGCCTTAACGCCGTACTCTTTGAAAGAGGGGTACAGGCAATTGTCTATATCAATAAATGTAATATTGGTATAGTAAGAAACAGTTATTTCAGAGGCAAGGCTCAATTTGCTGCCAATGATCCTTCTATCATGGAGGTCATCAAAGCAGCCGGTGAAGCAGGCTTGTGGTTTGAACATCCGACAGGATTTCTTCTCTGTTGGGGAAGCAGTAAATCGGTAAAGACCTTATATTCAAAGGTTAAACCGATGTCACTAATAACTGCTTTGATAAGTTTGTTCAAAGCAAAGAATTTATTTATTGGCGAAGCAAAACCCAATAAATAAGCAATAAGGTAACATTTAGTTAGTAATATAATATTTTGTTAGTCCCGCTCTAGAAATAGACTGGGACTTTTTTTATTCTAAATCTGTTCCTGCCAGGCCAGCGGACGCTCGTTAGCGTTCCTCGCCGACCGAAGCGGCTCGGAACTTACCTCGCTCCTGCCCGTTCGATTCCCCTTAGTTGAGTTACTAATTTTAAAAGACGCTACCGGAGTAGCGTCTTTTAAAATTGTAGTCCCAAGGGGAATCGAACCCCTATTACCAGGATGAGAACCTGGCGTCCTAACCGTTAGACGATGGGACCAAGTGATTATTTTTTAGCCTAGTATCTTGCCGACCGAGTCCTTATAACCGCGCAGGAATTCCTCGCTTGTCATCGCCTTCTTGCCTTCGAGCTGTAAGCGGCGGACGAGCAATGAATTCTGGCCGCATTGGACAGCGAGATTGCTGTTATACAGAAACGTCTTGCCCGGCTTGTAGGTGTTGATTTCGATAATTGCCGGATCGATTTCGAGAACCTTAAGTTGCTTGCCGGTAAGCCAGGTCCAGGCGGAGGGCCAAGGATACATGGCGCGGGCGAAGCGTTCGATAGCGTCGGCCGGCTGCTGCCAATCGATTATACCATCCTTTTTTTCCAGGCGTCCAACATAATTAGCCAGCGCATTGTCCTGCGGCTGTGGCTTAATTCGGCCTTCAAGATAGCCGTAGAGAATATCGGGCAAGGCCTGGGCGCCAAGTCGCGACAGGGACTCAGCCAGCGTAGCAGATGTCTCGTCGGGACGCAAGCGGTATTCGGCCTGGCCGAGAAGCGGGCCGGTATCGAGCGTTTTGTCCATGACCATGACTGTTACGCCGCTCGTCGTATCGCCGTTCATAATTGGCGCTTGAATCACCGAGGCGCCGCGATATCTTGGGAGCAGGGAAGCGTGGACATTGACGCAGCCAAAAGTCGGAATGGCCAGGACGCTTTCCGGGATAATTTGGGCATAGGCCACGACCACGATGGCGGCCGGTTTCAGTTCGGTCAGCTGGTCAAGAATATGGGAAATTTTCGGCGGTTGCATGACCGTCAGGCCATAATTTTTTGCCGTAATTTTCACGGGCGGGGGAGTAAGCTCAAGTGAGCGTCCGGCCGGCATGTCGGGCTGTGTTACAACGCCAACCACTTCGAAGCGCAGGTCGTCGATGAGAGCTTTCAGAGATGGGACGGCAAAAGAGGGTGTGCCGATGAATATGATGCGGTGACGGGGCATATTAGGCGTTGTGGAGGTCTTTAGCGGTATCGATGAAAAGAATGCCGTCGAGATGATCGATTTCATGCTGAATGACGCGGGCCATCAGACCCTCAGCCTCGATAAGACGTTCCTGCCCCTCGGCATCAAGGAAAGCGCAGGTGACGGCGTAATGACGTTCGACCTGTCCGAACAAGTGGGGAATAGACAGGCAGCCTTCTTCGCCCCATTCTTTTTTACGCGATTTTTTTTCCAGACGGGGATTAAACATGGCGAACGGGCCATCCTTAGTGAGGACGGTAATGAGGCGGATGTTCTGGCCGATTTGCGGAGCAGCCAAGCCGATGCCCTTGTCTTCTTCCATGGTCAGGGACATATCGGCCACCAGATCGGCATAACCGGCGATGTCGGCCAGATCAATAGGCGTTGAGACGAGGCGAAGGCGGTCGTCGGGATGAAAAACGAGAGGAAGTATCTGGGCCATATAGTATGCTTATTATATAGGAAATGAGTATAAAATCAAGTTATTATGGTATACTAAAGATATCTTGCTTCTGCTTATGTATAAAACCAGTCATTACGCGCGCCGGCGGGGCTTTACCCTTATTGAACTGCTGGTCGTTATTGCTATCATCGGCGTGCTCTCGACCTTAGCCATCGTTGCCCTTGGTTCAGCGCGCCAAAAAGCGCGCGACAGCAAACGCGTGGCTGATTTAGCGCAAGTCAGCAAGGCCTTGGAAGTTTATTATAGCGACACTAACGCCTATCCGTCGGTAATAACGCCCGGTCAACCCCTCACGTCACCAGACGGGGCAACAACGTACATGGCTCTTATTCCGAGTAATCCGACGCCGCGCAATGACGGCAGCTGTCCTAACAGTAATTATGTGTATACATATAATGGTCCGGGATATACGCTGCTCAGTTGCGTTGGCGGAACGACAGGTGAATTGTCGGCCGGGGGATTTGCCGTGACGAATAACGGCCAGGTTCCGGTTGGTACGATTTCCGGATTGGTCGGTTATTGGCGGATGGATGAAGGCGGCGGATCGACATTATACGATTCTTCTGGTACCGGTAACCACGCTACCCTGAGCGGCAACCCGACCTGGTCCGGACCCGGCATGAATGGCGGGCAATTTCTGACTTTTGATTCTTCGGCTCCGGCTGATTATTTCTCAGTTCCTGATAATTCTTCGGTGGATTTGAGTACCGGGTTGACCATCTCCCTCTGGTATAAGGTGGCATCTGGCAAGATGGTCACCTTCGGCAAGTATTTCAGCGGCGTCCCTCCTCAACGTAGTTATGTCATGGAGCTGTATGGTGATAACCGTTTCTATATGTCGGTGTCGGGAGACGGCAATACCGTGATATCCCAGCGTTCGACGGCAGTTGTCACAGCGGATGCCAACTGGCACCATTTTGCGACTACGTATGACGGATCATCTATTGTCCTTTATAAGGACGGCGCTGTGCTGCCTAGCGCGATTATGGCCGGTACGGTTCCGGCATCGATATTCAACAGCAATGCCACATCCCCGCTGCGGAATATGTATAATACCGTAGACTATACGAATGGCTCGATGGATAATGTCCGCCTCTATAACCGCGCCTTAACCGCTGCCGAAGTGCTTGAGCTTTATACTAACCGTCAGTAATATTATGAAAGAAACCAAGGCCTCATCGCTAGCGGATATTCTTGCCAGTAAAAAGCCCGCTCCGAAAGCTCCGGCTTATCGCTGGCAGGATTTGGCCTTGCGCGTCATTCAGGAATTAGGTGTCCCGGCCTTCAAGAAAAACTCAGTCTTTAAAGTGTGCCGTGATCTGCCGGCAGCGGTTGTCCTGCGCGCGATGAATGATACAAAGGAATTAGCGGCCGGTGGAGGACAATGGAAGTATTTCTTCAAGGTAATTGATACGGAAAGCAAGCCGAAGGCCCCAGCGGGTTCGGTCCCGGAGTTGAAATAAAAAGAGGGTCGTCACGACAACCCTCTTTTTTAGCCCTAAAATAGTTTCAGGCGTGTGGAGGCGCGTAG
>CAZFYY010000038.1:0-12481 GCA_964523425.1 uncultured Gammaproteobacteria bacterium
CCCCGGAGAGCCGACAGATAATGCGGCTCGGCGCCGAACAGTTGCTCGGGAATATTATCAAGTTCATACCAGTCCCAGCTCTCGACCTTGCTCGGCTCGAGCACCTGCGGCTCGCCGGACAGCCAGTCGGCAATCAAGCCGATATCGACATAATGCTTCGGGGCATATTCTTTAAGATTGCTTAAACAGAGAAATCGGACGTTTGTAATCTCAATGCCAGTTTCTTCGCGCGTTTCACGCTTAGCGCAGTCTTCGAACGACTCCATGTATTCAAGGTGCCCGCCCGGACCGGCATATTCGCCGGCGCCATGCGAGCCCTGGCGCTTGCCGAGCAAAATCTTACCGTCCTTGAATATCGCGACACCAACACCGACTTTTGTGATATGTTCCTGATTCATATATCCGTTTAAAAATAAAAGCCTGCGCGGCTGAGAGTTTGTTAGTGGTCGCGGCGTATTTTCTTGATAAAATGCACAATCTTTTCGGTCTGAGAGAAGCCAATGGCCTGATGGAACTTCTGACTAGCCGCGTTGCCCATTTCAGTATCTGACCCCATCTCAGTTGCGCCCTTAGCCGCCGCCCATCGTTCGGCTGCATCTACGAGCAAGCGGGCGATGCCCATCTTGCGATAATCCTTGGCGACAAAAATTCCTTCCAAGTAACCAACAGGCGATGAGTCAGACCCCTCAACATAATCGACCCGCAGCGATACGTTAGCGAAGGCAATCGCTTTTCCCGCGGTCGTGCGACAGATAAAAGAAACATAGCGCGGTGATTTTCGGATATCGGCAAACAGCTTGGAGAAATCCGCCAGCTTGAATTCCGGCCAGAGCTGCCGGGCCAGCTTCCGCCAGTCACTGAAATCGGCGGCTGTCGCCTTGCGACACGTAAAAGAGTTGCTCTTCATAGATCAGCAGCGCTAAGGATGAAAGAAAAAGGCCGCGCCGATAATAGCGTAAGCGGCTAGGAGCTGCAGTCCCTCGAGCCAGTTGCTCTCGCCGTCCTGAACAACAAGGTTAGCGATGAGGATAGAGAAGATGATGGCGACGAGCTCAAAAGTATTGAAGACCAGGCTCATCGGCCGGCCGAGGAAAAGACTGATGATGACGAGGACCGGCGCGACGAAGAGAGCAATCTGCGTCGCTGAACCGATGGAGATTTGCAGAGCGAGATCCATCTTATTTTTCATGGCCATGGTAATGGCCGATGTGTGCTCGGCGGCGTTACCGATAATGGCGACAAAGACGACACCGACGAACAGTTCCGTCCAGCCGAACTGCAATACAACCGGCTCAATAGTGCCAACGAGTATTTCGCTCATCCAAGCAACGAGCGCAGTGGCAACAACCAGAATTGCGATGCTCTTGCCCTTGCTCCAGTTGGTTTCGATTTTACCGACTTCAGCTTCGTACAAATGCTTATGCGTGCGGAGATTGAAGAATAAGACGGCGATGTAAGAAATAATCATCAATCCGGCAACAGCCAGACTGAGATGCTCAACAACATTCTCATTAATGCCACTGACTGTTTGCACGAGAATAGCTGGCATAACCAGGGCAATAACAGCCAGCAGCAGTGTCGAGGCGCTGGCAAGTACCGAGGTGCGGTTGAATATCTGCTTCTTGTGCTTAATGCCGCCGGCCAGCATGGCCGCACCGAGTACAAGCAGCAAGTTGCCGATGATAGAACCGGTTAAAGACGCCTTAACGACTTCGAGGAGGCCGGCCTTGATGGCGAAGATGGCGATGATCAACTCGGTAGCGTTGCCGAAGGTGGCACTGAGCAGGCCGCCGAGCGCCGGACCCGTATATGTAGCTAGCTCGTCGGTCGCCTCCCCAATATATTTAGCAAGCGGAATAATCGCCAGGGCCGCCAGAATAAAGACGGCGACGTGCGGCACATTAAGAAAATGCGCGGCGATTGCCAGCGGCACGAATACGAGCATCCCTAGGAAGAACTTTTCCATATATAACTTGGAGGAGTGTTTTATTCCTGAGCCTTTTCCTTAAGCCGGACGTAAAAGCCTTCACTACCGTAGAGAGTATAGGTTCCGTCGCCCTTATCCTGAGCATAGACTTCGATTTCCTGGCCGATATACTGTTCGAGATCGCCGAAGCCGGCAACGCCCTGTACGGACCCGACCGTTTCGCGGCTCCAGCCCATAGTCGTCGTGACGTGCTTGCCGTCGATGACGACATAGCATTCGCCGTCAGCAAAGCAGCCGGTATCAACTTTCTCGAGCTTGCCGGAAAAATTAGCAACTTTAAGTTTTCCCTCAGGTACGGCCGTGCCAGTTGGTTCTTCGCCAGCGGGGGAGACGATACGATCATTATCAGATGGAACTGATGTCTGATCCTGAGTCTGCGAAGCTGGAGGCGGAGTGTCGCTCGTGTTACGGGCGGAGATATACCAGTAGCCGGCGCCGATGATTATGAGGATGATGATGGCGATAAGGGCGTTTTTGGCGGTGGGGTTCATAGGGTTAATTTACGTTAATAAAAGGTTCGTTTATTACATTATATCAAAAATAGGCTCCCGCGAAAAAGCGCTAAAAACAGATTTCGCTGTATTACGAAGATCGACGAGCAGACAAGGCGAAAATGAAGAGCCAGGTCATGTAGGGAATAATCGCTGCCCGCTGGATGAGGCCGCGCCACTCAGCTAAAGCATTCTGCGCGAGAGATACCTTAGTGGCAATGGTAAGCAGAATAACAGCAGCTAAGATGACGATGCCGGCCACCAAAGTCCAGAGGCGGAGTCCGCGCCATTGCGGATCATTCCAGAAGTGGCGCAGGAACACGAAACAGCAAATCGGCATGATCAGAAAAACGACCGCCCCGAAGATTCCATGGATGATGCCATGCAGACTTTTCTGCGCCGTGAAAATCGTTCCAGGGTCAGTTACGAAAATCCCGGATAATAAACAGCAGGTGGCAACCGCCGCCAGAAACAGGGGGCCGGCCTTTGCCGCGATTCCTCCCTTAAGCATTTCAGTCACACGCCAAGAGAAAGCAAAAAGTAAAAGAGCGAAAATAATAAAGTTGGCAATCTGAATCCAGCCGCGCGGCCCGAGCGATAGCTCGCTGACAAACATCGTCTGCGAATTATAGCCGCTGCGCAACCAGCCCTCGAGGACGAAAACGCCGACAAAAAGAACCGGGGCAATTATTCCGGCGAGGGTTCCGAGTTGATGTATTTTGACGGTTGTAGAGTCTAGGTTCGAGGCATTCATATAACGCAGTATATCAAGTATACCAAAACTCCTTTGCTTAAGCGAAGAAGTCGATTCACAATCCATTACATTCATATCTAACATAAAGCCCGGTAAAAATACCGGGCTTAATGTTTACGCACTGACCAAAGAACATTAAAGAAGGTTATATCCTAGTTCAAAAGTCCAGCCACGCGCAATAAGTAGAGAAAAGCCCCAATCGAAAGAATGAAGATGGCCCAGCCAAGACTTAGGCCGACCGGCGAGCCCCATTCATCCCAGCGGCGGCGCGGCAGCTTTCGCTCGAGCCAATAGCGCTCATCAGCCGTCAGGGACAGTTTCTCTTTTTCGTTTTGATCCATATGCCATGAAGATAAAACGTGAGTCAGATCATCCAATCGACCTTTTGTATTGGATAATATAAGGGCTCTTGTTTTTGGTGTTGGGGCTCCTGTAGCGTCTCAAGAGCAAGACGGAGCGCGAAATCCAATATTCAAACTGTATCGTATTATTTTAAAGAGTGTCAAATAGAAAAATAATAGTAAAAATGGTAAAGTTATGCCATTAAAAACACAAACAATCACCATGGTAACAATTAACCCGTATATAAATTTCAACGGCAATGCCGAGGAGGCTTTTATGTTTTATCAATCGGTCTTTGGCGGTGAGTTATCTGGCATTATTCGCTTCAAAGACATCGCCAGCGACGAGTTCCCCGTACCGGAAAATGAGGCGCATAAGATAATGCGAATTACTCTGCCGGTCGGCAACAACGTCCTAATTGCCAATGACGTCCCAGAAAGCATGGGCCGAGTAAGTGAGAATGAAAATAGATCTAAAATCGCAATAACCGCCGAAAGCAAAGAAGAGGCGGATAGAATTTTTCATGGGCTTTCAGCCGGCGGAACAGTGGAAATGCCAATGTCAGAAAGTCCTTGGGGCACCTCCTTTGCGATGCTTAGAGATAAATACGGCATTGAATGGACAGTAGAATACATAAATAAATAGTTTTATGAAAAGCACCGCCCAAACTATTAACGAATACAATAAAATACAGACGAAAATCAGTAAAGAAATTTGTGTCTTTCTAGAATCTGCTATCACGAGCACTTTAAAGAAAAGCGAAGCAAAAATTTGGCACGGAACGCCTGTCTGGTTTATTGAAGGAAATCCCATTGTTTCGTATTCTGTTCGCAAGAACGGTACTGTATCTTTGATGTTTTTCAGTGGTCAGAGTTTTGATGAAAAAGATTTAAAGGCTGAAGGAAAATTCAAGGCAGCGGAAATATTTTATACTGATGTGAATGAAATTAAGATCACTCATCTAAAACGATGGCTTAAGAAAGCAAAAGAAATACAGTGGGACTATAAGAATATTGTAAAAATGAAAGGAGTGTTAAGGAGAATTTAGGTTACTTTGTATAAGGGAGGGATAGTTGTCCGGCGAGCCGGACAACGTTATCTGCGCCGCTCGCACGCGTCCGGAGGGACGGCCGCGTGGCTCGCTATCCTCGATAACCCGAACCTTCGGTTCTCTCCCTCCTTTCTCAGCATAACAAAAGAACGGCTATGAGCCGTTCTTCTGTTATGTGCGGAGAGGGAGGGATTCGAACCCTCGATACCGTTTCCGGCATACTGCTTTTCGAGAGCAGCGCGTTCAACCACTCTGCCACCTCTCCATATTATTCGCTTTTAAAACATTCTTAAATCTTTTCCGCCGTGTTTCTCTTAAACCGACAAGCCTATGCCCACTTAGGATTTTTGCGCCCCTTGCTAGCGACCCGCCGCTTTGAAGGCGCACCTGCTTCTTCCGGACCGGTCAGGCGACGGACTTCTTCGCCGGTCAGATGCATCCATTGCCCCTGACGCATGCGGCCAATGGCAATGGGTCCGATGCGGACTCGGACCAGCTTTTCAACGTGACAGCCGAGACGGCGGAACATGCGGCGAATCTGGCGCTTTTTACCCTGGCGCAAAACGATCTCGAAGGTGCGGCCGCGCAGATGCTTGGCACGCTCCGCCTTGACGACACCTTCGCCGTGGCCGATCTCGATGCCAGACATGCACTTCTCGCAAATTTCTGCCGCCTTAGCCCTTGCTTCCTTGTTATTGCCTTCGCCGGCAATATCATGTCCGAGGCTGACGACATACACCTTTTCCACGCCATAGCGCGGATGAGTCATGCGATTGGCTAGCTCGCCGTCATTAGAGAGCAGGACAAGACCCTCACTGTCCTTGTCCAGTCGGCCGATGATGGTTAGGGGAGTCGGGATGCGGACGAGTTCCAGGACATTCTTTTCGCCCTTGAAAGAGCGCGTCGTGCAGACGTAATCCTTGGGCTTGTTGAGCTTAATATAAACAGAACGCTTTGTAAATACGAGTTTGCGACCGCGCAAACGGACATCATCCTCTTCAGTCGCACGATCGCCCAGTTGAGCAATACGGCCATTTATCTTAACGTTGCCGCCCTTAATAAGCGCCTCGGCTTCACGGCGCGAACCGACCCCGGCCATCGCCAGTAACTTCTGTAAAACAATCTTTTCCATATTAAGCTTTAGTTTCGGAAACACTGCGAACGCGGATAATGGCCATCGCCGCCATCATGATCCAGAATAGGGCAGCTAAATCATTCTTGAAATAAGGGACATCCACCAACCCATGGATACTAGTCGCAACGAGAGCCAACGTCAAGCCCAGTATAGCATAGGCAAGGGGGTCGTGGCGGCGGACGGCGGTCCAAAACGAAGCAATGCCATAATAGAAAAACAAGGCAATCAGCCAGAAAAACACGATTACACCGGCCGCACCAAGCTCACTCCAAAAGTTCAAGATGATATTGTGCGGATATAAATAAATTTCCAAGGGCTGCCAGACCTGTTTGCGGTACTCGGCATCAAACATAACCTTGCGCTGGAAATCCGGATCGTCGTTTTTTACGAATAGACCCTCTTGGTGATAGGACTTAACCGCCGCCTGATAATTCGCCAGTCCGGCGCCGCGCAACTCGCGCCCGTCGCGCAACATGATAAGCGTTTCTTTCCATTGCACGCGGCGGACCTGTCCGGAAAAATTCTGCAGCGTCACGCTCTTCACCACATATGCCCGCAGCGGCGCGCTCATAATCAAGACTATGCCGCCGACGATAATCAACCCGAGAGTAATAATTCGCAAACGGCGATTAGCGAATAACCCGAATAAGATAAAGCATACCGTCGAGGCAAAGGCTGCGCCTTCGCTGCGCGCCGCAACTATCGCAACAAGACAAAGAATAATCCCAATGAGCCAAGGCCAGGTTTGCAGAGTAAAAAAATGTTTCGTTCGTGCCCAGGCCGCCGCCAATGCGCCGAGCAAGATAAGCATGATCGGAGCAACGTACAATCCAACGGCATTAGGATAGGGGAAGAATGATGTCGCCCGGCGTTCGGCCGCTGCGGCCCAGGTCGGATTCGGAATCAGGTTGCCGGTCAAGTACTGGTAAGCGGCAAACAAAGCAACAACAGCAGCCGACAATCCGAGCGCCGCATACAAACTGCTTAGTTTCTCGCGGGTATTAAAAACATTCACGACGACGATAAACAAGAGAAGTGGCTCAAAAAAATAGGCACGCCAAATACCAAACGCATTCAAGGTCCAGCCGCCGACGCCGACTGCCGCGAAAGATACCAGTAGCCAGGCGATAATCGCCCAGCGAAAAGGATAGGCTTTTCTCGCGCCGCCGCTACGCAAAGACTTAGCATTCCGTACAAGCCACACTGCGAACACAATTAATATCATCGCTTCGAGCAACGTCAGCGGCACGCCGACGAGCGAAAAGCGCACGAGGTAAGCAGGCAAAAGAAAAACTAAAGCCAGCACAGCCCATTCCAGGCGGCGCCAGGCCAGCGCAGCAAAAGCAGCGCAGAACAGGAAAGCAAAAATAAGCATGTTAAGCGACAAGTAAATAAAGACCCATGCCGACGAGCAATACGCCAATAAACTTTTGCAGCATGACGTTGCCGCCAATTTCTTCGTTCATGAGCTTGGGGAACTTTTCCCCAAGAACTATAACAATCAGGAGGAGAAACATGTACTGCACGCCCTGCAGGGCGTTGATGACGGCGACATCTCCCAGGCTGATCGACCAGTTAAGCATGATAAAGGCAGCAGCTGCCGCCAGGCGCACGCCTAAGAAAAAGGCCAGCTGTTTCTTGCTGCGCTTCTCGACGGTCTTAGACTGCACAATGAGTTTGCGCCAGGCCGGAACGAGCAAGATAGCCAGCACGCCGATGAAACTGCCTAGGCGCGACCAGACAAAAGCACCAATAAAAGGCTGGCCCGTATGCGAATAAATATACTTAATGAATACAAAGTACGCCGCAAAACAGGCGGCGGCAATCACCGAGTTTATGAGTAGGCGGGAGGTGGGGCGCAGGCCGGCGCTGACACGAGTGAAAGAATTGCAGGCCACTGTTTTACAGCGCTCGACGGTTTCACGAAATATGTAGACGCGGGTGCGCTTGATGGAAATCAGGATGCCGCCGGCGATAAGCAGGGCGAAGGCAAAGAATTCCTGGACCGAGAGCGTCGCGCCGAGGAATAAATAAGAAAAGACAAAAGAGAAGATCGGCGTCAGCGCGCCGACGATCGGCACAACGCGAGTCGCTTCGCTCTGATGCAGCGCCTTATACCAGAAGACGAGCGTAAAGAGAAACAGGAAACCAGCCGCTAAGTCGAGCCAAAGCTGTCCCCAGGTCGGCAGCCAGGGAGAGAAAAGCAGCAAGGCAAAATTACCGACGCTCCAGATGCCGACATAAAACGCGTAGACGATCGAAGAGTGAACTTGTTTGGACAGCAAGAACTTGTCGGCAACATACACGCCAGCATTAAGAAAGTAAGAAAAAATTGCGATGAAGATAAACATACTATTATTCTACGCTCAGACCGTTGTCTTTGGCAATTTGCGCGTACACGCCGGCGCTCGGACGAGGCGACCGTTCCCAGGTTTGTTTATCAAAAGAGTAGAGGCCAAACTTACTCGCATAGCCGAACGCCCATTCAAAATTATCGAGCAGCGACCAATAGAAATAACCGCGCAGATCAACGCCTTCGACAATCGCCCGCTGGGCGGTTCTCAGCATACCGCGGATAAAATCCGGTCGCTGACTGTCGTTCGAATCGGAAATGCCATTCTCGGTTATATAAATAGGTAGGCCATACTTCTTCAGGCCGACAAGGACATGATACAAACCCTCCGGTCGGATGCTCCAGCCGCGGTCAGAAACAAGCGGACCCTTGGTCTTGGAGAAACTGAGATACTTCATGTCGATCTCCCAGTAATAATTCAGGCCGATGAAATCAAGATGATCGATAACATGTGAAACGAAGCGCTTGTTCCACCACCAATCGGCAATCTTCAGCGCAAAACGGCTAATTGGGTCTGGAGCAGCCACGAAATGCGCCTGCGGCGTGGCGATTGTCACCTGCGCGGCTGGATTAATTTTTTTTATCGCACCATACGCCTGATTATGAGCCGCAATAAGATTATTGAGGACGCGGCGATAGAGAAAAAAATTGTGCTTGGCCGGCGGCCAGATGCCGGTCAGATAGCCATTGCCGACATAGCCCTCAACTTCATTAAGTGTTATCCAGAATTTTACTTCCGGCAGCGCCGTCACAACTTTTTCCGCATAGCGGATGAAACGTTTAATCGTCGCGGCCTTTTCCCAGGCGCCCTGCGCGCGCAGCCAAAGCGGCACCGGCCAATGCCAAAGCGTAACGAAGGGCTCGATGCCTTCCTCCTTCAGCCGCCGGACGAAATGCCGGTATTTTTCCAACGCCTCTTCATTAAAAACGCCTTCTTCCGGCTCGATCCGCGACCACTCCACCGAAAAGCGGTAGGCATTATTATTCAGACGCTTGATACAGGCGATATCGTCTTCCATGTGCTCCCAGGAGTTGGCTGCCAGGCCAGATTGATACTCAAGAGGGTTGAGACCGCGCTTTTTAAGCCATTTGAGACGGCGGGGCGATTTCTCCCATTCGCTCCAATCGTTCGTTAAGCCGCCTTCAACCTGATACGACGAAGAAGCTGTGCCCCAGAGGAATCCTTTCGGAAAAGCCAAGAATTGTTTATCCATATAGCCATAGTATAGCATAAAAATGCCCGTAAAATATGATGTATCTTGACTAAAGAGGATTATTTGGGTTATAAATAAGGTATTATTAAATAAATAAGGCTGGTAATTGTTAGCTGTTTGCTGATTCCAATCATCCGACAACCAACAACTAGCAGCCCTCCAAGACCACTATGGTTCAGATGAAAAAGCGCACTAAGAGCGCGACTAATAATCGCCGCTCCCACCACGCGCTCAAGCCTAAAGCTGTTAACAAGTGCTCAAAGTGCGGCAAAGCCGTTCAGCCACATCGTGCCTGCCCGGACTGCGGCACCTACCGTTTCGTAGAAGCAGTCAAAACCAAGGCTCCGAAAGCCAAGAAATAAGTCGGCTAGCCCAACAATTTAACTGAAAAATAAAATCACTATGGCAAACCGACACCTTTCCCGGACGATCGCCATGCAAACATTGTTCGCCTGGGATTTCAACGACCGCGACAACCAGCAGGTCGATGAGCTTGTAAAGGAAAATTTTGAACAGTTCGCCCCCGGCTTTGACGACCACGGCTTCGTCGTCAACCTGGTTAAAGGCGTTATTGAGCACGTCGAGGAAATCAATGCCTATATTGTTAAGTTTGCTACTGAATGGCCGCTTGACCAGATTACGATCGTTGACCGCAACGTTCTGCGTCTCGGCATCTACGAATTAGTCTATGATCAGAAGATTCCAGCCAAGGTAGCAATTAACGAGGCAATTGAAATCGCCAAAGCTTTTGGTGGAGATTCTTCTGGAAAGTTCGTTAATGGCGTCCTCGGCGCGATTATGAAAGAAATGCCGCCAAAGACCGTCGACATCGAGAACGAAAAGAAAGCCAAAGAAGAAGCCGCCAAGCCAGCTGCAGAAAGCGCGGAAACAGTTCCAGCAGAAACAGCCGCACCCGACGCAGCCCCCACTGAATCACCCGCTACAGAAGCCTAGCCTAAATTACTTTTGTGAATAAGGATTTTGCCAAACTCGAAAAGACTATCGGCTATTCCTTCAAGAACAGCGATTTCCTGAAGCAAGCCATGGTCCACCGCTCGTATATCAACGAGCATCCTGAATTTCCCCTCGGCCACAATGAACGCCTCGAGTTCCTCGGCGACGCCGTCCTCGAGATCATCGTTACTGAACACCTCTACCACGCCTTTCCGCAAACGCCGGAAGGCGATCTGACCGACTGGCGCGCCAGCCTCGTCAACGCCAATATGCTAGCCGAAATTGCCCGCGGCCTGTCCGTCGAAGAGAATCTCTATCTTTCCCGCGGCGAAGAAAAAGACAGTAATTCCAAGGCCCGTCATTATATCCTGGCCAACGCCATGGAAGCCTTAATTGGTGCTATTTATCTCGACGGCAGCCTCTCCTCCGCTAAAGTTTTTATCGACCGCTTCATCCTTTCCCATCTTGATCATATTCTCAAGCACCGCCTCTATCTCGACCCGAAGTCGCGCTTCCAGGAAAAGGCCCAGGAAGTCACCGGCATCACGCCGCATTATAAGGTTCTCGGCGAATCCGGTCCGGACCATAACAAAACGTTTGAAGTCGGCCTATATCTCAATGAAGACTTAGTCGCCATCGGCCGTGGCTCCTCCAAACAAGAAGCACAGGTCGAAGCGGCTAGCCAGGGCCTCCTTAACAAGGAATGGAACTAGATTGATTTTCCCGTCCGCCTAGGCTATCATATAAGCATTAACAGAGCTGCATTTAACTATATGACCAACGAAACCCTGCAGAAAATCAAAGAAGATCTGCTCCGCCAGAAAGCGCAGCTCAACGACGAACTGACCGGTATCGGCCAGGACGAAGAGGGCCACCGCAATCCGCAGATGCCGAACTTCGGCGACGAAAGCGATGAGAATGCCCAGGAAGTCGAACAGTATACGACCAATCTGGCAACTGATAAAGTTCTAGAAAGCACCCGCGAAGATATCGACGCCGCGCTGCGCAGCATCGAAAACGGCACCTACGGCATCTGCAAGTACTGCGGCAATGAGATCGAGGAAAAGCGCCTCCTCATCCGCCCCTTCTCCAGCTCCTGCGTCGCCTGCAAGACCAAGCTCCAACAGAACTAATATGGCCCGCCTGCGTGGCCAGCAACTATTCAACACGGCACTTATCGGTGCCGTGTTTTGTGTCATATTAGACAGGCTTGCAAAAGTTTTTTCTTATTATATTTGGCAGACACATCCAATCGCCATCATTAAGAACGCGGTTTCTCTTTCTTTTTCCTCTAACTACAATATTTCTTTCTCTTTGAATACATATATCGATCCAGTTTATATTACCGCTCCGCTTATAGTTGTGGTTATGTACTACCTGTGGCTAAACATTGCCAACCATAACTACTCCACGGCTGCCGCGCTTTCCTTCATTGCCATTGGGAGCATATCAAACATATTTGACCGCCTTAGATACGGCTTCGTCATTGATTATTTAGACCTTAGATATTTCGCCACCCTAAACCTGGCAGATATCATGATTTCCGCCGGGGTTATATATATCTGTCTAAGCCTCATTAAACAGCAAAATAATAAGAAGCCTTGACATATTTTGTTATCTGTGTTAGATTCAGTTTGAACGATTTATAAAGGAGAAAATTGAAAACAGAAAAAAATATCGAGAAACACCTCGATACCAGGAATCTCCTTAAAGAGGGAGGCATTAACCTTGAAGAGAATGGAGCAAATACATCCATTCTTTTAACCAATCTCAATAAGACCCTTCCTGCATTACTTGAGATTGAAGAAGAGAAAAAAAAGGGGAGTTACGGAATTTGCGTTGATTGCAAAGAAAAAATTCCCGAAGAACGGCTACAGATTATCTCAACAATCAGATGTATCGAATGCCAAACAAAGTTCGAAAAAAATCTCGAAAACAGATAATTATTTCTACGAGGCTTTCTTATATGAAGCCTCGATTTTTTTTTCAAAAAATTCCCGAAGTTTCTCTTTATCTTCATTAAAGACGTATCCCGAGAAAGAGTAAAAGCCATCAGATTTTTCTTTGCCCGGCATTAGCGAGTTAGGCATTCGAACAATGATAAAAGCAATGTCCTCTGGTTTTATTGTTCCTCCGAACGATCGCGCCTTATCTCTTCGCTTGCCATTTCGCTCAACATCTTCCTCGGGCAGTTCTAGGA
>CAZFYY010000039.1:0-12401 GCA_964523425.1 uncultured Gammaproteobacteria bacterium
TGCCTGATTAGCATAGCCGAATGTTATCAATCGAATACCCGAAAGATATATTTCCTTGGGACGCGAATCCAGCGCGATGGTTGCGACGATTTTCATCTCCTCGGCCGGGACGGCTCGCGTTATAATAATATTCTGCTCGCTAACCGAATAGATATATGTCCCGTCCGTCTTAGTCAGGTCGGACTCATCAACGCCCGCGACCTGGACATTAGTTGTCGAGAAGGCCTGGCCATTCCCTCCACCAAAACCCGTGGCGCTCGGTGCTGCCGCCGGCGTGGCCGATTCCTTTGTGACCGCAACCGCCCGCGCATCGAGCGCGGCTGCATTACCCATCGACCCCGCAACGGAAACCGGTCGCTTGGCGTAAAATTCCCGAAGATCTGCCGCTGAAGAGAATTTTTTGACAACGGATTGCGAAGCGAGTATATCAGAAAAACTCTCGGCATCGGATTTCGGCTCCGGAGCCTTCTTTAAACTGCAGGCTCCGAGGGTGAGGGCCAGGGCGCCAACCAGACAGAGTGTGAAATATTTTTTATTCATAGGATAACAATGGAATTAAGATTGGAAAGGATTACTGGAAGCTGGCCGACTGGAATGGTTCCCAGTCTTCGTCACGCTCGTTCCAGCGCCAGACATCAAAGGTATGTGACTCTTCGGTCGCGCTATACTCGTGCTCGACGCGGATTTCGGAAGCGGCGCTTTTTTTATGGATCGTCTTGCTCTCCAGAATCGCCGGATGAGAAGAAAATTCAAGGCGTAAACGGCCGGCCGGCGACGTAAAGGTGATGTATTCGATGCGGGTGCCGCCCAATTCATCGTTCTCTTCGCGACCAAAATCTTCCACTTCAAAAGAAGAACGGACATGGTCAAGAATTTGCTGCCAACGATCTTCAGTCATATACGTCAGGCCGCTGAGGCGGCTTATTTAATAATACGTCGCTTGCGTGTCAAGGTTACGCTTGCGTCCTTCGGCCACGTCATTTTCAATAAGTCCGCGCTCCACAAGCTTTTCGATCGATTTATTCATCGGTATCATGCCATCCTTACCTGATTACGACGTATAAGGTTAGCAACCGCCTGGTTATTAAGAAGAATTTCATGGGCAGCGACCAGTCCGCCGCCGACACGCGGCAAGAGCTGCTGAGTGATGATGCCGCGCAAGGTTTGGGCCAGCTGATTGAGAACCTGTTGCTGCTGATAGGGCGGAAAGGAATCGACAATTCGGAAGATGCTGTCGGCGGCGCTGGCGGTATGCAGCGTCGAGAGGACGAGGTGGCCGGTTTCGGCAGCGGTCAGGGCGGCGGCCATCGTTTCCGGATCGCGCATTTCGCCTACCATGATAATGTTAGGATCCTGCCGCAGCGAATATTTCAAGGCGGCCGCAAAGCTTAAGGTGTCGCTGCCAAGCTCGCGCTGCTCAATGAGCGATTTTTTATTTTCAAAAATATATTCAATCGGGTCCTCGATCGTGATAATATGGGCGTCGCGTTCCTGGTTGATAATATTTATCATCGCCGCCAGCGTCGTTGACTTGCCGGATCCGGAAGGACCGGTAACGAGAATGAAACCGTCGCGCAAGCGCGTTAGATTAAACATCGTCTCGTTGAAGCCGAGCGCGGTTGGATCAGGCGAGAGGCTGGAAATAAGGCGGGCCGAAAGACCGATTTGCGAACGCTGGAAATGAAGATTGATGCGGAAGCGCTTCGCGAAAAACTCATAGGAGAAATCCAGCTCTTTCTTCGCGAGAAAGCGCTGCCACTGCTGGGGTTCAAGTAATTTCTCTACCTCAGCGGTCAAGAATTCTTCCGTAATCGGCTCGTCGGAAATCGTTTCCAGCCGGCTGTTATGGCGCAGAGCCGGACGCGCCCCGGCGACCAGATGCAGGTCGGAAGCGTCACGGTCGATGATGGTCTTGAAATAATCGCGCAGTTGAATTGGCATATTGCCAGTATATCATTTTTTTTGCTAAAGGGACAAAAAAGGCATATTTCCATATGCCCTTCTGCTCCCCTCAAACCTATGCGACGCTAAGCGACTTATAAATCGCGTCCGCCGCGACAGCACCTTCGCCGCAGGCCGTGACGATTTGATGAAAATTATTGGAAGCGTCGGTCGAATCGCCGGCGGCGTACAGTCCCGGAACGTTTGTTGACATGTCTGGCCTTACCTTTATATACCCAAGCTCGTCGGTCTCAGCTCCAAGAGCTTTAGCCAATTCAGTCTGCGGCACAAGGCCGATCTCGACAAAGACACCATCAACAGCGATGCGATCGCTGCCCTCGAAGGCGGCGTCGAGGACAATCTTTTCCAGCATCTGCTCCCCTTCCAGGCCGATGATATTGGCGCCGGTAACGATACTGACATTCGGGCGCTTCTTCAGCTCCTCGCGCCAGAGCGGTTCGCCCTTGAGATCGGCGCCGCGACAGACAACATAGACCTGCGTCGCGATATCAGCCATATACAAAGCGGCTGAAATAGCGCTGTTGCCGCCGCCAGCGACAGCGACACGCCTTCCTTTATAGAAAGGACCGTCGCAGGTTGCACAGTAGGCCATGCCTCGGCCGGCCAGTTCTTCTTCCCGCGGGATGTTGAGATGCTTATGCTTCGTGCCAGAGGTAAAGAGGATGCGCTTCGCGCTAATGGTTTTGCCGCGCTTAGTCGTGACGCTGAAACCCCCTTCAACCTTAACGACGGACGACACTGTATCGGAAATGATTTCGCCGCCAGTTTCGCGGACATGCGCCGTCATCTTGGCCATCAATTCATGACCGGTAATCCCCGGATCGCCCGGCCAATTATAAATCTTGTGCGCTTCGGTTGTGGTGCCGCCGAGGATGTCGCCGATCAGGACATTCTTTAGAGTGTAGCGAGAGGCGTAGATCGAGGCGGTCATGCCGGCCGCGCCGGCGCCAAGGATGATAAGGTCGTAGTCCATAGGGTTGGTTTCATTCGTGAAAAAGGCAATTCAGTCTACCTATTGTCCGTCAAAGTAGGGACCTTGTCAATCAGCCTGCACTTTCTCTTCCCAGTCGCCGCTCGTGAAACGGTTAGCACCTTTAACGTGCCAGTCATGCGGGTTTGATTCGTACACCTGCTCCCATAATTTCCGGCCGCTTTCCGTTAATAGCAAACCACCTTTCGTCGTCAACCGAGCCGGGACGAGCGCATCGTAAATACCTTCGCCCTGTGCTTGCCGTTCGCGCATTTCCATATCGACGTCAATCGTATCGGCATCTTTAACAATCTTGGCTTCGAGCGACTGCCGCTCTTCGTATTCATGCAACAGCGGCAAGAATTCCGCTTCGAGGCTGGTGCCGGCAAAAGTGTCGGCAATGGCCTTGGCTTCATTGCGTTCGGTGTAGAGGCGCGAGACATAATGTACATCACCGGTGCGCGTCTCCGAAACGTCGTGCGCCAGTGCCATCTTCATGATTTTGTCAGTATCAGTCGCCCCTTCCATCTTGGCCAGCACGAGCGCAATCCAGATAACTCGCATGGTATGCTCGGCCAAGTTAGCAACGTCGGGATTAAGGAATTGCTTCCAGGTACGCTGAATAAAGCGCATCGTACCGATTTCAAACAGAAGTTCAAGGTCTTTTTTCATAGTAAGCGCTTAATTATATGAAGGCAGTATAGCATATTCGGAACTCGTTCCGAGGGGCCCCTGCCCGAACCCTTTTCTACTCCCCGAGTCATCTAAAGACACAAGGGTACAAAAAAGCCAAGTGAATACATTCACTTGGCTAAATACTATACTCTTTAACAGACCCGCTTGCCTTTTTTAGCAGTCGGGGAAATATGAGCCAGACTGGCTGGCGTGAAATTAATAATATATTCTTTTTTCAGACTTAGTTCCTGAAAATCTTTGTAAGCCACCTCGCCACAATTATTCATATACGAATACGAAGTTTTACTTTCATTATGTATAATCTGACTGCTCTCTATCCAACCTTGCTTGTCATTATAATTATAAACAAAATAAACCTTTCCAACACTTTCAAGAATGCCATCTACCTCCCTTGCAATTTCATACCCAAAGGAAAATGTATTCATATATGTTTCACTCATAGCTAAGACCGAAACATATCTTTCATCTAAAGGAGCTTTTCCTCTATATGGCAATGAATACGCACACACTGGAGAATCATAGAGCATACCTCTAGCCCAAAGCGGGGTGTTCTGCACATCTACTAACCGAGCATATTTATAAACTTTTACATATTCATCGAGCATGCGCTGAGCAACTGAATCTTCCAATACATATTTGTACGGATCTTTCTTGGAAGAACTGCAACCTTGAATCAAAGGAAGTAAGAAAAATACACTGATAAAAAAGATAACTATTCTTTTCATTTTTATTTAAAGTTTGATTTAGTAAATACGTCTGAAAACCAAAGATTTGCAGACATATTTACTAAATCTTCCATGAATTTGTTAAGATACCTAATTTAGGATTATAGCATATTATTATATAAAAGTCAATATATACTGTTTTTGGGATTAAATGAAACAAAAAACCCCGTTGCGTTACTAATTTCAAAAGACGCTACTTATGTAACATCTTTTAAAATAGTAGTCCCTAGGGGAGTTTCGCCTCACTCGTCCGCCGTCGCGGACTCATTTGTTGTCCTGGGTAGCGCCTATGCTCCGCCGGAGCATAGGCGGCATTCGCTACGGCAGCACCCTTCTGGTTGCTGCCTTGCTCATTGCTACCCGTTCGACTCCCCTGAGTTGCGCTCTCGCATAATACAAAAGGAACTCTTACGAGTTCCTTTTGTATTACGAGTAGTCCCTAGGGGAGTCGAACCCCTGTTACCAGGATGAAAACCTGGTGTCCTAACCGTTAGACGAAGGGACCGTGGAAAAATAAGAACTTGCCAAAGCAAGCGTAAATTTCCCTTGTAGTATACTGGCGAATACCATGCTTGTCAAGGAAACGCCCGCCTTTCTTGACATTTAGCCCGCTTTGCCGTAGATTGAAACATTGACTAGCGAACCGAACCGCCCCTGGCGGTTTTCTTACAAGCATGTTGACCACAGACCAGCAGATCAGCGAACAAATCGCCAAAGCAAAGCGCATCCTCATCACCTTCAACCGCAACTGGACGGGCGATGTCGTGGCGTCCGCCCTGGCCCTGCGCGCCTGGCTCGCGGCCGATAATAAGGAAGTCGACATCGTTGCCGAAAAACCGCTCGGTAACACCCCGTATTCCTTCCTGCCCGGCTATGCCCTCATCGGCCACTCCCTCGACAATGTCCGCCGCTTCATCATCACTCTCGATATCAGCAACGCCGAGGTCGACCAGGTCGAGTACCGCGTCGAGGACCATCGTCTGGATTTTATCGTTTCACCGAAGAGCGGATTCTTCAAGCACGACGACATCACCTCGCGCCTGAGCGGCTACCGCTATGACCTCATCATCACCCTCGGCGCGCCCGACCTCGAATCGCTCGGCTCGGTCTATGATAACGACACGGAATTCTTTTTCGAAACAACCATCATCAACCTCGACCGCGGCGCCGCTAACGAAAATTACGGACAGGTTAACCATGTTGATGTTAACGCCGTCGCCGTTGCTGAAATCCTCTATGATTTCATGGCAAAAACCGATGCTACGCGCCTTGACGCCGACATCGCCACTTGCCTCCTGGCCGGACTGATCGCCGAAACCAAGAGCTTCAAGACGACGAGCGTCACGCCGAATTCGCTTAAGGCCGCCTCAGACCTCGTTGCCCGTGACGCCCGCCGCGAAGAGATTATTAATGCGCTGTACCGTTCCCGCCAGCTCAATGTCCTGAAGCTCTGGGGCATTGTCCTTACCCGCCTGCGCGATGCCGCCGACGGACGACTCGTCTGGTCGACGGTCGGCGTACAGGATTTCCTGGATACCGGTACGACCGCCGACAGCCTGCACGACGTCATCGATGACCTCATCATCAGCATGCCCGACGCCCAGCTCATTGTCCTCTTGTATGAAGAGGGCGACGGTACCCGCGCCATCGTCCACAGCGTCAAAAACCTCGACGCGCTGGACCTCACTCTGCCGTATAAAGGCGAAGGCACGAAAAGCCTGGCGCTCGCCACCCTCGACCGTTCGCTAGCCGATGCCGCCAACAACCTCATCCCCTATCTCGAGGAACGCATCATGAAAGTCGGGCAATAACACCGGACCGGGACCGCTCTTGAAGAAAATCATACGAAATGCTACCGTAGAAAAGTCCTTTCGGGACATCGCGGCCAGTAGCCCACACCTGATCGCTTAGCTCAGTTGGTTAGAGCGCCACGTTGACATCGTGGAGGTCAGTGGTTCGAATCCACTAGTGATCACCCTCTTTCGCCCGTTTCGTTCCCGGCCCGTTCTCTGGGCCCGCATGCGCCCGTAGCTCAGCTGGTTAGAGCATCGAGCTTATACCTCGACGGTCCTTGGTTCGAGTCCAAGCGGGCGTACATCGTAATCGCACAAACCCCCTCCTCGCAGGGGGTTTGTTTTTTTATCAAAAACATGGCAGAAAACTTTCATATTAAAATAGTAGCCCTAGACGAAAATCAATATCCCGCGCTGCTCAAGCAGATGCATAAGCCGCCGGAGAAACTCTATTATCGAGGCTCGCTCCAGATATTTTCACAGCCTTGCCTGGCCGTTGTCGGAACACGCAAGATTTCTGCCTATGGTGCTCAGGCAACCGACAAAATCATCCGGCCGCTCGCCCGGTCAGGGCTCGGCATCATCAGTGGCCTGGCTTTTGGCGTCGACGCGCTGGCGCATGCCCTGACGCTTGAAGAAAACGGCGTAACGGCCGCGGTCCTCGGGTGCGGACTCGATACCGTTTATCCGGCAACGCATCGCCGGCTAGCCGAGGATATAATAAAGAAGGGCGGTTGCCTCATCTCTGAATTCCCGCCCGGCGTCCCTGCCTTTAAGACCAACTTCCCCCGCCGCAACCGCCTTATCGCTGGCCTGACGCTCGGCACGCTCGTTATCGAAGCGGCCGAAAAATCCGGTTCGCTCATTACCGCCCGACACGCGCTGCATGACAACCGGGAAGTACTGGCGATGCCGGGCAGCATCTTCGCAGCCACTTCAGCTGGTACAAACCAGCTTATCAAGCTCGGCGCGTCAGTCGTTCGAAGCGCCGAGGACGTCATCGAGATCTTGAAACTGGACCAGCTGCCGCTTTCTCGGCCGCCGATAAATACCCAAACGCTCTCTCCGGAAGAAGCACAAATCCTCGAACTCCTGAACCACGAACCGCGCCATATCGACGAGATCGCGCAGCTGGCTCAGCTTGACATGCGGACGATAAACAGTAGACTGACAATTATGGAAATGAACGGACTAGTCACAGATACTGGCAATAGACAGTACATCCGCCTGATCTAAAAGACTCCTCGCTCCCCTCTTCTTTCATATTATCCATTCCCTCCCTTCACTATTTGAAACAACACTATGAAACTCGTCATCGTCGAATCCCCCACTAAAGCCAAAACCATCGCCAAGTTTCTCGGCAAGGGCTTCACGGTCGAATCATCCTTCGGCCACATCCGCGATTTGCCGAAGTCGAATCTCGGCATCGATGTCGAAAAAGATTTTTTGCCGAAGTACATCATCCCGACCAAGGCCAAGAAAACTGTTACCAAATTAAAGAAGCTGGCCGATAAGGCGACGCAGGTCATTCTGGCAAGCGACG
The DNA here is from genome assembly GCA_964523425.1 of uncultured Gammaproteobacteria bacterium. Lineage (GTDB taxonomy): Bacteria > Patescibacteriota > Patescibacteriia > Patescibacteriales > Patescibacteriaceae > Patescibacterium. The sequence goes on from CAZFYY010000039.1 coordinate 7,690, forward strand.
AAGACCGCGAAGGAGAAGCGATTGCCTGGCACTTAGCCGAGGCTTTAAAACTGACCCCGGAAAAGACGGAGCGCATCGTCTTTCATGAAATTACTAAGGAAGCGATCGAAGAAGCGCTCGCCCATCCACGGCAGATCGATGAAAAATTAGTCGACGCCCAGCAGGCCCGGCGCGTCCTCGACCGCCTCGTCGGTTACGAACTCTCTCCCTTCCTCTGGAAGAAAGTCGCCCGTGGCTTGTCTGCTGGTCGCGTACAATCCGTCGCTGTCCGACTCATCGTCGAACGCGAACGGGAGATTGATGCGTTTAAATCAGATGAATACTGGAGCATTGATGCCGAACTGCTGACCGATAAAAAAGAAAGCTTCATCGCCTCACTCAACAAGCTCGATGGCAAGACTCTCGACAAACTTGAAATAAAAAATGAAGCGACCGCCACCTCTCTCAAAGAAGAATTAGAAAAAGCAGATTACATCGTTTCCGCCGTTGAGAAAAAGAGCTCGCAGAAAGCCCCCTCCGCGCCATTCACCACTTCCAGTCTCCAGCAAACCGCCAACCGCCTCCTCGGCTTTTCCGCCAAGCAGACGATGATGCTCGCGCAGCAACTGTACGAAGGTGTCGAGCTCGGCAGCGAAGGCAGCGTCGGTCTTATCACATACATGCGTACCGACTCGCAGAACCTCTCCCAGAAATTCCTGGACGAAGCGCGTGAATATTTAATTTCAACGCTCGGCGAAAAGTATGCCCTGAAAGAACCACGCCGTTTCAAGACGAAATCGAAAGGCGCGCAGGAAGCGCACGAAGCCGTCCGCCCGACCGAAGCGGGCCGTACGCCGGAAAGCCTCGAGGGCATCCTCGCTCCGAACCAACTCAAGCTCTATCGCCTGATCTGGCAGCGCGCCATCGCCAGCCAGATGCCGCCGGCCGAACTGGACCAGACCGCCATCGATATCACGGCTGGCCACGCTGAATTCCGCTCGACCGGGCAGATCATCACCTTCCAGGGCTACCTGAAAATCTATCCGGAAAAGAGCCAGGAAATGACCCTGCCCGAAGTAAAAGAAAAAGAAAAGCTCGAACTGAAAGAGCTCAAGCCGGAACAGCATTTCACGAAGCCGCCGGCCCGCTACTCCGACGCTACGCTGGTTAAAGAGTTAGAAAAGCACGGCATCGGCCGCCCGTCGACCTACGCCCCGACGATTTCAACAATCGAAGCGCGCAATTACGTCAACCGCGACGAGAACAAGCGCCTCAAGCCAACCGACATCGCCGGCGTCGTTATCGATCTGCTCGTCGAACACTTCCCGAATATCGTCGACATGGAATTCACAGCTAAACTGGAAAATGATTTAGACGGCATCGCCGAAGGCGAGACTGCCTGGCAGCCGGTCATCAGCGGCTTCTATGGCCCCTTCCATGAGAACCTCGTCGCTAAATACGACCTCGTTAAAAAAGACGACATTATGCCGGAAGTAATGTCAGATGAAAAATGCGAGAAGTGCGGCGCCGGCATGGTTATCAAGACCGGCCGCTTCGGCCAGTTCCTCGGCTGCAGTAATTTCCCGGAATGCAAAAATATCAAGTCCATGTCCAAGGGTCCGGAAGAAGACGCCAAGATTAAGGAGCTCGAGGAGAAATTCAAGGATGAGGTTTGCCCGAAGTGCGGCAAACCGATGGTGATTAAGAACGGCCGCTTCGGCCGCTTCCTCGGCTGCAGCGATTACCCGACCTGCAAGAGCATCAAAAATATTAGCGAAGACAATGGCCCGGCCGTAAAATGCCCGGTCTGCAAAGAAGGCAACATCGTCCAGAAGCGCAGCCGCCGCGGCATCTTCTGGGCCTGCGACCGCTATCCGGATTGCAAGACGGCCTTCAATGCCAAGCCGACCGGCGAGATGTGCCCGGACTGCGGCGAACCGCTCATCGAAGGGAAAGAAGGCGAGCCGAAGTGCTCGAGCAAGGGGTGCCAGTACGGGAAATAAAAAAAGTCTTTGTATGCCAATATCATACAAAGACTTAGAGATTAAAAATTTGAATTATCACTTTATTGAATTTCCTGTACTAACAAAAGATAGGTTCCAGCAGGCCATTTTTCACTGAATAGAAAAACTTTAAAATCAAATCTTTCATCTGTACCGTGACATATGACCGGCACTACACTATTACCGCTCTCGTCTTTTCCAAGATTATCCTCGGTGTCCAGTGATATGAATCCACTGTTGCAAGGAAAAATATCTGCAAAATGCTCCATTATTAAGGAGGCACCTTGAGCTCCTACAAATTTCCCACGCTTGCTTCTTAAGAAGGCAAGCCCCTTTTTTGATCGCACGTCTCTAATTATCGGAACGAAGCTGACGGAATATTTCTTAGTAGGGTCAAACCTATCGGTGACTTTTGAAAAATTCCCATTAGTAATTTCCGGGTAAAAAATTCCATTTGCGTTCTGACGCGCTTTAGCGAGCTGTGAAACGTGGTCATACGTAGCAGAAGGAGTAAATTCTGTCACATATCTCGGAGCGCCGAAATAGCTTTCCAAGGGAAGACTATCTTCATGCACTGCTTTTTCAGCAGCTTTTACCATTTCTTCTGCAGCTATATTATCAGTGCAGTTAATAATTCTTGACATAAGCTCGGGAGTTAATCCGGCTTTATCAAAACATCTAACGAACTCATTTAATTTACTTAAACCATCACATATGCCATTTGCACTCATGATTGATTCCTTTCTTTTTTAAGGGGCATTTCCATACATTACATACGGACAATGATTCCTGTTATACTATAGAAATATTCTATAATATATTTTATAATAGCACATATTTATAAAATTGTCAATATATAACAAAAAATAGCCCATTATTAGGCTATTTTCTTGTTTTTACGATCAGAGAAGGCTTATTTCGTCCCAAGCCCCTCTTTTCTATATATCTTTAGCGATCTTGGCGTCTCGACTGCAATATGCGGCTGATTCTTGAAAAAGCTCGGCGTCCGATAACCCGGATTGCCGCGCTTGCTTCCGACTTTATTACGCCCTCGGCTTTTCATATCCCCTCCCTATAATTAATAACCTCGCTATCTATACCACAAACAGCGTCGCAAAAACGTATTTAAACGCAATCATGCACATGATCCAAGCTAGGAAAAAACCGGCCAAAAATTGCAGAAGCGCCCAGCCGAGCGCCGGACTAAAGGTCCAGGCCAGAAAAGGCCGTTGCGGCACGACCGCAAATAGCCGCTTATCACGACGGCCGTCCTTGCCGAAGAGCGGGGCTTTTTCCGGCTTGACCGGTTCCATTTCAATATCTTTCATAGTTAGAGTATACTAAAATCAGCTTATAACGACAATCACCTATGGAAACCATCTTCATCATCTTCGGCATCATCATTACGCTCGGCATCATCATCGCCATCATGCTGCTCCTGCGCAAACCGGCCGCTCCGCAGGCATCGGCCGAACTCGGCGCCCTCATGGAACGCCTGTCCGGACTGACTGAACAGAACAAGGAACTACGCAAAGTGATGGACGAGAAGCTGGCCGAAACGCATGCCGCCAACCGCCAGCAATTCGGCGAGACAACCAAGATTATCCAGGACATCAGCGGGCAATCCGCCAAACTGATCGCCGACGTTACCGAAAAGCTGACCAAGCTCGACGAAACCAACCGGCAGGTCGTAAACTTTTCCGGACAACTGCAAAGCCTGCAGGATATTTTAAAGAACCCGAAGCAGCGCGGCATCCTCGGCGAGTATTATCTCGAAACCCTGCTCAAGAACTGCATGCCGGCCGGCAGCTACCAGATGCAGTACTCGTTCCCGAAGTCACCTGAAGGCGAACTGATGATTGTCGACGCAGTCGTCTTCGTCAAGGACAAGATTATCCCAATCGACTCAAAATTCTCGCTCGAAAACTATAACCGCATTTCCGAAACCAATATCGTCGTGGAAAAAGAGCGCCTCGAGAAAGTCTTCCTCAACGACCTGAAGAACCGCATCGTCGAAACCTCGAAATATATCCAGCCGCAGAACGGCACCATGGATTTCGCCTTCATGTTCATCCCGCATGAAGCGATCTATTATGACTTAATCGTCAACAAGATCGGCGCTGTCACCGAAGATACGGAAAATCTCATCCAGCGCGCCGCCAGCAAGTACAAGGTCATCATTGTCTCCCCGACTTCCTTCCTCGCCTACCTGCAAACCGTTCTGCAGGGCCTGCGCGCCATGCAGATCGAGGAAAGCGCCTTAGCCATCCGCGCCAATGTCGAAAAACTCGGCCAGCATATCGGCGTCTACGACACGTATATGCAGAAGCTCGGCACCAGCATGTCGACGACGGTCAACCATTTCAATACCGCCTATAAGGAATTGAAAAAAATCGACAAGGATGTCGTCCGCATTACCGGCAGCGAGAGCGTCATCGAGCCGATGGCGATCGACAAGCCGACGCTGGATCTTGAATAAATAATTATCTTTTTCCAATATGAAAAAAATCGAATGGAATAAAGTTACCTGGTATTCGAAGCTGATCGCTGTCTTTTTATTTTTTGTCGTGTTAATGGTCGGGGTCTATATCGGCAGCGACCTGCAAGAACTTGCGCAGTCTTCCATATCAACTGACAGGCGTTCAGCCGCCCCGAAGAAGCTAAGCGCAGCCCACGAAATACAATATACGATTTTTCCATTATTAATCCATAATCCGACTACCTCTATCG